>NZ_WIVZ01000024.1:0-95634 GCF_009600325.1 Pseudomonas sp. FSL R10-2189
AACCAATTACATAGCCAGGTGCTTGCTGAAGTCAGGAGGGTTTAGAAATCAGCTACACCCTTAAATGCGAAGAGCCAATAAAGTCCGCCGTAGAAAAACACTTCCCAAAACACTTAAAACTCACTTTTGAGTCAAGCACAGGCCCGAACAAGATCAGGCTTGAACTGGTGGTTACCTTTACCGTAGACGGCCAGCCCAACACGCGACTAGACTCATACTCCTCTATCACATTTACACAAAAAGCTCTCGCTTCTCGGCATTTACAACAAATCGTCATTACCAACACCAGAAGCCTTGAAACATTTTCCGATTTTATCAAGCCACCCTCAAGTGAACACCTGACCGAACTAATACTTGAAAACAACCAAGCAACCATCAAATTGACAGACTGGACAATAAACACAGACACTTTCAACCAGCTGATCAGTCTTAATTCCGCCCCCTACATGATCACTGTCAAGCTAAAACCCGACAGCCCGGAGGATTTATTAAACGTTTTATTGTTCGAACACCTGAAAGCCACAGCTTTTAATCGTACCTACAAGCAAATCGTCATCATTCCTCTCAAGGATAATCCGCCTACTTCGGAAAGAATACTCCGCAGAAACACCCTAATCATTGGCGAGGAGGACGAAGCACGTCGCTATCTAAAAGATACGTTTCTTGAACTAAAGCCTGGACAGTCAATTACAACTCAAGTGCAACTCGACGCTGAATCCCTACAACCCTATGCTGTAACTAATAAAGCAGCACCGACAGTTTCCAGGCAGGCACAAATAACCCTTTTGCATGGTGTTGCCATTCTCGAGGTGGACATCAGGCACTCGCAACCTTACCTGTTGGGCTATGCACTCAAGGAAGTGACAGTCACGCTGGACAAAAAGGCTAAGTCCATTATTCCACTGGCGCCAAAACTTAAGCGCGTTTTATCTAACGCCAATAGCACAACCGAATGTATCGACTTCAGCGATTCAATCATTAAACGCAGTGATTTACCGCAACAAAATGAGCCTCGTACGCCTATACGCATGAATACCGGCTTTGCCGAAACGCTGACAAAAGCGGCTAATGTCAGCCTCGAAGCACTCTTCTCATTACCCCCCGATTCATGGTTCGAAGCTCCATTAACAGAAGATGGCCAATTACAGCCACTTGACTTTCATGGCGCCCATGGCAAGTACTACTGGGAGCTATTTCTTTACCTGCCCTGGCTGATCGCCTATCGCCTGAATATGGAGCAGCGCTATGCAGAAGCTCAGAAATGGCTGCATTACCTTTTCAACCCGGGGTGCAAAACTGATGTTAACGATGAAATGTCCGGTTTCTGGCGACTTAAACTCCTGACAACACCCATCACAGAACCCAGTTATGCACGCGACAACCCTTACGATCCAAATCAAATTGCTTTAAGTGCGCCTGTTCATTTTCGCCAGGCCTTGTACCAGTTGTACCTGGATATTCTGATCAATCGAGGCGATGCCGCTTACCGACAAATGACCGCCGACAGCATGGCAGAAGCCAAGCTTTGGTATGTACGCGCTAAACGCTTGCTCGGACCACGCCCGGACCTTACAACCATTGACCCATGGACCAGAATCACTCTTGAAAAACTAAGTGCGACAGCGTCCGATGACCTGCGAAAACTGGAAGCGAATGTCAGCCAGAGAGACGTGGCATTAGCGGTTCCAAGTCGTAGCTCCGCTCACGACAATCAGTCCTCACTCACGGCAGACACACCTTATTTTGTCCGGCCTTTGAACCCAGGTCTGACCGCACGATGGGACAAAATAGACAGTCGGTTGCATAACTTGCGCCACCATCTCGACCTCGCGGGTAAACCGTTGCAACTCTCCTTGTATGCCACCCCGCTATCACCGCATGCGCTACTGTCAAGAGCGGCTCAAGGAGGAAACAGTCACATCACTGCCTTGCACACACAGCAGATCCAGGCTGGCCATTATCGCTTCCAGGTGATGCATGCGCAGGCCATGCTGGCTGTCGATAACCTGATTCAATTTGGAAACACCTTGCTGTCGCTACTTGAGCGAAAAGAGCAGACAGAACAGATCGCGCAGCAATATGCACAGGCATGGGACCTGAGCGCAGTGGCTGTAGAACAGCAGGCTCAAGCACTGCTCGTTGATGAAAAAAATCAATTGGCTTTGCGCGCCGGTCGCAGGGTCGTCGAAGCCCGCACCAAGTACTTCGAGAAACAATTGCTGGAAGGTGTCAACCCGGGTGAAACCCGGGCCACTCAGGAGTATCAGGAAAGTGCAATGGTGGAGATCGGCGCCTATACCGCCCAGGCGGCTGCAGGTTTTGCCATGTTAGTGCCAAATATTTTCGGCACTTCAAATGGTGGTGTGCGATATGAAGGCGCTGCGCACGCACTACAAGCAACACTCCAGGGTGCAGCCCACATAAAACGCTCCAATGCTCTGCACCTTGAACGCACCGAGCAATTCAACCGCCGCAACCAAGAGTGGAGTTACGCACTGGAGCAAGCCCAGCTTGAGCTCAGTCAAATTGATGCCCAGCTTGAAACTTATGCCGAGCAAACCCGTGTCTCGCGCTTACAACTCAGACACACTGAAACGGCGTTGATACAGGCCAAAGCGACTTACGAGACACTCAGCAAACGCTTCTGCAGCGTTCAACTTTATCAGTGGCTCAACAGCCAACTGTCGACGTTTTACTTCCAGGCCTATGACATGGCTCATTCACTGTGCCTGGCCGCTCAAGCATGCTGGCAATTTGAGCAGGCTGACTATACCCGAACCTTTATTCAGAACACCCTGTGGAACAACCAATACCGGGGTCTGGCAGCGGGCGAGTCGCTTAAGCTCAATCTGCTGCAAATGAGCACTGCCTACCTGCAGCATAACCAGCGGGCGCTGGAAATCAGTAAAACCATTTCACTGCGCCAACTGCACCGCAAAGACAGCGATGCGACGCTGAATCAAGAGTGGAGCGCGCTAAAAGCTAATCTCCTGGTCAACGGCATCGTTGATTTTGAGCTCACTCAAGCACTGTTTGATGCTGACTATCCGGGGCACTATCTGCGCCGAATGAAAAGCATCAGTGTGTCGCTTCCTGCAACGTTGGGGCCTTATGAGAACATCAAGGCCACCCTGACCCAGACTTACAACAAAATCCAGTTTTCCGAAGCGCCAGACAGCATCAAGGAAAACCTGCACGTACAAGAAGAAATAGCCCTGTCTACCGGCCTGAATGACAGCGGCCTGTTTACTCTGAATTTCGATCACGATGAGCGCTACTTACCCTTCGAATACACTGGCGCGGTGTCTCGCTGGCAACTGGCATTTCCCAACCCTAAAGATCAGACCATCCTGCTGGACTCGTTGACTGACATCATTGTGCACGTGCGCTACACCGCCAAAAATCCGGGAGGCAGAGCATGACCGGCCAACCTGGCAATAATGAGGTTCTTACGCCGGCTCTGCCCAAGGGCGGGGGCGCCATCCAGAGCATCGGCACCGGTTGGGGTGCAGTGGGCATGACGGGGCAGGCATCGTTCGATATACCGCTACCGCTGTCACCCGGTCGCGCTTACGCCCCGTCATTGAGCCTCAGTTACCGCAGCACGCTCGGCAATAGCCCTTTCGGCATGGGGTGGGGTTTATCGGTCGGGGCCATTGTTCGTAATACCCTCAAGGGCGTACCGTCCTACACCGAGCAGGATGGTTTTGTCAGCGCTGGCGGTGAGGAAATGTTCGCCCAGCGCACCGCACAAGGGGCGCTCATCTCCAACACCGTCAGTGAGTACAACGGTGTAGAACTCAGCGCGCCACACACTGTGGTGCGTTATTTTCCGCGTATCGAAAGCACTTTTGATCGTATCGAACATTGGTCGACCAGCGCAGACACGTCGGGTTTCTGGTTGGTACAGAGTGGCGATGGAAACATCCATTTTTTTGGCAAAACCCAAGCGGCGCGCTGTGCAGATCCCGATGCGCCCGAGCATGTTGCACAATGGCTGCTTGAAGAAAGTTTGAGCCCCCACGGCGAACATATTTACTACGACTACAAAAGTGAGACGGCCGCCCAAGACGCCAGCCAACCCCATGACTATCGGGCGCAGCGTTATCTGGTACGTGTTTGCTATGCCAATCTCAAGGCACTGAAGAATCTCGTGCTCTGGAATAGCCATGCCCCAGCAGACATACAGTGGCACTTTGAGCTGGTACTGGACTATGGAGAACGGGCAATCGGGCTGACCGAAAAACCCACTTACGCCGAACAGACACCCTGGTTACAGCGTCTGGATCCGTTTTCTAGTTATGCCTACGGATTTGAGCTCGGCACGCAAAGGTTGTGTCAGCAAATCTTGATGTTCCATTACTTTCCTGAGGAGCCCGAGATGGGCCCGGCTCCGGTGCTGGTTCGTCGCTTGGTATTGCAGTACCAATTCACCGAAACAGGCGGAAATCTGCTGCACACCGTACAAAATCAGGCCTACGACGCATCCGACAGCACAGGTGAGTGGCCGCCGCTGAGGTTGAGGTACAGCGCCTTTTTGCTGAAAACCAAACCTGAAAACTACCGGCCTTTCGACGCTTTGCAGGTGCCCCTCAGTCAGACAGGCTATCAGCTAGTGGATTTATACAACGATGGTTTGCCGGGAGTGCTCAGCCGCTCCGACCACAACTGGACTTACCGGGAACCGCTTAGAGCATCGCCGTCTGAGGGCAAGGACGCGGTGAACTATGGCCCGGCGCAAGTTTTGCCTCGCCTGCCTGTTGCAGACTCAAGCCAACCCATCCTGCAAGCACTGAGCGATCTAAACGGCGATGGCCAGCTGGACTGGGTGCTCGCGCAGCCCGGCATGAGCGGTTTTTTTACCCTCAATGGCGACAGAAGCTGGTCAGGCTTTGCCCCGTTTGCAGCACTGCCCCAAGAGTTTTTCCACCCTGCCGGCCAACTGGCCGACTTGATGGGTAACGGGATCCAGGACCTTGCCCTGATCGGCAGCCAAAGTGTTCGGTTATATATCAATCAGGGCACTGCAGGGTTTACGCCAGCCCAGCAGATAGACCATGAACCCGACGCTGACGCCCTGCCGCAACCGGGTAACTCGGCCACTGAGTTGGTCGCGTTCAGTGATGTACTGGGTAGCGGGCAGCAGCATCTGATCCGTATTCGCCATGACCAGATCACCTGCTGGCCAAACCTGGGACGCGGGCGTTTCGGTAAAAGTTTTGTGTTCGCCAAACTACCTTTCAGTTACACCGCGTTCGATCCTTCGCGGGTTCTGCTGGCTGATCTGGATGGTTCCGGGGCGGTCGACCTGCTGTATCTAGAAACCGATCATGTGCAGATTTTTATGAACCGTTTTGGTAATGGCCTGCAATCGCCGCCCGCCTTTTTAAAGTGGCCGGAAGGCGTGCGTCATGATCGTTTCTGCCAAGTCACTACTGCCGATTTACAGGGCATTGGTTGCTCCAGTCTGGTGTTGACGACGACGCATTCCGCACCCCGCCATTGGCGCTATGACTTTGTCAGTCACAAGCCCTACTTGCTGACCGGCGCCACCAACAATATGGGGGCGACGGCAACCCTGAGCTATCGCAGTAGCGCTCAGGAATGGCTGGATGAAAAACAAGAACGTCAGTTTGCCAAAAAACCCCTGGTCAGCGGTTTGCCATTCCCGTTGCATCTGGTCAGCCAGCAGCAGCAACAAGACTTGATCAGCGGCAACCGCATGATCCAGCAGTTCCAGTACCGGGAAGGGTTTTATGACAGTCGGGAACGCTCGTTCCAGGGATACGGTTTACTGCTTGAAACTGACACGCCCAACCTGCTCGGTGAGCCTTCAGGTACCGAACACAGCGATGCACTGCTGAGAAAATCGTGGTTTCACACCGGCAAACACATCGACATGCCACTCACTGGTTACTACGACAAGGACAAAAATGCCAAGGGCCCAGGTTTAACGTTGCTCAGCCGTCTGGACACCGACAGCTTTCAAGACACACTGGTCACCACTCGCTCGGACTCGATGGTCCAGGAAATGAAAAAGGCCCTAAGTGGATCGCCGCTGCGCGAGGAGATCTACGCCGCCAACGATCCAACGGAGTCCGCTGTGCCCTACTCCGTCAATCAGCAACGCTACATGGTCCGCATGCTGGAGCCTTCGGGGTGCATGTTGCTGGCGATTGAGTCGATTGCCTGGCGCTATGAGCGCGAGCCGCTTGATCCGGCCTGCAGTCATACCCTCAATCTGCGTGTAGACGCGTACGGCAGCCTGGAACACGGTGTGGCAATCAATTACGCACGACGTAAAACACCGACCGACACGCCGCCGTTCACCGACACACATCAGCAAACATGGTGGCGCGATACCCACGATTCAGCGCAACAAGCCTACTACCTGACAGAAGCCCGCGCCCAGGCCATTCACTTGGTCGAGCCTCAATGCTGGCGTCTGGGCTTGCCCTATCGGCAGCGCAGCAATGCATTAGTGTTACCTAAAGGCAAAGGCGCGAACACCCTGGACGACGGACGCATCAGCTACGAGCACTTCATTTCAGACACCGCTGACAGCCCTTTAGGCGTCAATGCCGAGCGCGTGCTGGCGGGCATGTCCGAGCACTATTACTGCCTTGCTCAAAGCTCTACCCCTCTGCCTGCAGGCCAGGCCTCTATTCAGGCGCTGGAGCATCACAGTGAACACGCGGAACTGGATGAACAGGCATTGGCCGTGTATGACGACGTACCACGCATGCCCGGAGCCGAACCTTTCGACCTGGAAAAGGCTCTGACCGAGGCCCACTACACCCCGATGACTCCGTTTCTGCCAGATCCAGAGCCAGACCTGTCTGAAAAACCCGCCAAAACCGCGTTATGGGCAATCAAACAAGGCTTTGCGATCTATAGCGATCTTGCCGATTTTTACCGGGCCAATCATTTTCGCGCCACAGAAGACCATGGGGTCACCGTGGTTGAACATGATCGCTACCACTACCTGGTCACCTCGGTTAAAACTCCAGATGGCTGCACAACCCAGGCTAAACATGACTATCGATGCCTGCTGCCGATAAAGATCACCGACCCGCAAAGCAACGTACAAGAGGCGCGCTATAACGCATTTGGTCAGTTGCTGGTCACCAGCTTCTACGGCGAAGAAGACAGCAAGCCCGTGGGGTTTGACCCTTGGATAACTATGTCCGCCCCAAAGATGACAGCCCGAAAGCCGCCATTGCTGATCCTGGCAAAGCCGTGCAGAAAGCGGCCAGCGCCTTTTTTTATCAGCCCTTCAGTTGGATGAAAAACCGTGAACCCGTGCATGTGGCGGTGCTGCAAGCCGACCGCTACCCCACCAGCCCCGACAGCGCTGAGCTGATCATCCGTATCAGCCTGGCGTGCAGCGACGGATTCGGCCGGGTTCTGCAAAACAAACAACTGACCGTGCCTGGGCCTGCTTATCAAATCGACAAGAACGGCGCCCTGACACTGGACAGCAGCGAAAAACCGGTAAGCAGTCACAGCGACAAACGTTGGCGAGTCAGCGGCCGGGTCGAATACAACAACAAAGGTCAGGCAATCCGTCAGTACCAACCGTACTTTGCTGATCAATACCGTTACTTGAATGACGCGTCACTGCGCGCAAACGGCTACTGTGACCAACTCTTCTACGACCCACTGGGGCGCGTGATCAAGACACTGCGTGCCAACGGTGATTTCAGCCGCCAGACCTATTGCACCTGGTACACCATCAGCGAAGACGAAAACGATACGCACGAGCCAGATTCAAACACTTAGGTGAGCTCCCGTCGTACTGGGTGACCCCAGTACGACGTGGCATGCGGCCCGCGTAACAGCGAACTATACCGCTCGGGTCATTAGCGCCGATGTGGATCGCGAAGACCGACTGCCCGGTAAGTACGGCCGCCTGTGTGCTCAAGCATCAACCGTACAGCGCCTCGCCTGGTTGATCCCGGATGACCATGTATGTCTGCAGACCAGAGTCTGTCAGCATGACGATGCCAGTTAACCGCTGCAAAACGCCCCTCTTGCAAATGACCCAGGGTAATACCAATGCTTCGTCCTGCAGCGCCCTCCATTAAATGCGCTATCTGCGACTCGTCAATAATGAAGCGGGGCTCAGACGCTGCGCCCGCTTGCGAAGTGCTTTCACCGGAGGGCGCTGGCTGTTGTCTATTACCCAGTTTTTTTTTGGCCAGATGAGTAGCCGCTTGAGTTTCAAACTGGCTGACACTGCCCTGAGCGGATGAGGGACGAGGTGCTGGTGGCGCTGAAGTGCTTGCACGCTCCGAATCTCGAAGCTGAATACTCTTGAAGCCTATCTGTCTAATTTCCCTTGGCGTGGGCTCACGCGTGCTTTCCATTACGTTTAGCTGTAGACCTGCCCGAGCAGGCCCAATGTAGGCATAGATATTTTCGTTGGCCGCAGGGCTGAAAGCGATGGCAAGCCCTTCTCCTTGATATCCCTGACGATGGGTATAAATAAAATTAACCAGCCTGTTTGTCTCTTCTCTGCTCAGCCCCCTGCGCTTTGAAGTTTCCAGAATGACATTGGCGACCAACTGGGCGTATCTCTCCTCCCCTGAACCCATGGATTGCAATTGTTCTGCTGCGACACTCGTGCGCCAACTCATTAAACCCAAACCAACACCCACCGCCGCGCCGGTCATCGCGCCCTCTCGTGGATAGCCTGCTGCCCAGCCCAATGCATACCCGACCAGGGTCAGTGCGCCTGTAATTATTATTCTTGCTAAAAAACGAGCAAGCGTTTGGTTCGACGCCAGCCCCGCCGCGTCGGTGAAGGTGACGGGGTTATTGCCGACCATTGCATACAGGTTAAGGCTGTCTACATCGCCTGCGGGGTCGGGGCTGACCCAGCGCATCAGCCAAGGCGCGTAATACCGGTAGCCGTAGTAGTAGAGCCCGGTAGCGTCACGTTCTTTGCCGGAGTAACGCACCGTCTTGAACCTGGTCTCGACCTGACTTTTCGCAGCCCACCAGGCTGTACCGCCAAACGGGTAGTACCCTTCCTGGCTCAACAAGGCCGCCTGTTCGTCAAGTTCAAGGGTACTGCTGGCTGTCGCGTCCACAAGGCTGAAACGCAGTTGCTCGTCTGCAACACCCGCAGGACGCTTGTTCTCCCATACAAGGGCCCTCATGCGGGTGAGCCCGGCCTCAATCGACAGCACATTGAACGACTCGCCTGTGGCGTCATTACTGTGCAACTCAAGGCCTGGCAAATAGCGCACTTGCTCAATGTGCTGGCGGTTTTTAGCCAGGCTTGAGCGTCTCTTGAAAACCCGCAGGCCTGCACCATCGTAGCCATAGGTTTCGTCGTCACTGCTCCCCTGCTGACGAACCACTTGCGTGACCCGCTGCAGTTGGTTGCGTGCATTCCAGCTCATGGCCTGACTGCGCATGAGTAATTGCTGGTTGCCGTTTTTATCAAACCCCTTGAGCGGGTCAGCGTACGAATCGAGACCGTTGAGTACGCTGTGATTACTGTGCGCGGCGGTGTTGATGCGCTGGGTGTACCCCTGACCGCTGGACGGCACGTGCTGCATCTGCACAAGATTGCCGCCCTCGTTGTACTGATAGTGGCGGATGTAGTTACGCATCAGGCTGCTATCGGTTGAACCAAACTGCACCAGTGCCGGTAACGCCGGACCGATCGCATGTTGCGCATATTCGCGGCCGGTCGCCTTGATCAACTGGGATAACGTGTCGTATTCAAAGCTGGCGGTGGCGTCGATTTTGGTATTGCTGGCCCACGTTGTGGGTTGTGCCGCGTCGCTGATACTGAGCACATTGCCGACGCGGTCATAGGTGTAGGTCAGATCTTGCAAAATCAGCTGGGTACTCCCCGGCTTGCGCGTTGTCAGATTTAGCAAACGCCCATCGTGAGGCCTGTACGTGGCTAGCGTCAGCACATTGTTGCCCGCACGCTCTGACTCAACCTGGCCCTGAGCGTTATAGGTGCGCAAGTCGAACAACCTTTTGCGCGTCCCGCTGCTGAACACCAGCAAGGCCTCTGTAGGCTCGCCCTCAGGGCCGTATAACGTTTGCCGGCGATTCTCCTTGGCATCCGTTTGCTCCACTAGACCACCCAACGCATCGTAGCGCCACGCACTGGTATGACACTCAGTCTCCAATTGCGCCATGCGCACATCGAGTTGCGCAGACCAGTCAAGCGCTTCTTCTGCCCGTAAAAACAGGCGGCCTTGCCGGGCAATGGCGCCTGACAAGGCGTATTGCTCGAATAGCACGCTCCCGGAAGGGTCATCATGACGAATCAGTCGGCCACACTGGTTGCGCGCTGAATGTTGGGTGTTCATAGCGGCGTACTCCAACCGCTCGGTACAACGCTCGCGCGCGTCATCGTCGGCTTGTTCAAACACGGCAACCGGCCTGAGAACAGCGTCAAATTCATAACGCTGCTGTGAGCCACGGGCATCCCAGACCGATAATAACTGACCCGCAATACCGCTCAATGCAATACGCCAACCGGCATCGATACTGTGGCTGCGCAAGACGCGCCCGCTCAAACTGTGCCGAAGGTGCTGATTGGGTTGCACCGCAGGGTCAGATTCTTGCAGGCGATGCAGACGCGCATCCCACTGTTCTTGCAACTGGCCGCCGGCGCTAAACGTTTGCCTATGCACGCGTGCCTGAGGCTCATCCTGGGCTCGGGCGCGATGATAAGCCACCGTGCGCAGGGTCAGGCCTCTGGGGTCAAAGGCTGTTAATGACGGTGTGTGCTGATGTAACGAAGACATAAGAAATGACCTGTTTTACACAATGATTCAAAAAGCGTAGTGATCAGGTCATGTGCCAAGGTGGTCTTACAGGCAGCTTTATGTGTCCAAATGATTACCGTCAAATTGGCTACTGAGCCACGGCCAAATGCACCGTGTTAAAGCCCTGCTGGCCTACAGCGAGCAATCCTCATTCCGGTAATGCAGCGGACTTTCACCCTGTTTAAATACGAATTTAATTGATAGCTCACTCATAAAACGCGCAGGCTAGAGGGCTTGGACAAGCTTTGTATCATTCTGAATGATATTAACCTTCGCTGGGTTCGATTCGTGCCCCGGCGCGCGCGACAGCATTATCCCGCCCATCTCAATAGATTGGCGGACTCCCCCTCATGGAACAGTCACTGAAACATTTGCGCTTCCCACTCGCGGCCCTGGCGATCGTGGTGATGAGTGCATGCGGTAAAACTCCACAAGCGACTGCTCCTGCACCTGCTGCAAAAGTCAGTGTGGCCAAAGTGCTTGAGCAACCCGTGAACGAGTGGGACGAGTTCACCGGTCGCCTTGAAGCACCCGAAACCGTTGAAATCCGCCCGCGTGTGTCGGGCCAGATTGATCAGGTTGCCTTTACTGAAGGTGCCCTGGTCAAAAAAGGCGATCTGTTGTTCCAGATCGACCCGCGCCCGTTCCAGGCGGCGGTCCGCCAACTTGAAGCCGAACTCCAGCAAGCTCGCGCCAATGCCACCCGCAGTGAAAACGAAGCTCAGCGCGGCGAGCGTCTGCGTCAGAGCAACGCGATTTCCGCTGAACTGGCTGACTCGCGCAGCACCGCCTCCCAGGCCGCGCGCGCTGCCGTCGCTGCTATCCAGGCGCAACTGGATCTGGCCAAACTCAACCTGAGCTTTACCCGCGTCACCTCGCCGATCACTGGCCGTGTCAGCCGTGCCGACATCACCGCCGGCAACATCGTCACGGCGGATGTCACGCCGCTGACCAGCGTGGTGTCGACCGACAAGGTGTATGCCTACTTCGACGCTGACGAGCGTGTATTCCTCAAGTACAACCAGTTGGCACGCGATGGCAAGCGTGGCCAGACCACGCCGGTTTATCTTGGGCTGTCCAACGAAGAGGGCAACCCGCACTTGGGCCAGATGAACTTCGTCGACAACCAGGTCAATCCTAAAACCGGCACCATTCGTGGTCGCGCGGTGTTCGACAACACGGATGGCAGCTTCACCCCGGGTCTGTACGCGCGCCTAAAACTGGTCGGTAGTGGCACCTACGAAGCCGTGCTGATCAATGACGAAGCAGTCGGCACCGACTTGGGCAAAAAATTCGTATTGGTAATGGACGGTAATAACAACACCACCTACCGGGCCATTGACCTGGGGCCAAAAATCGAAGGCCTGCGCATTGTTCGCAGCGGCCTGAACAAAGACGACACCATTATCGTCAAGGGCCTGCAACGGGTGCGTCCTGGCTCGCCGGTGACCCCTGAAGTCATCCCGATGGCCAACGAACAAACCCTCGCCGCACTGGCGCAACAACGACACGCCCTGGAAGCCAGCAACCTGTTACCTGCAACGCCCGCAACCCCTGCGGCGAAGCTGGCCAGCGTTGCGACTCCTCGCGGTTAAGGGACGACAACTTCGATGAATTTTTCCCAGTTCTTCATTCAACGGCCGATTTTCGCTGCCGTGCTTTCGCTGCTGATTTTGATTGCGGGCGGCATTTCGCTGTTCCAGTTACCGATCAGCGAATACCCGGAGGTCGTACCGCCAACGGTGGTGGTGCGTGCCAACTTCCCGGGTGCCAACCCTAAAGTGATCGGTGAAACCGTGGCGGCGCCATTGGAGCAGGCCATCACCGGTGTCGAACACATGTTGTACATGTCTTCGCAATCCACTGCTGACGGCAAACTCACGCTGACCATTACCTTCGCCTTGGGCACTGACCTGGACAACGCGCAGGTGCAGGTGCAAAACCGTGTAACCCGCACCGAGCCCAAGTTGCCCGAGGAAGTGACGCGCATCGGTATTACGGTAGACAAGGCATCGCCCGACCTGACCATGGTGGTGCACTTGACCTCACCGGATCAGCGCTACGACATGCTTTACCTGTCCAACTACGCGATCCTCAACATCAAGGATGAGCTGGCCCGCCTGGGCGGCGTGGGTGACGTGCAGTTGTTCGGCATGGGCGATTACTCGTTGCGTGTGTGGCTTGATCCGAACAAAACCGCTTCGCGCAATTTGACCGCCACTGACGTGGTCAACGCCATTCGCGAACAGAACCGCCAGGTAGCAGCCGGTGCACTGGGTGCGCCCCCTGCCCCGAACGCCACCAGCTTCCAGCTGTCGGTGAACACCCAAGGCCGTCTGGTCACTGAGGAAGAGTTTGAAAACATCATCATTCGCGCAGGCGATGACGGTGAAATCACTCGTTTGAAGGACATTGCCCGGGTTGAATTGGGCTCAAGCCAGTACGCCTTGCGCTCCTTACTCAATAACCAGCCCGCGGTCGCGATCCCGATTTTCCAGCGTCCTGGCTCGAACGCCATCGATATCTCGAACGAAGTTCGCGCGAAGATGGACGAGTTGAAGAAGAGCTTCCCGCAAGGCATGGACTACAGCATCGTGTATGACCCGACGATCTTCGTTCGTGGTTCTATCGAGGCGGTGATTCACACCCTGTTCGAAGCACTGATTCTCGTGGTGCTGGTGGTGATCCTGTTCCTGCAGACCTGGCGCGCCTCGATCATTCCGTTGGCGGCGGTGCCGGTGTCGTTGATCGGTACCTTTGCGGTCATGCACATGTTCGGCTTCTCGCTGAATGCCCTGTCGCTGTTCGGTTTGGTACTGGCCATCGGTATCGTGGTCGACGATGCCATTGTGGTGGTGGAAAACGTCGAGCGAAACATCGAGCTTGGACTCGAACCGGTAGAAGCCACCAAGCGCGCCATGCGCGAAGTGACAGGCCCGATCATCGCCACAGCGCTGGTACTGTGCGCCGTGTTTATTCCGGCTGCGTTTATCTCCGGGCTGACAGGGCAGTTCTATAAACAGTTCGCGCTGACCATTGCCATCTCGACGGTCATCTCGGCCTTCAACTCGCTGACCCTGTCGCCAGCACTGGCAGCAGTGTTGCTTAAAGGCCATCACGCCCCCAAAGACCGTTTCACACGGATTCTGGACAAGCTCTTCGGTGGTTGGTTGTTCCGCCCGTTCAACCGGTTCTTTGAGCGTGCCAGCCACGGCTATGTCGGCACTGTCGCTCGGGTTATCCGCAGCAGCGGTATCGCCTTGCTGGTGTACGCAGGCCTGATGGTGCTGACCTTCTTTGGCTTCGCCCACACCCCGACCGGTTTCGTGCCGGGGCAAGACAAGCAGTACCTGGTGGCCTTCGCTCAACTGCCGGATGCGGCGAGCCTTGACCGTACCGAAGATGTGATCAAGCGCATGTCCGACTTTGCCCTCAAGCAACCGGGCGTTGCCAACTCCATCGCCTTTCCGGGCCTGTCGATCAACGGCTTCACCAACAGCCCCAACAGCGGCATCGTGTTCGTGGCGCTCAAGGACTTTGACCAGCGCAAAGACCCAAGCCAGTCGGCTGCGGCCATTGCAGCAACCCTAAACGCCAAGTTCGGTGGCATTGAAGAAGCCTACATTGCGATCTTCCCGCCGCCGCCGGTGCAAGGTTTGGGGACCATTGGCGGCTTCCGTCTGCAAGTCGAAGACCGTGGTGGTCTGGGCTATGAAGCGCTCTATAAAGAAGTACAGAACGTCATCGCCAAAAGCCACAACGTGCCAGAACTGGCCGGTCTGTTCACCAGCTACACCGTAAACGTGCCGCAAGTAGACGCAGCGATCGACCGTGATAAAGCCAAGACCCATGGCGTGGCTGTGAGCGACATCTTCGACACCCTGCAGGTGTATCTGGGTTCGTTGTATGCCAACGACTTCAACCGCTTCGGTCGTACTTATCAGGTGAACGTTCAGGCCGAACAACAGTTCCGCCTCGAACCCGACCAGATCGGCCAGTTGAAAGTGCGTAACAACAAAGGCGAGATGATCCCGCTGGCGACCTTCATCAAGGTCAGCGACACCTCGGGGCCGGACCGCGTGATGCACTACAACGGCTTTATCACCGCCGAAATCAACGGTGCCGCGGCCCCGGGCTACAGCTCGGGCCAGGCTGAAGCAGCCATCGACAAACTGCTCAAGGAAGAACTTCCGAACGGCATGACGTACGAATGGACCGACTTGACCTACCAGCAGATCCTGTCTGGCAACACCGCGCTGTTCGTCTTCCCGCTCTGCGTATTGCTGGCCTTCCTGGTACTGGCGGCTCAATACGAAAGCTGGAGCCTGCCGCTGGCGGTGATCCTGATCGTACCGATGACCTTGCTGTCGGCCATCACCGGGGTTATTGCCTCGGGGGGTGACAACAACATCTTTACCCAGATCGGCTTGATCGTACTGGTGGGCCTGGCGTGTAAAAACGCGATTCTGATCGTCGAATTTGCCAAGGACAAACAAGCCGAAGGCCTCAGCCCGCTGGCTGCGGTGCTGGAAGCCTGCCGCCTGCGTCTGCGTCCGATCCTGATGACCTCCATCGCCTTCATCATGGGTGTGGTGCCGCTGGTGCTGTCCACTGGCGCGGGTGCTGAAATGCGCCATGCGATGGGTGTTGCTGTGTTCTCCGGGATGCTCGGTGTGACCTTCTTCGGCCTGCTGCTGACGCCTGTGTTCTATGTGTTGATCCGCAACTATGTTGAGCGCAGTGAAGCGCGCAAAGCGGCGCGGCACCTCAAGTTGGAGTCGCAACAATGAGCCTGAAAGTTTTCCTTCCCAGCCTTCTGGTGCTGGCCCTGAGCGCTTGCGCCGTTGGCCCGGATTACAAAACCCCGGCTACCGAGCCTGCACAGATCAGCGCCGATAACCTCAAGGGCTTTGACCGGGCGCATTTTCAAGGGATCTGGTGGCAGCAGTTCGACGACCCGACCCTGAACAAACTGGTCGCTCAGTCGCTAGCAGGCAACCGTGAGTTGCGCGTGGCCTTTGCCCGTCTGCGGGCAGCCCGCGCCATTCGTGATGACGTCAGCACAGACACCATGCCGACCATTACCAGCCGTGCCAGCAGCGATGTGGGCAAAGGGCAGGTGCCGGGCACCACTGAAAAGCGCGTCAACAGTGAGCGCTACGATTTGGGCCTGGACATGGCCTGGGAAGTCGACCTGTTTGGCCGTATCCAGCGTGAGCTGGAGGCCAGCGATGCCGACGAACAGGCTGCTGCGGCAGACCTGTATCAGTTGCAAGTGACCATGATTGCCGAGCTGGTGGACGCTTACGGTGAACTGCGCGGCGCACAATTGCGTGAACATATCGCCCTGGAGAACCTGAAAAACCAGCAGGACTCCAAGGCCATCACTGTCAGCCTGCGTGATGCCGGCGTCGGTGATGAACTCGATGTGGTGCGCGCCGATGCCCGGCTTGCGGCGGTTGAGGCCAGCGTGCCACAACTGCAGGCCGAGCAAGTGCGCGAGCGCAACCGCATCGCCACGCTGCTGGGTGAGCGCCCAGAAAACCTCAGCGTTGATCTGAGCCCGGCGCAGCTGCCTGCCATCGCCAAGGCCTTGAACATCGGCAATCCCGGCGACTTGCTGCAACGTCGCCCGGACATTTTGAGCGCCGAACGCAAGCTGGCAGCCGCTACGGCCCGGATTGGCGTAGCCAAGGCGGATTTGTTCCCGCGAGTCAGCCTCAGCGGCTTCCTGGGCTTTACCGCCGGGCGTGGTTCGCAGATCGGTTCGGCGGCGGCCAATGCCTGGGCTTTAGGCCCGAGCATTACCTGGCCTGCGTTTAACCTGGGCAGCGTGCGGGCACGTTTGCGCGGCGCCAACGCAGAGGCTGATGGCGCGCTGGCCAACTACGAACAGCAAGTCTTGCTGGCCCTGGAAGAGTCTGAGAACGCGTTCAGTGACTACAGCAAACGCCAGCAGCGTTTGGTTTCGTTGATTCGCCAAAGCGAAGCCAGCCGCACCGCCGCTGACCTGGCAGCGATTCGCTACCGCGAAGGCACGGTGGATTTTTTGGTCTTGCTGGACGCCCAACGTGAGCGCCTGGCGGCAGAAGACAGCCAAGCCCAGGCAGAAGTGGATCAGTTTCGCGGTGTAGTGGCGATCTACAAAGCCCTGGGTGGTGGCTGGCAAGCCGAGACCGTCGCTCTCGCACAGTGAAGTAAAGAGCTCCTTTGGTTGGCCGCAACCAACCAATTTTTAGCCCCGCGTTCATTCGGTCGCGGGGCTTTTTTTTGTTTGTGCATGTGCGCCTGACTGTAGTCGCTGACAAGGAACGAAGGCTGCGATGGGTTGCGCAGCGACCCTGCTGTTGAGTCTAAAGCGAAGCTCCTGCGGACCTTATCGCAGCCTGCGGCAGCGACTACAGTTTTCAGGTCAATTGCTCTTCTGGTTTGACTCAAGCCCTCTACTGTCCCAATCTTGCACTTCATACGCACGACTGTTACTGGATTTTGCATGTCTCAGCCTCGCCGTTACCTGGTTGTAAGCCTTCTGTCTGCTCTGATCGCAGTGGGCCTTTGGTATTGGATGCGCCCTGCTCCGGGCACCGCGCCGTCAAACACGATCAATCACAGCTATTCGTCCGCTCTGGAACAAGCCCATAACGGGCAGCCGGGGGCCGCCAGGGTGCTGTATCAGCAACTGGCACGCACTGATCTTTCCGATATTCGCCGCGCCAGCCTGCATGCCGAGCTGCCTAACTACCCGAGCCCGCAAGCCCTGAAGCTGGCCGATGCAGACTTGCAAAACTCGTCACCGCTAGTGCGTAAGGCGGCGATACAAAGTATTGCAGGGTTGGTGCCCAATGCTCAGCGCACACTGCTGCTCGGCCCGCTGCTGGATGACCCCGAGCAAAGCGTTCGCTTTGCCGCCGCCAGCGCCCTGCTGGGCTTGTCTCCTGATGAGCAAGGTCTGTATTTCGGCCCGCTGCAGCAAGTCATCGACGAGTACGAGCGCACGCTCAAGACACAACCCGACGACCCGCAAGCCCAAGGTCAGCTCGCGCGTTTGTATCTGCATGAAGGGCAACTGGACGAGGCGCAGGCGGCACTGGAAAAATTCCGGGCGCTGGACCCGGAGAATCTCAAGGCTGTGGTGGCGCAGATTGATCTGCTGGATAAACGCGGCAAAACCGATCAGGCGCGTGAACTGCTGGCCAATCAGCTTAAAGCCCACCCCGACTCAGCGTACCTGCAACACGCACTGGGGATTTGGTTACTCAATCACGGGCAAACCGAATACGCGTTGTTGGGTCTGGCCAAAGCGGTTGAGCTGGAGCCAGACAACAGCGAGTACCGCTACAAGCTCGCTATTGCCTTGCATGAGCTGGAGCAACTGGAACCGGCGCAGCGCCAGCTGGAAGAGTTGCTGCAACGCCAGCCCGCCAATCGCAAGGCACGTCTGTTGTTGATTCGCTACTGGAAAGAGGCCGGTCAACTACAGAATGTACAGGTGCTGCTGGCGCAACTGGAGCAGCTAAATCCTGATGATCCAGCGCTGCAACAAGGGTTGTAGGCGCGCAGCGCGCAAGCTGCAAGCGATTAGGCGAGCAGCTTCTGGATCTGTGTTTGTAAGGTGTCGAGGTCGAAGGGTTTGGCCAAAATCGGGGCTGTGAGGGTGATCGGGCTGCCAGTGTCGCGGATTTCTGCCGGATAACCGCTGATAAAGATCACCTTCAGGTCCGGTCGCAGCTTCACTGCAGGCTCGGCAATCTGCACGCCTGATATCCCGCCCGGCAAACGGAAGTCCGTGACCATAAGGTCCAGGTGCGGTTTGGTGGCTAAAATCGCAAAGGCCTGCTCGCCGTTTTCGGCCTGCAATACCCGATAGCCTTCGCCTGACAGGTAAGCACTGAGGATCATCAGGATCGATGGATCGTCCTCGACAATCAAAACAACATCTTGCGCATCTTCACTCATGGGAAACCTTAATCCGAACGTTGCTGCCATTACGACCGCAGCCATGGCCATAGGTTGCGGCCAATTTATGTCTTTTGTACCAGCGGCAGGCAGACTTTGAACAAAGCGCCCTCTCCTAACTCGCTATGTACTTCTATTTTGCCACTATGGGCCGCGACAATCTGTTCCGAAATAAATAAACCCAACCCCAGGCCCGAAACAACATGGCTGCCGGATACCCGCTCAAACTGCTGGAAAATCCGTTGCTGATTCTCCTGGCTAATGCCGATACCCTGGTCACGTACTTGCACCACGGCATAGCCCTCTTCGCTGTACACCGCCACATCAATCGGCTTCTGTGCTCCATAACGCAGGGCGTTGGTGAGCAAGTTGGAAATCACCTGCTCGATTCTGAATTCATCCCACTGCCCCACCACCGGCTGCGCCGCACTGAAGCTGATGCTCGCTTGCGCTGCACTGATCTGGGGCGAAAACACCTCAAGCAAATTGGCCACCAACTGTGACAAATCGAATTCCGACGGCCTGATTGACAGCTTGCCCGTGCGAATGCGTGACACATCCAGCATGTCTTCAATCAGCCGAATAAGGCTTTGGATCTGCCGCTCGTCGCGGTCAACCATGGCCTCCAGCTTGTCCTTGGTGAACGCCGCCGTGTTGTCCCGCGCCAGGTGCATCTTGCGCAGTTGGGTTTCGAGGATCAGCCCGTTCAGCGGCGTGCGGACCTCATGGGAGACAATCGACATAAAGTCGTCCCGCATGCGCACCGCATGTTCCAGCTCAACCTGTGTCTGTTGTAACTGCGCAAGCAGCACTTCTTGCTCGCGGCGGCTTCGCTCAAGCGCTTCGACCTGTCGTTGCACCGCTTTGCTTTGCCGGTACAGGTCGACAAATACGTTGACCTTGCTTTTAACCGCGTGAATGTCCAAAGGCTTATGCAAGAAGTCGACCGCCCCGCTCTCATACCCTTTGAACGCGTAGTTCATCTCCCGACCGGCGGCACTGACGAAGACTATCGGAATATTTTTGGTGCGATCGGTGCCGCGCATCATCTCGGCCAATTCAAAGCCGTTCATGCCCGGCATCTGCACGTCCAGAATCGCCATTGCAAACTCATGTTGCAGCAACAACGAAAGCGCCTCGTCCGCAGACAAGGCTTTATAGACGATTCGGTCATCGCGTTTGATCAAGGCTTCCAGCGCCAACAAATTCTCTGGCAAATCGTCAACGATCAGCAGCTTGGCTTGAATATCACTTAGTGGCATTCGATTCGTTCCAGCTCGACAAGCAAACGGGCAATACCCTTCAAACTCAGGATGCGGTCCGGTTGGCAACGCTCCAGCGCCGCAAGCGGCATGGTGGGTACCCAGGCTTCTTCAGGGTCCTGAATGACCGTCAGGCCGCCCAGTTGTTTGACCGTGTCCAGCCCCTGCGCACCATCTTGATTGGCGCCCGTGAGTAATATCGCAGCCAGGGTGTCTTGGTACACATCGGCTGCGGATTCAAAAAGGTAATCAATCGAGGGGCGTGAATAATGCACCCGCTCTTCTCGACTCAATGAAAAACTGTGATCGTGCTCCACCGATACGTGATAACCCGGGGCCGCGAAATACAACGTGCCCGGCATAATCGGCTCTTTGTCCACCACTTCCTTGACCGGTATCGCCAAACGCCGACCAAACACAGAAGCCAACTGGCTGCGTCGTTCGTCGGGCATGTGCAAAACGACCATGATCGGCAGCCCAAAACCGGGCTTCAAATCAGCAAAAATCGCCAGCAACGCCTCGACGCCCCCAGCAGAAGCCCCAACAACTATTGCTTGAACAGGGCGCAGTCCGGCGATTGCGATGTCTTGGACTGTCATAGCTTTCGATAGATCCGTTCTTGCTTGAGCAAAGGCGAAAATTGTTTGCTGTAATCAGAAAAATCCAGGGTTTCTTTGCTACCCAGCATCAAAAAGCCCCGATGACAGAGCGACTCCGCGAACAAACCAAACGCTCTGTTTTGGAGATTTTTATTGAAATAAATCAGTACGTTACGACACGAAATTAAATTAGTTTCTGAGAATACACTGTCTGTCGCCAGACTGTGATCAGCAAAGGTCACGTTTTCACGCAGGCTCTTGTCGAAAATCGCGTAGTCATAAGCCGCCGTGTAGTAATCGGCAAATGAGCGCTGCCCCCCGGCCTTTTGGTAGTTGTGGGTGTAGGCACGAACGTTTTCCAGCGAAAAGATCCCTTGCTTGGCTTTTTCAAGCGAGCGCGGGTTGATGTCAGTGGCATAGATGATGGTGCGATCGAGCAGCCCTTCCTCGCGCAGCAAGATCGCCATCGAGTACACCTCTTCGCCGGTACTGCACCCCGCGATCCAGATTTTCAGTGACGGATAAGTCTTGAGAATCGGCACCACTTCCTGGCGAATGGCCAGGAAGTGCTCAGGGTCACGAAACATCTCACTCACCGGAATCGTCAGCAGTTGCAGCAACTGCATGAACACGGCCGGGTCATGCAGCACCCGCTCCTGCAAGGCCGAGATGGTCTTGCAGTCGAACTGACGTACTGCATGCAGCACCCGGCGCTTGATCGATGCGCCGGAGTAGTCTCGAAAGTCATAGCTGTACTTGAGGTAGATCGCCTCAATCAGCAGCCGTATCTCGATGTCGGTGTTTCGTAGCACTTAGAGTCGTTCCATTTTCGGTAGCCAGACCCGGATCAACGAAAACAGTCGATCCAGATCAATCGGTTTAGCCAGGTAATCGTTGGAACCCGCTTGCAGGCAGCGTTCCTGATCGTCCTTCATCGCCTTGGCCGTGACTGCAATGATCGGCAGCTTGCGCCAGCGCGGGTTCTTGCGAATTTCAATGGTGGCCTCATAGCCATCCATCTCCGGCATCATCACGTCCATCAGCACCAGATCGATGTCTTCGACCTCATTCAAACGCTCGATCGCCTCGCGGCCATTTCGGCCGATGACAACGATTGCGCCCTTGTGCTCCAGCGCGCTGGTGAGGGCGAAAATGTTTCGAACGTCGTCATCAACCAGCAGAATCTTGCGCCCTTCGAACACTTTGTCGCGGCTGCGTGCTGTCTTGAGCATCGTTTGACGCTCATGGGACAACTGAGATTCAACTTTGTGCAGAAATAATGTCACTTCGTCCAGCAAACGCTCAGGCGAACGGGCGCCCTTGATAATGATCGAACGTGAGTATTTGCGCAGTTCGGCCTCTTCATCGCGGGTCAGGTTGCGCCCGGTATAGACAATGACGGGCGGGAACGAGCAGATGTCTTCGGTAGACATACGCTTGAGCAGGTCGTTGCCCAGCATGTCCGGGAGCTTGAGGTCGATAATCATGCAGTCGTAGATGTTACTGCGCAGCAGATCAAGCGCCTCTTGAGCAAAACCCACGGCGGTGATTTCAATGTCATCGTCGCCGATCAAGCGGGAAATACTGTCGCGTTGTAGGTCATCGTCTTCGACCAGCAATATCCGTTTGACCTTCTGCGTGAGTTTGGCTTCAAGGCGGGCGAAAACATCCTTGAGTTCCTCGCGGGTGGTCGGTTTGACCGCATAACCCACGGCGCCCATGTGCATGGCGGCTTCGACACGGTCTTCAACAGAAATCACGTGCACCGGTATGTGCCGGGTGGCGGCCAGGGCTTTCAAGCGCTGCAAAACGGTCAACCCGGAGTGATCGGGCAAGCGCATGTCGAGCAGAATGGCGTCCGGAATAAACTGCGCCGCCAGGCTGAAGCCTTCGTCAGCACCGTGGGCGACCAGGCAGCGATAGCCCAGTTCGTGGGCCAGATCGTAGAGGATGTGCGCAAAGTTAGGCTCATCTTCAATCACCAGAATGCAGCGCGTACTGAATGGTGCTTGTTCGCGATCGTCCATGAAGCGCGGGATATTCAGCGGCACATCCGGCGCCTGTATCGGCAACTCCTTGGCAGGCAATGTCTGTGGCACGCGCGGGGCATTGACGGGAGCCTCTACGGGCAGTTCGGCGTCTTCGACGAACTGTACGGGCATGATCAAGGTGAAGACGCTGCCCTGCCCCGGCTCGCTGCTGACACTGATAGAGCCGCCAAGCAAGGTCGCCAGATCCCGCGAGATCGACAAGCCAAGGCCAGTGCCACCATAACGGCGGTTGGTGGTGCCATCTGCCTGACGGAACGCTTCGAAAATGCTCTCTTGCTGCTCGGCCGCAATGCCGATGCCGGAGTCTTCGACAGCAAATGCAATGGCATTGCCCGAATGACGCGACACCGTCAGGCTGACCTGGCCTTTTTCAGTGAACTTGACCGCGTTGGACAGCAGGTTCTTGAGAATTTGCTCCAGACGCTGGCTGTCTGTGTAAATCAACGCGGGGGTGCCGGGCTGCAAATCGACGCGCAACTCCAGCGACTTGTCACTGGCCAACGGCTGGAACACCCCGCGTATGCCATCGAGCATCCGCGCCACGCTGGTGTTTTCGGGGCGCACCTCAAGCTTGCCGGCCTCGACCTTGGATATATCCAGAATGTCGTTGATCAGGTTGAGCAAATCGTTACCTGCCGAGTAGATCGACTCGGCAAATTTGACTTGCTCACCCGTGAGGTTCTGCTGCGGGTTTTCGGACAACAGTTTGGCCAGAATCAACGAGCTGTTAAGCGGTGTGCGCAGCTCGTGGGACATGTTGGCGAGGAATTCCGACTTGTACTTGCTCGATCGCATCAACTCATCGGCACGCTCTTCGAGTTGCTCCTGAGCCTGATTCAGCTCGGTATTCTTGCGGTCCATGGCATCACGCTGTTCTGCCAGGGCTTCGTTGGTCTGTTCGAGCTCTGCTTGCTGTGCCTCAAGGCTGGTCTGCGACTCTTTAAGAATGCGCGACTGCTCTTCCAGCTCTTCGTTGGCGGTCTTGAGCTCTTCTTGCTGCACCTGCAGTTCTTCATTGAGCTGCTGGGTCTCAGCCAGCACTTCTTGCAGGCGCTGACGGTAACGCGCGGCCTCAATCGAGGTGCCGATGTTGTCTGCGATCAAATCGAACAGTTCAATGTCACGGTCATCCAGCGGGCGAAGAAAGCCCAGCTCAATCACCCCGTTAACCCGATCATCGTCGCTGGTCGGCACCACCAGCACACTGCGAGGCGCACCCTCGCCCAGCCCGGAGCTGACTTTGAAGCAGTAGTCCGACGGCACATCGTCCAGACGGATCAACTGATCCTGGTGCGCGGCCTGCCCGACAATGCCTTCGTCATTGTGGATCACCTCGTTGCGCGCTTCCTGCTCCCGGGAGAATCCGTAGCTGGCGATGCGGCGCAAGCCACCGTGATCTTCACGCACATACACTGCGGCAACGACCGTGCCCAGGTACTGCGCGCAAAACTGCAGGATATTGCGGCCCAGCATGTTCAGAGTCAGACGGCCAAGCACTTGCTCGGCCAATTCGGTCTGCCCGTTACGCAGCCAGGCTTGACGTTCCAAGCGCTCTGCGGCCTTAATCTGAAGCTCGAAGTTGTTTTGATAACTCTTTGAAAGATTTAGCAAATCTCTGCGACCGACATACGCCAAAAAGCCGCTCAGACCCAACACAAAGAGCAAATAAAGCCCGACGCAGACAACGGTGGTCGTGCTGGCTTCATTATTGCGAGCTACTCGCAACTGTTGCTCCAGCTGGATGAAGTCGTCGTACTCCTGACGGATCTGGTCGGTCAGGCTTTTGCCTCTGCCAGACTGCACCGCCGCACGATAATCACCACTCTGACGGCGCAAATCGACCATGGACTGGGCATAAGAGGCCCATTCATTTTGCAGCGCTTCAATGCGCTTGAGGCGATCAACCTGCTGCGGGTTATCGCTGACCAGTTGTTGCAGGTTTTGAATTTGCGCAAGAATTTGCGGTTTGGCGACCGCGTAGGGATCAAGAAAATGCTCATCGCCAGTAATCAGAAACCCGCGCATTCCGGTTTCCAGATCAACTGTCAGCCTGATCGCTTCATTGGTGTTGCTGATGACACGATCACTGTGTTCGACCCATTTAAGGACTGACAGCAAATAGCTGATCATCACCACGAACAGCACTGCACTCATCACACCGACTGCCAAAGGCAAACCAACGTTACGACTCAGCAGTTTGCGAAAACTTTGCTCGTCAATGGATGCAGGTGAATTCATTTTTCTGGCCTGTGGACGTAAAAATTAGTGAGAGTTTGAAGGAATACCGCGAAATAGTTCAGCTTTCTTGCACCTTAGTGGGATTTTTCTTACAAAAAACCGTACTTTGCTGGTGCTCAAGGCTATTCTTACCGGCCAGATGCCAGTGTGAAGGGTCCTGGATTTAAATTTTTATCGAGATCATGAATATGTCCGCAACGCCCTCCACCATTCTTGTAGTCGAAGACGACGCCATTGTTCGTATGCTGATCGTTGACGTGCTTGAAGAGTTGGAGTTCAACGTGCTTGAAGCCGATGGCAGCGAGTGCGCAATGGCGTTTCTTGAAGACAAAGGCCAGCGCATTGACTTGATGATGACCGATGTCGGGCTACCCGGCATGGACGGTCATGCACTGGCTTGCAAAGCCCGTGAACTGTACCAGCAACTACCGATTCTGTTTGCCAGCGGCTACGCCGAGACCCTCACTGTGCCTGAGGGCATGGCCGTCATTGGCAAGCCCTTCTCTATTGATCAGTTGCGCGTCAAGGTAAAGAGCATGTTGGTCCAGACGCAAAGTTGACAGGCTAAACGCACCTCAACAACACTGCGCGCCTCGTTTTGGCTCTGGAACAGTGATGCCGCCTGCCACACACACCGCTTGCGCGATTATTGGCCTGGGATGCCGCCAGGGGTGCACTTGCGAGGATTTATTGGCATTTGTTGAGCAATCTCTCGACAAGGCCGGACTCACATTAAGCGCTGTTCAGGGCATTGCCAGCATCGACCTCAAGCGCGAAGAACCGGGTCTTATCGAACTCTGCAGGCGGCTGAAGCTGCCTTTTAATGTTTTCAGCGCCGATCAGCTTGCACCCTATGCCCCTCAACTCAGCCAGCGTTCCAAGGTTGCTTTCGAGCAAACCGGGTGCTGGGGTGTGGCCGAAAGTGCCGCATTGGCACTGGCCGAACAGCTGGGTGGCGCAGGCGCAACACTGCTTGTGACACGCCAGGCGTCCTCAGTGGCAACCTTTGCATTGGCTTGCTCGGGTCAAATAACGCGATAATCCCCCGCCTCACTATGAGCGTTCTTCACGAACGGCTCTATTTCGACCTTTTCAGAGATTGCCATGACTGTTTACTTCATCGGTGCCGGGCCCGGCGACCCAGAGCTGATTACCGTCAAAGGCCAGCGTTTGATCCATACCTGCCCGGTGATTATTTATGCCGGCTCACTGGTGCCCACGGCCGTACTGGACGGTAATCGCGCCGAGCAGATTATCAACAGCGCTGAACTGCACCTTGAGCAAATCATCGAGCTGATTAAAGGCGCCGACGCCAAAGGTCAGGACGTGGCCCGTGTGCACTCGGGTGATCCGAGCCTGTATGGCGCCATTGGCGAACAAATTCGCTGCCTGCGTGAGTTGGGCATCGCCTTTGAAATCATTCCGGGCGTGACCGCCACCGCAGCGTGCGCGGCCATTCTGGGCGCTGAGCTGACGCTGCCAGACATCTCGCAAACAGTGATCCTGACCCGCTACGCGGAAAAAACCGTAATGCCGCCCGGCGAGGAACTGGCCAGCCTGGCGCAACACGGCGCGACCATGGCGATTCACTTGGGGGTTAAAAACCTTGAATGCATCGTTCGCGAACTCCAGCCGCATTACGGCAGCGACTGCCCGATTGCAGTGATTCACCGCGCCAGCTGGCCGGACCAGGATTGGGTACAAGGCACTCTTGAAGACATTCAGGCCAAGGTAGAAACCAAGGGATTCAGGCGCACTGCATTGATTTTGGTCGGCCGGGTACTGGCCAGTGACAGTTTTGCCGAATCCTCGCTGTACCGGGCCGGGCATGCGCATTTGTATCGACCCTAAGAACCCAAATCGGTAGGAGCGAGCTTGCCTCGCGATCTTTTGATCTTGAAAGATCGCGAGGCAAGCTCGCTCCTACAAATAAAAGGCATAAAAAACGGTGCTCACGGGGCACCGTTTTTTTTATTCACGTCGCAGCGAACACCCTGTTACTGATCACTCAGTAGTAGGCGTTTTCTTTCTGCGAGTGGTCGGTCACGTCACGCACACCCTTAAGCTCGGGCACGCGTTCAAGCAAGGTGCGCTCAATGCCTTCGCGCAGGGTTACGTCTGCCTGACCGCAGCCCTGGCAGCCGCCACCGAACTTGAGCACGGCAATCCCGTCTTCAACCACTTCGATCAAGCTGACCTGACCACCGTGGCTCGCCAAACCGGGGTTGATCTCGGTTTGCAGGTAGTAGTTGATACGCTCGTTGATCGGGCTATCAGCGTTAACCATCGGTACTTTGGCGTTCGGCGCCTTGATGGTCAGTTGGCCACCCATGCGGTCTGTGGCGTAATCCACCACCGCATCTTCGAGGAACGCTTCGCTGAACGAATCGATCCAGGCCGTGAAACTCTTCAGGCCAATGGCAGTATCTTCAGGCTTCACTTCATTGGGCTTGCAGTAGGCTATGCAGGTTTCAGCGTACTGGGTGCCCGGCTGGGTGATAAAGACGCGGATGCCGATACCCGGGGTGTTCTGCTTGGACAGCAGATCAGCCAGGTAATCGTGGGCGGCGTCGGTAATCGTTATGGCGCTCATGGAATCTCCTCGCAGACATGGGGGGCAGTTTACGCCAATCGGCGCGCCTGACAAAGTCCTAGTGTTTTTGTCAGGCAATCTGCCCTCTCTTGTTAAATTATTACCGGCCGCATTACAGGTTTTCGTAGCGATTCATGTCCAAAACACCCGCTTCAACCGGATCGGTCTCATTGATGTACTCGCCGATGTCATGGAAGTACTGCCAAAACTGAGGGTTGCTGCGGCGAACGCCCCAGCGCTCGACGATGGCCTCGAAGCTTTTCTGATCCTTGGATTGCTCCATCGCCTCAACAAACGCCTCTACATCAGCCGCCGGAATGTTGAACATGAAGTTCGGGTAACTGCTGAGCACGCCCGGGAAAATCGTCAGTGTGTCCAACCCCGGTTGCAGGCGATAGGCCTCGCCAAGCATAAAAGCCACGTTGCTGTGGGCACGGTTGCGCAACATGCTGTACATCTCGCGGTCACCGTTGTTGCCTTCAATGCGCAGCATGGTTGCTTCTGGCAATTGATTGATGACGGCCAGCCCTGCTGCCGGACGCGCCGTCAGACGGCTGAGTGATTGCTCGGCGAACTGGAACTCTTGTGCAATATCAGGTCGCGAGCAATAAGCGCCGGTGCAGCGGTTGATCGGATCCGGGTTGGCATTCAAGGTGCCGGCGCGATCAATCAACTTGAGGGCAAAGTCACGTTTGGGGTCAACCGGGTCGAGGACCATCCCGGTCGGCGTGCTGGTGTCGATTTTTTCGTAATCCAGCCACATCTTGATCTTGCCGCTGTTCTGGTACCAGTCACTGAGGATGCTGGCGCGCGAATCTGCCGGCATCAGGCGCAAAAAGTTGGCCTCAGCACCGTTACGGATCAAGTCAAAGTACAACCGCGTCTGAGCCTGATGCGAAACGTTGCCGAACACATCAAAATTGACCGCCAATTGATAGTAGGTGCGCTCGAGCAACGGGAAGTCGAACAACCACAGTGTCTGCGGCACTTCACCGATCAAGCCCTTGGTGACACTGGCGCTGTCAAAGTGCCGGAAGATCGTCAGCAGCGCATTGTCATTGCCCGCCCACAGCGTTGCCCAACTAGGAGGCGGCATATCGGCGTAAGCATCTTGACGCAGCTTTACGTATGCATTGCGCTTGTCACGGAAGCTGTGCCACAGCGAAAGGACACTGCCGACATCATCGTTCTGCCCCGGCATCGCCAGCAAGGGCGTTGCTTCGCCCCGATAGGCGGCATCCGTAATGTAGCGGTCATGGGCTGGCTCCTGGAACAGGGCCCAGAAGTTGTCACGGATCACGTCCGTGGCAATTTGCCCGCGGCACACCGGCCCGCGAATAAAGGTGCGCACAAAATACTCGGCGTTATCGAGCATGAACTGATAACGCGCCACGGCCGGGATCGCTTCAAAGGTTTCAAACGGGTTGGCGCGGCTGCGCGGCCCGTAACCCGGCAGCGAAGCGGCATGCCAGTCGCCGCTGTAGAACAGTTGCTTGACCCGCTCGAGCTTTTGCTTGCCCATCGGGTAAGTGATGTGGGTTTTGTGCACGATCACGCCTTGTACCGGCATCAACCGGTAATAGAACGTGGTGCCCGGATCATCATTTGGACGGCGGGTAGCGATCAGATCAATCGGCTGACCGCTCGGCGTGCGCGAACGCACCCACTGGAAGAAATGCCCAGGCACGCCGTTGTCAAAATACGTATGGGCAAGGAACAAGTGTTCGAACAGCCAGCGCCCGACCAACGCCTCTGTTGAGCCCGGACGATTGAGCAGCGCTTCCCATTCGGCAATCTGCGCGGCTTCGCCTGCGCTGGGTTTGATAGCGTGCTGATCAACCGGTGCACCTTGCTTGAGCCAGGTCTGCACGGTTTGGTATTGCTTGTCGGTGAGGCCGGTTACGGCCAGGGGCATACCTTCCTTGGGGTGCTTTTGTGCGTAGGCATCGAACTCGCCCGGCGCCGGGCAAGAGTTCTCTCGGTTCAGCCCAAGGACGATTTCTTCAGGCAACTTGGCATTGGGCGTCAGTGGCGTGTTATGGCCCAGCTCAAGCATCCGCTCCATCAAGGCCGCTTGCGCTCCTTGCGCATCGAGCACCGAGTAAAAACCTTTGCGGCGCCACTCATCCGGGCCGCTGGCATCGTAGAAAATCCGCGTCGGTGCAACCGGTGTCGTGCGGTCACCTTTATAGACAGGCACTTTGCTGGCGCCACGGGTCGCGCCCTCGGCACTGCCCAGGTTGAGCTGGCAGGCAGCGTCGTTGCACGCATGGCAGGCAACGCATTTTTCGGTAAGGATCGGCTGTATGTCCCGTGTGT
The DNA here is from genome assembly GCF_009600325.1 of Pseudomonas sp. FSL R10-2189. Taxonomy (NCBI): domain Bacteria; kingdom Pseudomonadati; phylum Pseudomonadota; class Gammaproteobacteria; order Pseudomonadales; family Pseudomonadaceae; genus Pseudomonas; species Pseudomonas sp. FSL R10-2189. Next base: position 29,821 of record NZ_WIVZ01000024.1, read on the forward strand.
AGGATATAGCCGGACTCGCCAGCGGGGCTTGTCCCAGCGCTGTACTACACACCACCAGCGTCACGGCGCCGGTGAGTAGGCGAAAAAACATGTGCCATTGTCCTGATATTGAAATGTCGCGATTCTACCCGTGCTACACGCCTTTCAACATGAGCTGAATTCATGCAAATCTTCCGGCGCTCAAATTAGGCGCAGGTTTGTTATGATTTGCCATCTTTTGCATGGCTCTAACAGGTAGTCCTATGTCTGACCGCAGCGCTCGTATCCAAGCACTTCAGCAAGCCCTCAAAGAGCGCATTCTGATTCTCGATGGCGGCATGGGTACTATGATCCAAAGCTACCGCCTTGAGGAACACGACTATCGTGGCACGCGTTTTGCCGATTGGCCGAGCGACGTCAAAGGCAACAACGACCTTTTGGTCATCACCCGCCCGGATGTCATTGGCTCGATTGAAAAAGCCTACCTGGATGCCGGTGCCGACATTCTCGAAACCAACACCTTTAACGCCACTCAGGTTTCCCAAGCCGACTACGGCATGCAGGCCCTCGCCTACGAGCTAAACGTAGAAGGTGCCCGGCTTGCGCGCAAGGTGGCCGACGCCAAGACCCTCGAAACCCCGGACAAACCGCGTTTCGTTGCGGGCGTGCTCGGCCCGACCAGCCGGACCTGTTCGCTGTCGCCAGACGTCAACAACCCCGGCTACCGCAACGTCACCTTTGATGAACTGGTGGAAAACTACACCGAGGCCACCAAAGGCCTGATCGAAGGCGGCGCCGACCTGATCCTGATCGAGACCATTTTCGACACCTTGAATGCCAAGGCCGCGATCTTCGCCGTGCAAGGCGTGTTCGAAGAGCTGGGCTTTGAGCTACCGATCATGATCTCCGGCACCATTACCGATGCTTCCGGGCGCACGCTGTCGGGCCAGACCACCGAAGCGTTCTGGAACTCTGTGAGCCATGCCAAGCCGATTTCGGTGGGCTTGAACTGCGCACTGGGCGCCAGCGAACTGCGCCCTTACCTCGAAGAGTTGTCGAACAAAGCCGACACCCACGTCTCGGCTCACCCCAACGCGGGTTTGCCAAACGAATTCGGCGAATACGATGAACTGCCGGCACAAACCGCCAAGGTGATTGAAGAGTTCGCTCAAAGCGGCTTTTTGAACATTGTCGGCGGCTGCTGCGGTACCACGCCGGGCCACATCCAGGCCATCGCCAATGCTGTGGCCGGTTACGCGCCGCGCCAGATCCCTGACATCCCGAAGGCTTGCCGCCTGTCGGGCCTTGAGCCGTTCACCATTGATCGCAGTTCGTTGTTCGTCAACGTCGGCGAACGCACCAACATCACCGGCTCTGCGCGCTTTGCCCGCCTGATCCGTGAAGACAACTACACCGAAGCCCTCGAAGTGGCCCTGCAACAAGTTGAAGCCGGTGCGCAGATCATCGACATCAACATGGACGAAGGCATGCTGGATTCGAAGAAGGCGATGATCACCTTCCTCAACCTGATTGCCGGCGAGCCGGATATCTCCCGCGTGCCGATCATGATCGACTCCTCCAAGTGGGACGTGATTGAAGCGGGCCTCAAGTGCATTCAGGGCAAAGGCATCGTCAACTCGATCAGCATGAAAGAAGGCGTCGAGCAGTTCATCCACCACGCCAAACTGTGCAAGCGCTACGGCGCGGCCGTGGTGGTGATGGCGTTTGACGAAGCGGGCCAGGCTGACACCGAAGCACGCAAAAAAGAGATCTGCAAACGTTCCTACGACATTCTGGTCAATGAAGTCGGCTTCCCGCCGCAAGACATCATCTTCGACCCGAACATCTTCGCCGTGGCCACCGGTATTGAAGAGCACAACAACTATGCGGTGGACTTCATCAACGCCTGCGCCTACATCCGCGATGAACTGCCGTATGCCCTGACCTCGGGCGGCGTGTCCAACGTGTCGTTCTCGTTCCGTGGCAACAACCCGGTGCGTGAGGCGATCCACTCGGTGTTCCTGCTGTACGCCATTCGCAGCGGCCTGACCATGGGTATCGTTAACGCCGGGCAACTGGAGATCTACGACCAGATCCCGGTTGAACTGCGCGATGCCGTCGAAGATGTGGTGCTCAACCGCACCCCGGAGGCCACGGACAACCTGTTGGCGATTGCCGACAAGTACAAGGGCGATGGCAGCGTCAAAGAGGCCGAGACCGAAGAATGGCGCAGCTGGGACGTCAACAAGCGTCTGGAGCACGCACTGGTCAAGGGCATCACCACGCACATCGTCGAAGACACCGAAGAATCGCGCCTGTCCTTCAGCCGCCCGATTGAAGTGATTGAAGGCCCGCTGATGTCGGGCATGAACATCGTCGGCGACCTGTTTGGCGCGGGCAAAATGTTCCTGCCACAGGTGGTGAAGTCTGCCCGCGTGATGAAACAGGCTGTGGCCCACCTGATTCCGTTTATCGAACTGGAAAAAGGCGACAAGCCAGAAGCCAAGGGCAAGATCCTCATGGCCACGGTGAAAGGCGATGTGCATGACATCGGCAAGAACATCGTGGGTGTGGTGCTGGGTTGTAACGGCTACGACATCGTTGACTTGGGCGTTATGGTGCCTGCGGAAAAAATCCTGCAAGTGGCCAAGGAACAGAAATGCGACATCATCGGCTTGTCCGGCCTTATTACTCCGTCGCTGGATGAGATGGTACACGTCGCCCGTGAAATGCAGCGTCAGGACTTCCATCTGCCACTGATGATCGGCGGCGCCACAACCTCCAAGGCGCACACCGCAGTCAAGATCGAACCCAAGTATCAAAATGATGCCGTGGTTTACGTCACCGACGCCTCACGGGCCGTGGGCGTGGCTACCCAGCTGCTGTCCAAGGAACTCAAGGCCGGTTTTGTCGAGAAAACCCGCGAAGAATACGTTGAGGTGCGCGAACGCACGGCAAACCGCAGCGCCCGCACCGAACGCTTGAGCTATGCCGCATCGATCACCAAGAAGCCGCAGTTCGACTGGGCCACCTACCAGCCGGTGAAACCGACATTTACGGGCGCCAAGGTGCTGGACAATATCGACCTCAAGGTGCTGGCTGAATACATTGACTGGACGCCGTTCTTTATTTCCTGGGACCTGGCCGGCAAGTTCCCGCGCATCCTCGACGACGAAGTAGTCGGCGAAGCGGCAAGAGCGTTGTATGCCGACGCGCAAGAGATGCTGAAAAAGCTGATTGATGAAAAGCTGATCAGTGCGCGGGCGGTCTTTGGTTTCTGGCCTGCCAACCAGGTTAACGATGACGATCTGGAGCTCTACGGTGACGACGGCAAGCCTTTGGCCAAGCTGCATCACCTGCGCCAACAAATCATCAAGACCGATGGCAAACCGAACTTCTCGCTGGCCGACTTTGTCGCGCCTAAAGACAGCGGCGTGACCGACTACGTGGGAGGCTTTATCACCACCGCGGGCATCGGTGCCGAAGAAGTGGCCAAGGCCTATCAGGATGCAGGCGACGACTACAACTCGATCATGGTCAAGGCCCTGGCCGACCGTTTGGCCGAGGCTTGCGCCGAGTGGCTGCACCAACAAGTGCGGACAAATTACTGGGGCTATGCCAAGGATGAGCACCTGGACAACGAGGCCTTGATCAAAGAGCAGTACAGCGGCATCCGCCCTGCTCCCGGCTACCCGGCGTGCCCGGACCACACTGAAAAAGCGACGTTGTTCGCCTTGCTGGACCCTGAAGCGCAAGAAATGCGTGCTGGCCAGAGCGGCGTGTTCCTGACCGAGCACTACGCAATGTTCCCGGCAGCAGCGGTGAGCGGCTGGTACTTCGCGCACCCGCAGGCGCAGTACTTTGCTGTAGGTAAAGTCGACAAGGACCAGATCGACAGCTACACCGCGCGTAAAGGTCAGGACTTGAATGTGACCGAGCGCTGGCTGGCGCCTAACCTCGGCTACGACAACTAAGTGACAGACCTTCTGTAGCCGCTGCCGCAGGCTGCGGCAGCGGCAGCGGCAGCGGCTACAGGGTTGCTTACCGTTTAACCGGCGTACGCATGGTGACGAATTCTTCAGCCGCCGTCGGGTGGACGCCGATGGTTTCGTCAAAATGCTGTTTGGTTGCACCGGCTTTCAAGGCAATCGCCAATCCCTGCACGATCTCCCCCGCCTCCGGGCCTACCATGTGGCAGCCCAGCACTTTTTCGGTGTCGACATCGACCACCAGTTTCATCAACGTACGTTCCTGACACTCGGTCAGGGTCAGTTTCATTGGGCGGAAGCTGCTCTCGAAGATCTGCACCTTGTGCCCGTCTTCGATGGCCTGTTCTTCACTCAACCCCACCGTGCCGATGTTCGGCAAGCTGAACACCGCCGTCGGGATCATGCGGTAGTCCACGGGGCGATACTGCTCAGGCTTGAACAGACGACGCGCAACCGCCATGCCTTCGGCCAGGGCCACTGGCGTGAGTTGCACACGGCCAATTACGTCACCAATCGCCAGAATCGACGGCTCGGTGCTTTGGTACAGATCATCGACTTGCACAAAGCCGCGCTTGTCGAGTTTGACCCCGGTATTTTCCAGCCCGAGGTTGTCGAGCATCGGGCGCCGCCCCGTCGCATAGAACACGCAATCGGCTTCCAGCTCACGGCCGTCTTTAAGGGTGGCCTTGAGGCTGCCATCTGCCTGTTTGTCGATGCGCGCGATGTCCGCGTTGAACTGCACGTCCATGCCGCGTTTGGTCAGCTCTTCACGCAGGTGTTTGCGCACGGCACCGTCAAAGCCACGCAGGAACATGTCACCGCGGTACAACAAAGACGTCTGGGCACCCAAGCCGTGGAAGATCCCGGCGAATTCCACGGCGATGTAGCCGCCACCCACCACCAGCACGCGCTTGGGCAGTTCTTTGAGGAAGAACGCTTCATTGGAGCTGATTGCCAGCTCATGCCCCGGGATCTCCGGGATTTGCGGCCAGCCGCCCGTTGCGATCAGGATATGTTTGGCCGTGTGGCGCTGGCCATTGACTTCAACTTCGTTGGGCCCGGTCAGTTTGGCGTGGCCTTCAATCAGGGTGACGCCACTGTTGACCAGCAGGTTGCGGTAAATACCGTTGAGGCGGTGAATTTCGCGATCTTTGTTGGCGATCAGGGTCGCCCAGTCAAAATTCGCTTCACTCAGGCTCCAGCCAAAGCCGGACGCTTGCTCGAAGTCTTCGGCGAAGTGTGCACCGTAGACCAGCAGCTTTTTCGGCACGCAGCCCACGTTCACGCAGGTACCACCCAGATAACGGCTTTCTGCTACCGCCACCTTAGCCCCAAAACCCGCAGCAAAGCGCGCAGCACGCACACCACCGGAACCCGCACCAATTACAAACAAATCAAATTCGTAGGCCATTTCTCTCTCCTAGGCAGGCCACCAGCATAATCGCTCCAGCGCGATTGACCAGCGTCGAGGGTTTACGCGAGGCAAATAAACGACAAAGCCACCCGAAGGTGGCTTTGTCTTGCAACGTTCTACAGGCCGGCTCTGTTAGTAAGCCTTGCCGGTTTTGTAGAAGTTTTCGAAGCAGAAGTTGGTTGCTTCGATGTAGCCTTCAGCACCACCGCAGTCGAAACGCTTGCCTTTGAATTTGTAGGCAATCACGCAACCGTTTTGCGCCTGTTTCATCAGGGCGTCGGTGATCTGGATCTCGCCACCTTTACCCGGCTCGGTCTGTTTGATCAGGTCGAAGATGTCCGGGGTCAGGATGTAGCGGCCGATGATGGCCAGGTTCGATGGGGCGTCTTCCGGTGCCGGTTTTTCAACCATGTTACGCACGCGGTACAGGTCATCACCAATCAGGTCGCCAGCGATTACGCCGTACTTGTTGGTTTCTTGCGGGTCAACTTCCTGGATCGCGATGATGGTGCAACGGTACTGGTTGTACAGTTTGACCATCTGCGTCAGTACGCCGTCGCCTTCCAGGTTTACGCACAGGTCATCTGCCAGTACCACGGCAAACGGCTCGTCGCCGATCAGCGGGCGGCCAGTCAGAATGGCGTGGCCCAGGCCTTTCATTTCGGTTTGACGGGTGTACGAGAACGAACACTGATCCAGCAAGCGACGGATGCCTACCAGGTATTTTTCTTTGTCAGTGCCCTTGATCTGGTTTTCCAGCTCATAGCTGATGTCGAAGTGGTCTTCCAGTGCGCGTTTGCCACGTCCTGTGACGATAGAAATTTCATTCAAGCCAGCGTCCAGTGCTTCTTCAACCCCGTACTGGATCAGTGGCTTGTTCACCACCGGCAGCATTTCTTTTGGCATGGCCTTGGTCGCTGGCAAAAAGCGAGTGCCGTAACCGGCTGCTGGGAACAAGCATTTCTTGATCATATGAGTCCTTAAAAGGGCTGTACGTTCGAATTTTGGCGCAGTCTAATCAGGCGGCATCGACGTTACAATGCCCCGAATAGCAAACTGATGCCAACCTAGATGAATTTTTAGCCAACAAGTTCATTAATTACTTATTTTTCAACTACTCATCGACTGAGTGAAGCGGTTAACACGTTGGCATCTGCTACAGGCAGATTGCGGCCAAACGCCATATCACGAGGCCAACGTCCTCGATTGGCGGTATTATTGCCGCCGTTTTCGATTCTTAAAGGTCTCAGCTTCGATGTCAGCCACAAAAAGCGTCAACGGTTACCTGATAAAAAATGTCAGTTCAAAAGAATGGTGGATGATCGCTCCATCAGGTGAACCCGTCGCGGGCCCATTCCCCTCGGAAAAAGCCGCGATCGAGGTTGCCGAAGTCTTTGAAGACCTCGCCGGGCCAGCGCCACGAGGCCGCAGCAAGGATTGAGCATAGACGCTTCTGCCGCCTGAGGGCGGCAGCCTTGTTTACTGGGTACCGACACCTATCAACACGCCATTAATGGTCTGCCCGTAAGCATTCACACCATCATTAGCGTGGTACTTAAGGCGGGTTTTCTCGACCGAGCCTTCAACCAGACGCGGATCCTGCGGCCGCTCATGGGTATTGATGTAGGCAGCCACATCCCACGCTTGTTCATCGCTCAAACTGTTGGCCTTGCCCAGTGGCATGTTGTGTTTGATAAATGAGGCGGCGGTGTTGATCCGGTGCATACCGGCCCCCCAGTTGTAAGACTCCTTGCCCCACAGCGGCGGCATCACGTAATCAGCGCCAACCTTCTGCCCCTGGCCATTATCGCCATGACAGAGCGCACACTGGTCCTTGTAGACCGCAGCCCCGCGTGCCAGATCGTAGCCCCCGGCGGGCTGCGCGACATCCGGATAACCACGCCCCGGCAACTCGACACCCACCGGGGCTTTGGTCGATAACCAGTAGGCATACACCGACAATGCGGTGATTTCACGACTGTCGGCCGCTGGGGGCGTGCCGCCATTCATGCTGAACTGAAAACAGCCCTGCAGGCGCTCGGCAAAGGTGTTGACCTTGTCGTTCTTCTTTCGATAGGCCGGGTACATCGGGTAAGCGCCCCATAGCGGCGCAGAGTTGGCCATGCGGCCCTGATCCAGGTGACAGTTGGTACAGTTCAAGCCATTACCCACGAACTGCGGAGCTTGACGCTTGGTATCGACAAACAGGGCATAACCGTCTTTAACCATTTTTCCGTAAGCGTTATCCGGCAGTTCGCTTTCCAGCGGCGGCTGGAAGTACTCCGGGCCGTGGCCACTCACCGGTGGGGTTTTGATCTGGCTCTGATCGTCCATGGCGATCGTCGTGGCCAGGGCGACAGGGCTTAACAGCATCGACAGTGCGCAAGCAGGCATCATGCGTTTCATGGCGTGACCTCCTTGTGGCCTACGGTTGAGAAATACTCGGCCACGGCTTTGACTTCGTCTTCACTCATGGCCTTGGCGATATGGCCCATCAAGTCGTTGGGGTCATTCTGGCGCGAGCCATCGCGCCAGGCATTCAACTGCGCCACCAGGTACATCGCAGGCTGATTGGCCAGTGGCGGGAAAGCACTGCCCACCCCTGCCCCGCCCGACCCATGACAACTCACGCACTCAGGGATTTGCCTATTCCAGGCGCCACGCAATGCCAGTGTTTCCCCCACGCCTTCAGGCATGCTGCTGCGGTTGATCGGCGGGACCGGCGGCACCGGCATAGCAGCAATTGCCTGGGTGACCGAAGCAATTTCATCGTCAGTCAAGGCCTTGGCCAGCGGCTGCATCACGGGACTGACCCGTTTGCCACTCTGGAAGTCGTGCAACTGTTTGCTCAGGTAGTCAGCAGAAATACCGGCTAATCGCGGAAAACCTGCAGGTGCCAGCCCCATACCATCTGCGCCGTGGCAAGCCACACACGCCAGGGCGCCGGGCTGTGCCCCGCCCTGCAGATAAATGTTGGCAGAAGTTTGCGCCTGTACGCTGTTGAGCGTGAGCAGCACCATGGCGCCCAACAGCGTTCGGTTAAGTGGAATCATGACCCACTCCATTATTGTTATAAGTTTAGGCCTAAAAAATATAAGCCTTATGGAGCGTAGGGGAATTCCTACGGAGTCACAACTAACCGGCAAAAGAACCCGGCAAACAGGCATAAAAAAACCTGACGCTGCCTTGAGCCGCTGTCAGGTTTTACGAGGAACGCGGGCCGTTCAGGTGCCTGCGTTATTCTCCAGAAATACAATGCGTGGCTGACTGACGGATGTCCCCCGGGCGAACCGGCACATTGGACATGCTTTCATAGAGCTTGATGCTGCTGCCGCCTGAACGCTCTTCGATATCAATGACCGCCGTTGGATTGGAGGTCAGCTTTTGCGGCACGATAACCCTCAGCCCATCTTTGTGCGGCTCGATCTGTGGGTCGTTTCGAGTTTTGGACAACTGTTGCACCAGGCATTGGGCATAGGCATCCGGTTTTTTGCCTGAAATAACATTCAGAGTAGGAATCGTGTGCTCGATATCCGTCACTGAAGCACAGCCACCCAACGCCAGCATCGCCACCAAAACGCCCCACTTCATACAATTCCTCCGTTAAAGACCCTAAGACAGTAAATCTTTAACTTTGCTCCCTGATGTCAGGGAATAAGTTTTCAACAGTGGCCAATTATCTGCCTTTTACGTCAGACTCGCCTGAACCACGGCATAATAAGCGCCTTTAGACCCAAGCTTGGACTAAAGCACGTGCTATCGTGCTGATTTTTTTGGCAAAAGCCCCCTTTTTGGAGCCCACATGAAGTTCATTCACCAGCGCGAGCACCTTAACGAAGACGACATTGTCGTTATCGAGTGTTCCCAGCCCTGTAATATCCGCCTGATGAGCGATGCACACTTTCGCAGTTTCAAGAATGGCGGGCGCCACTCTTATCACGGCGGCGCTTTCAAAGACTTCCCGGCTCGCATCACCGCGCCAAGCACCGGTTTCTGGAACATTACTATCGATACGGTAACCACCCGTGCCATCAGCGTGACCCGCAAGCCTTCGTTCAAGCCTACGATCAAGATCGTACGTCGCTCAACCTCCAAGCTGCGCTAAGCCTGACACCTCTAATAGACAGGAAATACTGTGGACACCGTTAAATACGTCATCAAGTACAAGCTCAGCGACGAACGCCGCTTTGACTTTGCCCAGCTCAAAACTGGCAGCGAAGAAGAAGCACGCGAAGCGCTGAAAAAGCTCCACGGTGATACCGAGGTATTTACCGACATCAAGGTCAGCAAGGCGCTCTAAGCCTGATGACGTTCGACCTGTTTGGCGAAGACGACCTGCAGCAGCCCGCCCGGATTGAACACATCGGGGCTCAGGCGTTTGTACTTCGCGGGTTCGCCCTGCCGTGGGTCGAGGCACTGTTAAGCGCTCTTGAGGGCGTGTTGCAGCAATCGCCCTTCAGGCACATGCAAACCCCCGGCGGTTTTACCATGTCGGCCCGTTTGAGCAGTTGCGGTGATTTGGGCTGGACCTCGGACAGCCACGGCTACCGCTACAGCCCTGTTGACCCCGTCAGCGCGACAGCCTGGCCGCTGATGCCAGAGGCCTTTTTCGACATCGCCGCTGGCGCTGCGAGCGCGGCTGGTTTTGCAGGTTTTGTACCTGATGCTGGGCTGATTAATACCTATAGTCCCGGCGCAAAAATGTCCCTGCATCAGGACAAAAACGAACGTTCTTACGATGCCCCTATCGTCTCGATTTCTCTGGGCCTGCCTGCGATCTTCCAATTTGGCGGTTTTCAGCGCAGTGACCCGGCGCAGCGGATCTCTCTGTTCCATGGCGATGTGGTGGTGTGGGGCGGCGTTGATCGCTTGCGTTTCCATGGCGTACTGCCGATAAAACCGGGCAACCATCCAGAGTTGGGCGAGCAGCGCATCAATATCACCCTGCGCAAGGCAGGCTGAGGCATAGCACAGGGCTATATATTTTTTTATATACCGTCTATCTTCCTCTAGCCTGCCCAAAACCGACCCAACAATCCGGGCAGCTCACGCTTCTAAAGGAATGGAGTTACGCCATGAATCTTCGCGCTCGACACTTTGCCCCCTCCGCGCTTGCGGCACTGATTGGATGTTTCGCGTTTACTTCAGCGCAGGCCGATGACGTTCAGGTAGCCGTCGCGGCCAACTTCACCGCGCCGATTCAGGCCATCGCCAAAGACTTTGAAAAAGACACCGGGCACAAAGTGATCGCTGCTTATGGCGCCACAGGCCAGTTCTACACCCAGATCAAAAATGGCGCCCCGTTTGAAGTCTTCCTGGCAGCCGATGACAGCACGCCAGAAAAACTCGAAAAAGAAGGCGATATCGTCCCAGGCTCACGCTTCACCTACGCCATCGGCACGCTGGCGCTGTGGTCAGCCAAAGACGGCTACATCAACGGCACTGACGAAGTGCTGAAGCAAAACCAGTTCAAACACCTGTCTATCGCCAACCCTAAAGCAGCCCCTTACGGCCTCGCGGCCACACAAGTGCTGGCAAAATTGGGACTGACTGACGCAGTCAAAGGCAAGATTGTTGAAGGCCAGAACATCACCCAGGCCTATCAATTCGTCTCGACGGGCAACGCCGAATTGGGTTTTGTCGCCCTGTCGCAGATCTATAAAGATGGCAAAGTCAGTGAAGGTTCCGCCTGGCTGGTGCCAGAAGCCTTGCACGACCCGATCAAACAGGACGCGGTGATCCTGAAGAAGGGTGAGAACAACCCCGCTGCCAAAGCCCTGACTGAATACCTGAAAGGCCCTAAAGCAGCGGCCATTATCAAATCCTACGGTTATCAGCTGTAAATGCCGCTCTCGAGTGCTGACTTTGCGGCCATCTGGCTGACCCTGAAGCTGGCGTCACTGACCACGGTCATTCTGCTACTGGTCGGCACTCCGATCGCCCTGTGGCTCGCGCATACCCGCTCACGGCTGCGCGGCCCGATTGGCGCTATCGTGGCCTTGCCGCTGGTGTTGCCGCCCACCGTCATCGGTTTTTATCTGTTGCTGGCGATGGGCCCGCATGGCTATGTCGGGCAGCTCACCCAGGCCATGGGGCTAGGAACGCTGACCTTCAGTTTTGCCGGGCTGGTGATCGGCTCAGTGATTTATTCAATGCCCTTTGTCGTTCAGCCTTTGCAGAACGCATTCACTGCCATCGGTCCCAGACCACTGGAAGTTGCCGCCACGTTGCGGGCCAATCCTTGGGATTGTTTTTTTACCGTGGTGCTACCGCTCGCACGCCCCGGTTTTATCACTGCGGCGATTCTGGGCTTTGCTCATACGGTCGGCGAATTTGGTGTGGTGCTGATGATTGGCGGCAATATCCCGGAAAAAACCCGCGTGGTTTCCGTGCAAATCTACGACCACGTTGAAGCACTGGAATATGCCCAGGCGCACTGGTTGGCAGGCGCCATGGTGGTGTTTTCATTTCTGGTGCTGTTGGCGCTGTACTCAAGTCGTAAATCTCAAAGCACCTGGAGTTGAACATGAGTTCGCATATCAATGTTCGGCTGCAGCTCAGCTATTCCGGCTTTTCGCTGGACCTGGACGTGCAGTTGCCCGGTAAAGGGGTGACGGCTTTGTTTGGTCACTCGGGGTCTGGCAAAACCACCAGCCTGCGCTGTATCGCGGGTCTGGAGCGTGCTGAACACGCCTTCGTGCAGATCAATGATGAAGTCTGGCAAGACAGCCACAACAAGCTGTTTGTCCCGGTTCATAAGCGTTCATTGGGGTATATCTTTCAAGAGGCCAGCCTGTTCCCGCACCTCTCGGTGCGCGCCAACCTTGAATTCGGCCTGCGCCGTATCCCGCGCCAGGCACGCCGGGTAGAACTGGCCCACGCGGCTGACTTGCTCGGCATCACTCATCTGCTGGAACGTGCCCCCAATCACTTGTCGGGTGGCGAGCGTCAGCGGGTCGGTATTGCCCGCGCCCTGTTGACCAGTCCCAAACTGTTGCTGATGGACGAGCCGCTCGCCGCACTCGACAGCCAGCGCAAGGCCGAGATCTTGCCCTACCTTGAGCGCCTGCATGCCGAACTGGATATACCGGTGCTGTATGTGAGCCACTCGCAGGACGAAGTCGCGCGTCTGGCTGACCACATTGTGCTTCTGAGCGAAGGCAAAGCTCTGGCCAGCGGGCCTATCGGTGAGATTCTGGCCAGGCTTGATCTACCGCTGTCTCAAGGTGATGACGCAGGCGTAGTGATCGAAGGAACGGTGTGTGCTTACGATGCGCAGTATCAATTGCTGACCCTGCAACTGCCAAACAGTACTCAATGCTTGCGCGTTGCCCATGCGCCACTGGGGGTAGGTCAGGCATTACGGGTAAAGGTGCAAGCCCGCGACATCAGCCTGAGCCTCAATCGCAGTGAACACAGCAGTATCCTCAATAGCCTGCAAGCCACTGTCATCAGCGAAACAGCGGCAGACAATCAAGCCCATGTGCTGGTGCGTGTGGACATCGACGGCAGCGCCCTGCTGGCCCGTATTACCCGCTATTCACGTGACCAGCTTGACCTGCAGCCAGGGCAAAGCATCTGGCTGCAGATCAAATCTGTTGCGGTTTTAGCTTGACTGCTTGAGCTCTTCACGGCGGCGGACATTGAAGTAACGCACCGTGGTAATACCCAAGCCCAACAAACCACCGAGGAATAAGCCCAGTAAAATGGTCAGGGCTTTTTTCGGTTTGAGTGCGCTGACAGGCGTCTGAGCCTTACGATCGATACTGACCAGGCCCAAGGTGCTCATGTCGGTATTCAAGTTGCCCAGGCGGACGATCTCTGCACGCAAAGGCTCGATATTTTTAAGGTAAACATCTTCATTGGCGCGCTTGCCGAGCAGTTCAACCTCGCGATTGACCTCCAGCAATTTCAGCTTTTTGTCAATCTCCAGAACCCTTCGATCTGTAAAGTCATCGGAAGTCCGCTTGAGCAACACCGCGCGTTCAGCTTGCAGGGCTTGAGTACCCAAAAAGTACAGCGGCGTATCCTGGGAGGTGATGTCCGTGCGAATCACCCGTGACCCGCCGGCAGCACTCTCGCCCATGGCATAAGGCGTGGTCGGGCGGGAAATACCCAACGTAGTGGCAATGCTAATGGCTTCATTTAGCTGATCAATACGCGCTTCACGCACGGCCTTGAGTTGCAGGCGCAGGGCCTGTAGCTCGTCCTTCAAGGTAGCGCGCTTTAACTCATCGTCTTCTTCAAGCGTGGCAATCTTGGCTTCTTTGTCTGACTGGTAGCCCAATCGCGCGGCGCTGATCTTTTCTCTCAGCTCTTTCTGACGGTTATTAATAATAGTCTTGAGATCAGAAGTGATTTGCGCACGCTGAATATCGATTGCGTAGGCAACAAACCCATTGATGATATCGACGCCCAATACTGACTTGGGATAGGTCAGCTCAAGCTTGATGGACGGGCTCAAGGCATCAGCGTTTTTGACACCGACTTGAGTCAGGTTGATCGAGTCCCGGTTAAAAATCTCAAAGCTTTGTTCAAACGTCATGCCCTCTTTTTCCAGCGGCTTGAACAAATCCTGATGGCTGCGGAAGAAGCTCAGGCGCGTTTCATAGGAATCCAGTGCCGCACCGACTTTCAATAGCGCTTCATTCGGTGGGAGCTTGTAGACCTCTGAACGGTTCAAGGCATCCAGTTCATTAATCTCGGCTGGGCGCAGCACAGTGCTTGCCTGATAAATCGGCTGCACCACCAAGACGTAACCCAGTGCAATGGCGCCAGCGATTGCTGAAGTAGTCGCAATAAACTTCTTTTGCTGCCAAAAAAAAGAGAACAGGTCGACCAGGTCAATTTCGGAGCTGGAGGCTTTAGGCCGCGGATGTTCGGTGTTTTTCAAAAATAGGCGCCTTGTGAGTAGTACATCTAGGTCCGCTGGCCTCTTCGAACGAGGCATGAAAGAGCTGACCAAAACAGGGTAAACGTCTGACAGATACTTGTACGAAAAGATCCCAATCCATAAGAATCAAGCACATACGATGACAAAATCAAGTAACTCGAAACCACGGACTGCGTACTTTTAGTAGCGATGGCTCATAGCTTTTTGTTTTATAAGCAATTTTTTTACGTCAAAAAAAGAATATTCCTACAGTACACAACGATTTGTCATCTAAAACCTGTGAACACACCAACACGGTATCTTTCAGCGCTCTGTGTAATGATTGCCATCACCAAAAAGCACGCCTACGTGTGGGGTTACAAGAAGCATGGATATTTTTCAGGCGATGCGAGTGTTCGTTCGCGTAGTCGAGACAGGCAGTTTTACCGCAGCGGCTCAGGCGCTGGGCTATTCAACCGCGCAAACCTCTCGTTTGCTGTCTGAACTGGAATCTTCACTACAAGCACGTTTGTTGCAGCGCAGCACCCGTCGCCTGGCCCTGACCGAAGTCGGCATGCGCTATCTGGAACGTTGTCGGCTGATTCTCGGAGAAATTGAAGACGCCAATGCTGAAGCCGGAGGGGCGCACCTGATACCTCGTGGCCATTTGCGCGTGCAATCCACCACGGGCATCGGGATTCAGTTGCTGGCCCCCTTGGTCGCCAGGTACGCCGAGCTGTACCCGCAGGTGAATGTCGACTTGACCCTGTCGCAACGCCAGCCCGATCTGTTTGAGGAAGGCCACGACGTGGTCATTACCTTGTCAGCTCAGTTGCCCGATTCCGAGTTGGTGGGCCAGGAGTTGGGGCGCATTTACAGCGTGCTCAGTGCAGCCCCTTCCTACCTGGAAAAACAGGGTATCCCGCAAACCCCGGAACAACTGAGCGAGCATCGCTGCCTGCACCTTGTCGACCCTTTGTTCACCGACAGCTGGACGTTCCGTGATGAACAGGGTGAGCGTTCGATTCGTCCGGGTGAAGTGTTTCGGGTCAACGTTGCCGAGGCCATGGCCAAAGCTGCCGAAGCGGGGCTGGGTGTCTGTCTGATGCCGGACTACGTGAGCGTGGCGTCCTACCTCAGCGGCTCATTGGTTCGCCTGCTGCCGCATTACCGCCTGCATGAAAAAAGCATCTATGCGCTCTACCCTTCGCGCCGCTTTCTGGATGCGAAAGTTAAAACGTGGGTCGAATTCTTGAAAAAAGAAATCCCGAAGATGCTGCAAGAACACCAGGCCATCGTCGATGACCCGGCGCATTGGGCTTGAGCCCCCTTCACATTAACGCCGGAACCACCGCTGCGCAGGCTCGTCAGGGATTTACGGTTATCCACGTTGCTGACTGGCCGCCAGCAAGTTTTTTTCAAAGTAGACGCGGTCAAAACCAGCTTCTGAGCGACGTCCGACTTCTACGTACCCTAGCCGCGGGTAGATTGCCAAATTGGCGGTCATTTTGGCATTGGTATACAGGCTCACGCTGCCAAGCCCTTGGCTTAACGCCGTCGCTTCGCAAAATTGCACCAGCGCCTTGCCGATCCCCTTACCCTGCCCCGCTGTTGAAACCGCAACGTTTTCAAGAAACATGTGCTGATCAACGGAAAAGAACACTATGAATCCTTGAAAATCGCCTTGTCCATTCACGCAAACATGCACCTGCCTCTCTGCAATCTGCGCGGCAAAATCAGCCAACATCGGCGCAGGTTTGCGTCCTATGGTAGCCACATATTGCGAATAGGCCTGTTCGGCACAGGCGCGAATTGCAGCTTCGTCGCTGGCAAGCGCTGGTCGGATGAGTTGGGGTGGGGTCATGGCAAATCCTTCAAATTGATTAAACCAAATCAGTTAAAAGCACCCACGTTACCTGTGCCGAGTGTCTTTCATACAATGCGATAAGCACAACGCCTGGCACCCAACTGGATGTGCTCCACGCGCTCGACTTTCGCCTGTAGCACCTGCTCGAACACCTGCAATTCTGCCCGGCAAAACCCTTGGCATGCGGTGGCGGCCGCGCAGATCGGGCAGTGGTTTTCAACCAATATCAGGGCGCCATCCGGTTGCTCGCTACATTGGGCCATGTAGCCTTCACGGCTGCGTAACTGTGCCAGTCGCTCTACCCGCGCTTTAAGGCCCACCACACCTTGCATTTCGCGCTCATACAGCGCCTGGGTCTGCCGCTCACGTACATCGATCAAACGCTCAATCGCGTCTTCACCAAAGGTTTCGCGCACGGTCTGCAACAGCTGCACCGTCAGTTCTGAATGCGTATCCGGAAAACGCGCATGCCCCGCTGCGGTCAAGTGCCAGACCTGAGTCGGGCGCCCGACACCGCGCACCTCTGCCTTGGCCTCTGCCAAACCGCTGGCCGCCAGCTTGACCAATTGTTGTCGTGCCGCCTCCCCGGTGGTGCCCAAATACTCGCCCGCATCACTGGCCAGTTGTGGCCCGCGTGTTTTGAGCAGATGTAAAAGGCGATCCGCCGGAGATGACGACGCCGAATATTCCAAGTCATTTCTTGACAAAATAAAGAGCCCCACAGCAATATTCAAAGCAATTGCTTGGCAAATTAACCCAACCCTACGTTTCATGCAATTCGCCGAGCGTTCACAGGCAGTCGCCGTACAAGGAAACATCCATGCAAGCCCAAGACAGCAGTTGGGGAGAATTACTCCTCGGCAAGAACGCCACCCGCTCCATCGCCCTCTCGGGGGGCATTGCGCTTTATGCCACCAACACTTATATCGCCACGACGATTTTGCCCTCGGTGGTCGCCGAAATCGGCGGGTTGGAACTCTATGCCTGGAGCACCACGCTGTACGTGGTGGCGTCTATCCTGGGCTCTGCACTGACGTCCAAATTGCTCCAGCACACCGGCCCGCGCCTGGCGTATACCCTCGCCACCTTGATATTTATGGTCGGCGTGCTGATCTGCGCATTGGCGCCGAGCATGCCGGTGATGCTCGCGGGGCGCTTGATTCAAGGACTGGGCGGTGGCGTGCTGCTGGCCTTGTGTTACTCGATGATTCAACTGGTGTTTGAAGAGCGTCTGTGGCCGCGGGCCATGGCACTGGTGTCGGGTATGTGGGGTGTCGCGACCTTGGTCGGGCCTGCGGTGGGGGGTGTATTTGCCGAAATGGATGCCTGGCGCATGGCCTTTGGCGTGATGGTTCCGGTGAGTCTTGCCTATATCGCCTTGACTCACCGCGCCTTGCCGCCCCGCGACAGTGAAGCCGTTGCGTCTACGCGCCTGCCGGTTGTGCAATTGGTGCTGTTGGCTGCTGCCGTGCTGGCGGTGTGTGCAGGCAGTGTCTCGTCGCTGCCAAGCTGGAACGTGCTGGGTATTGCCGTCTGCGCGGTGCTGGTGTTCATGCTGATCCGCTACGAATCCAACGCCTCGGTTCGCCTGCTGCCTAAAGACGCATTCAGGTTCAGTACCCCGCTGTGCGCGCTATACGCGACCACTTGCCTGCTGGTGATCGGGATGAGCAGCGAGATTTTCATGCCGTATTTTCTGCAACACTTGCATGGTCAGTCGCCGTTGGCTGCCGGCTACATGACAGCGTTGATGGCGGCGGGCTGGACCGTCTCGGAAATCCTCAGCTCCGGCTGGACAGGTAGAGGCCCACAGCGCGCCATCCTTGCGGGGCCAATGTTTATCGTGATTGGCCTGGTAATGCTGGCAATCACCACGCCCATGGCGAGCCTCGGTGAATGGATGCAACTGGCGCCAATCTGCCTCGGGCTGTTCCTGGTGGGATTTGGTATCGGCCTGGGCTGGCCGCACCTGCTGACGCGTATCTTGCAGGTGGCGTCGGAACAAGACAAAGACACCGCTGCTGCCTCGATCACCACATTGCAATTATTCGCCATGGCCATGGGCGCAGCATTGGCCGGGGTGATTTCCAACGTAGCGGGCATTAATGACGCGACGGGCAATACCGGCATCGCCAATGCGGCACTGTGGTTGTTCGGACTGTTTACCGTGGCACCAGTGTTGGCGCTGGTTATGGCTCGGCGGGCTGTGCGCAGTTAACGGATGAGCAAAAGATCGTTCAGATCGGCAGGAGGGCCCTGCACAGATAGCATTGTTTTGTGGGAGCGGGCTTGCTCGCGATGGGGTCGACAAGGTGTCACAGATACACCGAATTGCCTGCATCGCGAGCAAGCCCGCTCCTACAGGGGGATGAAGTGCGTCCAGCAGTCTGCGAAAAGTCACTAAATACGCATACAATTGCCAGCACCTCCGCACTTAAGGCAAGCCGGTCAATTCATGGCGCTCGACCCTCTCACGTTATTGACCCTGACCATCGCGCTGGCCGCTGCCGCCGCACTCTATCTGGCCATTGAATGGCGCAGCGTGCGCGAATCCTCGCTGCTGTTGTGGAGTGCAGGTTTTGCCACCATCGCCATAGGCTCATCCCTGGCGCTGTTACGCAGTATCGGACTGCTGCTCATCGGTATCTGGTTCGCCAACGGCTTGCTGGTGGTGGCCCACTGGTTGTTTCTGCTGGGTGTTGCGCGCTTCACACAAGTGCGTTTGTCGCGCAGTTGGTACCTTATTTTTGCGATCTGGCCCGTACTGCTGCTCATCCCGAATGAACCGTCATGGTCCAGGGTCATGTTGCTGGTCAATTCGCTGTTGGTCGCGCTCCTGGCACTCAAGGCCAGCTGGTTGTTGCGCCCCCACGGCAAGTCGTTGAGCGTGGGGGCCGTGCAGTTACGTTATGTACTGCTGATTCACGGGGTGTTTTATCTCATCAAAGCGCTGATCGCAGTGCTTCCGGGCGAGTTTATTGACCTGGCCGCGTTTCGCGGCGAGATCATTCAGATCTCGTTGGTAGAAGGCGCAATGGCAATCATGCTGATCGCCTTGTCGATGACCGGAACAGAACGCTACCGGCGCGAAAAACAGATCGCCCGCCTCGCCGCCCGCGATCCATTGACCGCCCTGTACAACCGCCGCGCCCTCGAAATGCGCGCGCCGCCTTTGCTGAACGGTGTCTCAGCCGAACGACCTGGGGCATTGCTGCTGATCGACATCGACAACTTCAAACTGATCAACGACCTGTTTGGCCATACGGCAGGCGACCGGCTATTGATCTCCCTGAGCGAAATGATTCGTGCGGTACTGCCCAAAGACGCACTGGCAGCCCGGTTGGGCGGCGATGAATTTTTGATCCTGTTGAGCAACGCCTCAAGCGAGCGCATTGAAGCGCTGGCCAGCGCCCTGCGCGAGCCGTTTTACCTCGCCACTTCACAAACCTTCGCCACCCCACAAGCGGTCACCCTGAGTATCGGCGCCGAACTCTTCGACCGCCCTCCTGCCAGCCTCACCCAGTTGATCGAACTGGGCGACGCCGCGCTTTACGCCTCCAAACGCGGGGGGCGTAACAGTTTGCGTTTGGTGGACAGGGCCTTGGCTAATCAATTGTGAATAAACAACCTGAATACTGGCCTATACTCTCGAGACTTTACGTTTCGAATTGACGCTGACTTCAGATTTTCCGAGTAGAAGATATCACTGGCGAGGAAGTCTGAAGCCAAGTGCTTGGCAATGATTTGCGAAAAGCCCTGACCCTTAAAATCATTCACCAAATGGTAAATATCCAACACTGTTCTTCCGGCGCTTTCATATAACAGCGCTAATCACTTTTATTCAAATGCCACTGACTACTCACAGCCCCTCGAGTCCGCGCAGTTGTGGGCAGCGATCGTCCCTCGCCGCTGAAGATTATTACTGTTTTATCAACAATGTTTCTCCTGCCTTTGGATTTATCCAAAACAGCTCGTGTATACACTGACACGACAATGCCTGAAAAAACTCTCATGCACGCTCCAGAGCCCTCTGCTCACGCCTGGCCCTTTAAAAGGGGCAATAAATTTTCGGCCCTGCTGTTCGTATACAACAGGTCAGTGTTCTCTTACCCAATCGAGCATTCAATCAATGACGAATGACAAATCACCTCACACAGCAGGACGCTCAATGAGCAATATAGCGAGGGTATTGTTTTCCCTTCTTGTATTTGTCGTGGCGTTAGCGTTGATTTATGGCGGGGTCAAACTAGTTTCATTAGGTGGGTCAAGTTATTACTTGATTGCCGGGTTGGCTTATTTGCTGCTCGCGGCCCTCTTCGCACTGCGAAAACGCATCGGCGTCGGCCTCTCAATTGCGATATTTCTGGCTACTTGTGTCTGGGCCTTTTATGAAGTCGGACAGTTCAGCTACTGGGAACTGCTGCCACGTCTGGTCGTTCCAGCGATAATCCTGACCCTCAGTTTGTGGGTAGGAGCAGCCTTGCCGAACACCTCGCTGAGTACCCGACGCCTGGCTAACCGCTTTGGTTTTGCTGTATTCCTGGGACTGATCGCAACATTCATTGCCGCGTTTTATCCCCATGGCGTTATTTCCAACCCAGACGCGGCCACCGACAACCCAATGGCCGAAGAGCCCTCCAGTGGCCCTGACAATTGGGAGTTTTTCGGACGCAATGCTTCGGGAACACGTTTTGCCCCATACACCCAAATCACCCCGGACAACGTCAAGGACCTGCAGGGCGCCTGGACCTACAGAACTGGCCGTCGTACTACGGGCGCCGGTGCCGGGGTAGACGAAAATACCCCTTTGCAAATTGGTAACGTTTTGTACTCGTGCACCCCGGAGAACCTGATCACCGCCCTGAACGGTGATACCGGGACCCCGATCTGGAAGTTTGACCCGCATGCCAAGAGCGAAGAGCACGTAACGTGCCGGGGTGTGGGCTATTACGATATTGATAAAGACGACAGCCTGAGTACCGAGATCAAGGCGTCGTACAGCAATGACCAACAGTGCCGTCAGCGAATTCTGGTCTCGTCGGTGGATGCACGTTTGTTTGCGCTGGATGCTCATACCGGCACTCTCTGCCCAAGTTTTGGCGATAACGGTTATGTCGATCTCAAGAAAGGCATGGGCCCGACCGAACACAGCAAGCGATATCACCCGACTTCGCTGCCAGTGGTAATGGGACACCTGACCGTAGTCGGAGGCTGGGTACGCGACATTGTCGAGGGTGAACCTTCCGGTGCCGTTCGCGCATTCGACGTGCTGACAGGGGCTTTAGTGTGGGCTTGGGATGTCGGCGCACCCGACAGCAAAGATATCGCGGCGAACGATCATCAATTCACGCTGGAAACACCTAACGTCTGGACCGTTCCGACCTACGACAAAGAACTGAACTTGGTTTACTTGCCGACCGGCAACGGCCCACCCGACTACTGGGGTGGGGATCGCAATCAGGTTAAAGAAAAGTTTGGTTCAGCCGTTGTGGCAGTCGATGCATCCACGGGTAAAGCTAAATGGGTGTACCAGACCGTTCACCACGATGTCTGGGATTATGATTTGCCGTCTCAGCCTGTTCTCTATGACATCAAGAATGCTCAGGGTGAGAAGACACCCGTCTTGATACAGACCACCAAGACCGGAAATATCTTTGTACTCGATCGCCGTACTGGCAAACCGGTGACAGACGTTGTAGAGCGCGCAGTGCCTACCACTCCAGCGGCAGAAGGCGAGCATCTGTCGCCCACGCAACCGTTCTCGGTAGGGATGCCGACCATTGGTGCCCAACCGCTAACCGAGAAGTCCATGTGGGGCGTGTCTACCTTCGACCAGCTGTACTGCCGGATCATGTTCAAGGACTCCGTGTACCTGGGCCCCTTTACGCCTCCCAGTGAAAAACCTTATATCGAATGGCCTGGCCTGCTGGGTGGCATGAACTGGGGCGGTATTTCGATCGACGAAAACACCGGCATCATGTACGTCAATGACATGCGCATGCCGCTGCGCATGTCACTGGTCACCAAGGAGAACACCAAAAAATTCAACGTCTCGACCGATGAAGTGCCTGGTTTCATGGGGACCATTCGCCCGCAAGTTGCCGGTATTTATGGCGGTGTGAAAATCGATATTCTGCAATCGCCGCTGGGCGTACCGTGCAATACCCCACCGTTCGGCAGCATGAGCGCCATTAACCTCAACAACCAGAAATTACTCTGGCAGGTGCCTCTTGGCACTGTCCAGGACACCGGCCCGCTCGGGATCAAAACGCACCTGCAGGTTCCATTGGGCATGCCAACACTCGGTGGTCCAACCTCAACGGCATCAGGCCTGGTGTTTTTCGCCGGGACTCAGGACTACTACCTGCGGGCACTTGATTCGGCCACGGGCAAGGAAGTCTGGAAAGCCCGTCTACCGGTTGGCGCTGTCGCTGCGCCCCTGATCTACAAGTCGCCGACAAACGGGAAGCAATATGTGGTCATCTCAGCCGGTGGCATGAGCCACTCACCGGATGTCGGTGACTACATCATTGCTTATGCCTTGCCGGACAGCATTACCCAGAAATAGCATCTGGATTATTGCCACCTGAACATGGCCCGCCAGCTCTTGTCTGGCGGGCTTTTTTGTCACCAGCGGTATACCGTGTATATCCACTTTCTAAGGGCGTCATTGATGACAATCACTAAGAGCTGGCGGGCCGTGGCCGAGCGTGCATCGGACGACCTGTTCGCATGGTCGTCTTTTGTCGCGCAAACCGAATTCTTGTGGCAAAACACTGCGTTGGTTGAGGACGGCGATGCCTGGCAACGCGTCTGGTTTGAGCTGGAAATCTTGAACGGGCTTGCACTGGCAGAATGGGATGATCAGGGACGGCCTGATGATTGGTCAAACAGCTGGGCTGCCGGATATAGACAAGAGGCTGCTGCCCTGACAACTGAGTTGCTAAGCTTGCTCGCACCATAAACGCAACTCAGGCCGTTACGACTAAAAACGACACACCAAACAAGCTTGAGGCTAGTCTTGCTCATGCATAAACGGCTCAAGCCAGGCATCGACGCCGCGCTGTCACGCAGCAAACAGCCGACTGTAGTCGCTGACGAGGTACAAAGGCTGCGATCGGCTGCGTGCAGCCGTGAAACCATCCATTTTGGTATTATTGGGTACATATCCGTTGCTGCGGCAACGGCCATTTAGGGTTCCGGCCTTACGCCGTGCCACTGCGCAACACCTGCGTTCGGCCAGCGTGGTTTAACGGGGCCTCTCAGATCAAAAGCCAGATCAAGATCAACAGATCGCGAGCAAGCTCGCTCCTACAGGGCCTTAGGAATCAATCATTTATTTAGTGTTTGATAAGAGGCCAACCATTTTATGGCGCTGAAGTGGCTGAATTATGACGACGTGCGGTGCAGTAAACATTGAGATGCGCGCCCGCCCGCGTTTAGAGTGACGCTCTCCTCGTCTGGAAGTGTGCGCCAATGGATAACCTCTTGCTCGGCAGTTGCTTGTGCGGCGCGGTCCACTATCAAACGTCTACGCCGCCCAAGGTGGTTTCACACTGTCATTGCAGCCAATGCCGCAAAGGACACGGGGCCGCCTTTGCCAGCTTTTTTAATGTGCTGCGTAACGATCTTGAATTGACCCGCGGTGCTGAAAGCCTCAAGTCATTTGAGTCTTCAGAGTCGGTCTTGCGTCAGTTCTGCGGCGAGTGCGGTTCATCCTTATTTTGGTCAACGTCAAAAGGGCCCTACGCCGACTGGATCTCTATCGCCATGGGCACTCTCGACACACCCGTCACCGGCGCTAAACAAAAGCATATCTGTGTGGCGTCAAAGGCCACGTGGCATGACATTACCGATCATTGGCCGCAACACCCGTAACAGACAAGGAAGACCTTATGGCATTAACGCCTGACAAGCATATTGTGGTTATCGGTGCCGGGATCGTCGGCGCCTCGATGGCCTACCACCTGACTGACAAAGGGGCGAAGGTCACTGTTGTCGAGGCCGCAGAGATTGCGTCAGGGGTTACCGCAACCTCGTTCGCCTGGATCAACACCACGCATGGCGAACCGGACCCGATAGCGCAACTGCGCCGCGAAGCCATCAAGGAATACCACCGCCTTGAAGCGCAACTGCCAGCGCTGAACATACGCTGGACGGGCGCTTTGTCGTATGGCGAGGGGCTGAGTGAAGTGTCGCCTGGTCCCGCTCAGTTGCTGGATCGTTCACAAATTCTCGCCCTTGAATCGAACCTCAAGCACCCGCCACAACAAGCTATGTATGTGGCACAGGAAGGCGCGCTGGACGCTGTCGCAGCCACCCACGCAATGATCGCAGGCGCTCAGGCGAATGGGGCAAAAGTGCTCACGCAAACCCGTGTGCTGGGTTTTAAAACCCTGCACGGTACTGTGACAGCGATTGAAACATCAAACGGCACGTTAGTGGCTGATACCGTAGTATTGGCAGCCGGGACCGGCATTGCCGAGCTGACTCAGATGCTCAACCTTCCCCTCTCGGTGCAAGCCTCCCCTTGCGTTTTTATCCGCTACACGGCGCAGCCCGGTCTGGTGCAGACAATCATTTCCAACTCAGCGATGGAAGTCAGACAAGCTGCGGATGGAACATTGCTGGCGGCAGAAGATTATCTGGACGACAGCCCCGAGAACCAGCCGTCCGCTGTGGCGCAGCGGACGGCCAAGGCCATCGAAAGCGAGCTTGAAGGCGCGGCTTTATCAGAGCCAGAGTTGGCATGTGTGGGACTCAGGCCGATATCGATCGATCGTTTGCCCATCATCGGATATTTGCCCAACGTCAGCGGTGTGTATGTGTGCACTCTGCACCCCGGCGTCGCACTGGCGGCCATAGTCGGCCGTCTGGTGAGTGAAGAAATTCTCGATGCCAAGCTGAGCGATGCGCTCGCACCCTGTCGGCCCGACCGGTTCTGTCTGGACACGCTTCCCCCGCAGGAGGGGCCGTGATCTTCGACGCCGCGCTGTCGCGCAGCAAACAAGCCATCGAGTAT
The DNA here is from genome assembly GCF_009600325.1 of Pseudomonas sp. FSL R10-2189. NCBI lineage: Bacteria > Pseudomonadati > Pseudomonadota > Gammaproteobacteria > Pseudomonadales > Pseudomonadaceae > Pseudomonas > Pseudomonas sp. FSL R10-2189. Next base: position 54,964 of record NZ_WIVZ01000024.1, read on the forward strand.
CTTGCGCCCCCAATGGGTTACCTTTCCTTCGGGAGTGGACTAGGGTGAGGGGCTTCTGCCGTTCAATCTGGCATGCACACACGCAAGCGATGCCCGTCCGGGTCCAGCGCTACGAAAGTCAGGCCGAACACTGCACGCGCCAGCGGTTGTTCAATGGTGATACCAAGTGCCTGCCAGCGTTGATAGGTGGCGTCAACCAGGGTCTCGGTTTCAACCAGATAACCGACTTCCATACGCTGTCCTGTACCAGCGCTATGGAAGTTCGGCGCCTGCTCTGACCACAACCCGAGATGTAACTGGTTAGCCAGCTCAAAGGAAACAAATGAAGGGAAATCACTCGTAGGGGCTTTTTCCAGGAGCTGCTCGTAAAAAGCACGGCTACGCGCCGTATCGGCCACATAGAGGATCAGAAGGTTGGGATGATTCATCGCATTGCCCTTGTGAGGTAAGAGCGCGCAGGTTATTCGACGATGCTGACAAATCATGTCAGCATGCCCGGCATGGCACGTTCAGAACGCTTGTTACTTCTACTGCAAATACTCCGTCGACATCGCTACCCTGTCAGCGGTCATGTGCTCGCTCACGAAACCGGTGTCAGCCTGCGCACGATTTACCGCGATATCACTGCGCTGCAGAGTCAAGGGGCCGATATCCGCGGCGAGCCCGGCATCGGCTATGTACTCAAGCCCGGCTTCACCCTACCCCCGCTAATGTTTACCGAAACGGAACTGGAGGCTCTGCTGTTAGGCTTGCGGTGGGTCAGCCGCAGAGCCGACTCCGGGTTGTCGCACGCGGCGGCTGAAGTTGAAAGCAAGATCCGCGCAGTGCTTGAACATAGGAGGGTCGAACAGTTCGACAGTACGGCCTTGTTTGCTGGCCCCGGCCTGTCAGATGACGATGACGGGAACACTGCCCGAACGCTGCGCGATGCCATCCGCCATGAGCAAAAAGTAATAATTGACTACAAAGATGTGAGTCAAACTCTGACTCAACGCCTGATACGACCCGTCTCCATCGGCTACTTTGACGGTTTTCGGATCCTCGCGGCGTGGTGTGAACTGCGCAGCGATTTTCGGCACTTCAGGCTGGCAAGAATCAGCCACTGCACCACTAGCACAGAGTTTTTCACCGGCCAGGGTGGGTGGTTGTTAAGCCAATGGAAAATCCGCAACCGTGAGCGCGGTATTAATGAGCAGCCTTCGCCGCACAGTCCATGAAACCCACACACTGTGCGACAAAGGCCACTGCTGGCAATTAACGCCTCAGCAACCGCTCAACGCCACCTGCGGACGCTCGCCGACGAAGAAAAACGGCCGTAGCCGCACGCCGACACTGTTGCCCAGAAATGCCGCCACCAGCCACACCCAACCATGCAGACTGCCTGAGGCGATGCCGCTGAAGTACGCACCGATGTTGCAGCCATACGCCAGACGCGAGCCGTAGCCGAGCAGTAAACCACCGATCACCGCCGCGAAAAGCGAACGGGCAGGAATTTTCAGGTTCGGAGCAAAGCGACCGGCCAGCCCCGCTGCCAGCAGCGCGCCGAGGATGATGCCGATATCCATGACACTGGTTATGTCGTCCCACACCGGTGCCGCCAGCGCCTTGGCATTGCTCGGCACTTGCCAGAAGCCCCAACTGCTGACATCCACGCCCAGCCCGCTCACCGCCTTGGCGCCCCACAGAGCGAATGCCGAGGTGATACCCCACGGGCGCCCGGCCAAAGCCAACGTGGCGTAGTTGAGCAAGGCCAGGCCAATCGCGCCCCAGACCAATGGCCAGGGCCCGCGCAGAAAGCGGCGCAGCCCTTGGTGTTCGCTGGCCACGCCCTCTTCAAGCTGGCCATGGCGGGCTTTTTCAAGACGCACTGTAACCGCCGCAATCACCCCGAAAATGGCCAGGCTCAGCAGCAGCGCAGGCACCACACCCAAACTCTTGACGATGGAGGTGGCCGGCAGCGACGGCAGGGCAAACCACCAGTCGGCGTGATGGGTGGCGATGACCGAGCCACAGATGAAGAAGAACAGCGTCACCAGCATCCGCGCATTACCACCGCCGACCGTAAACAAGGTGCCGGAGGCGCAGCCGCCCCCCAACTGCATGCCGATGCCGAAAATAAATGCACCGAACACCACAGAAATACCCACTGGCGCGACCAGCCCGACCACGGGCTGACCGAACAGCGTGCCGGAGCCCAGTGCCGGGAAAAACAGCAGTACCGCCACCGACAACATGATCATTTGCGCGCGCAAGCCGGCACCGCGCCGGTCATTGATAAACACCCGCCAGGCTGAGGTAAAACCAAAGGCCGCGTGGTACAGCGTTAAACCCAACGCAGCGCCCACCACCAGCAACAACACTTGGCGCGAACCCACCGTGTTTTGCAAAAACGCTGCGCCCAGCAACAGCAAGATAAAAGCCACCAGCGGCGCAAACGACTTGCGCTCCGGTGCAATAGACAGAGAACGGCTCATTAAGAATCTCGGTTTGTTTGATTTGAAAGTGTGCGAAGGCGGCCAGTATAAACACTTGAAAGTGTAGGCACTGTGGTTGATTGACGGGTTGCACACGCCCTTCTTCCTACACGGTGCTTGTGCGAAAAGTCTCTATTTGCCCAACACACTGAAAATGCCCTAACTATCGCCTTTGTCATTCGTTTGAAGCACTGACAACTTCAAAAATCTGACAAGGAATCAGTTGCAATGCGTGCTCCCCTCACCCGTTCCGTCACGTTAGCCCTCGGCCTTATCAGCAGTTCGCACTTGCTGGCCGACACTGAGGCCCTGGATGAAGCCGAGACAAAACCTGCCGGCATGGAACTCGCAAGCACCCGCATCAGCGCCCAGGGACTGGGCTCCACGACTGAAGACACAGGTTCCTATACCACCGGCTCGACCAACACCGCGACCAAACTCAACTTGAGCATTCGCGAAACACCGCAGTCGATCTCGGTGGTCACCCGCCAGGAAATGAATGACTTCAACCTCAATACCCTCACTGAGGCCATGCGCCATACCACTGGCGTGGTGGTGCAACACAACGACTCGGACCGGGTCAGCTATTCGTCACGGGGCTATACCATCAATAACTTCCAGATTGACGGGATGCTCAACACCTTCAGTTATATGAAGACTGACGCCGATACCATTATCTACGACCGCATTGAAGTGGTCCGCGGCGCCACCGGCCTGACCACCGGCGCAGGCGACCCGTCGGGCACCATCAACATGATCCGCAAACGCCCGACCCACGAACTGGCGGCCACGGCCGGAGTCAGCGGCGGCAGCTATGACGACTACTACAGTTACGTCGATGTGGGAGGAACACTGGGGTTCGACGGGCGTTTGCGCGGTCGTACCGTACTGGCCTACCGAGACAGCAAGTCGTTTCGCGATAATTACGCGCTAAAGCGCGAAGTGGCTTACGGCATTCTGGAGGCCGACCTCACCGACGACACCACCGTGGCCGTCGGTTACGACTATCAGGACAAGCAGGTTCGCGGCTCCTCCTGGGGCACAACGCCCTATTGGACCGGTACTGGCGAAAAGGCCAACCTGGGGCGTTCGACCAATTATGCGACGCCCTGGAGCTCCTGGCCGAAGAAGGACAAAACCGCCTTCGCCACCCTCGACCAGCAGTTGTTCGATAACTGGCGCCTGAAAGCCGCTTATACCCACCGTTCCAGCGATTCCTAAGGCAAGGTGTATTACGCCGGTGGCGGCTTCCCAAACGCAGATGGCACCGGCATGTCGGCCTATAGCAGCCACTTTGCCGGTGACGAAACCATGACGGCGATCGACGTTAACCTCTCGGGCACTTACGCCCTGCTGGGGCGGGATCATGAATTGATGGTCGGTTACGGCGAAGCCAAGTACGACAACACCTCGCCGCTCTTCATTGATTTAAACCCTGAGGACTACGGCAGGGTGCCTGACTGGGGTGATATGGGCGCTATCCCGAAATACCGCGACCTTGACAGCGGTATCGACAGCAACCACAGCACCGTCAAACAGAAGTCCGGCTACCTGGCCACGCGCTTTAACCTCACCGATCATTGGCACGCCGTGCTCGGCACACGTTACGGCAGCTGGAAAAGCTCAAACGTTGACCGCGAATTCGACGATAAGGCACTTGGCGGTGTCAGCTACGATAAAGTCGTGCAGACCCACAACGACATGATCACCCCCTATGCCGGCTTGCTGTATGACTTCACTGAAGAGTTGACGGCCTATGTTAGCTACACCGACATTTTCCAGCCTTCGACCAATAAAGATGTCAGAGGCTCGTACCTTAAGCCAGTGGTCGGCAGCGTTTATGAGGTGGGGCTCAAAGGCAGTTTCCTGGAGGAACGCTTGAACCTGTCGAGTGCGGTGTTCTGGAGCAAGCAGGATAACGTGCCGGAAATCGACAGCTCCGTACCGCGCGGCCCGAACGGTGAAGACTATTACACTTCCGGGGGCAAGGGTAACAAAGTCAAAGGCTTTGAAGTTGAGCTGGCCGGTGAAGTGATGCGCGGCTGGAACATGATAGCGGGCTACACCTATACCCACTCCCTTAACGCCGACGGCAAGCGCATCAATACGGCCTCACCGTTGAACCTGGTCAAGGTATCAACTACCTACAAACTCCCGGGTGAATGGAGCGCCATGACCGTGGGGGCTGCCGTTAACTGGCAGAGCGACATCTACCGTGCCGCCCGCCGCCCCAACGGGACGACAGATGCAAAAGGCAATCCGAACACCTTCAAGGAAAACATTACCCAGAAGTCCTACACCCTCCTCGACCTGATGGCACGCTACGAGTTTGATACCCACGTCTCGGCAACGTTGAACGTCAAAAACGTGCTGGACCAGAAGTACTACGACAACGTTGGCTTCTTTAACGGCGTGTTCTGGGGCGAGCCAAGAACCGTCAGTCTGGGCCTGGAGTGGAAGCTGTAACGGCAATCATCCAGCCTGTAGGAGCGAGCTTGCCTCGCGATCTTTTGATCTGTTGAACAAAACATAAGATCAAAAGATCGCGAGACAAGCTCGCTCCTACACTAATCAACATTCTTTGATCTGATCCCACAACTGCGCCACCTGCCCGGGACTGCTGGCCTTGATCCGTGCCAGGTCGACGGGATAGTCGACGCCAGGGTTTTCAACGAAACGGGTGGCGGTGAATTGACCATTGCTGGCCCTTAAGATGTAACCCGTATCGTGGCACTGCTCCGAAGCCAGAAACACCACGCCGGGTGTGACCCATTCCGGCTTGAGGTTGACCGGTGCTTCGGTCACGCCCCACATTCTGGTCTTTGCCACCGGCGAAACGGCGTTAACCAAAATCCTGTCGGCCATGCCCTCCATGCTCAATGCATTCATGATGCCCAGTTGCGCCATTTTGCCTGCCGCGTAAGCCACCAGCCCCGGCTGTGCATAGGGCTGATACATGGCCCGGTCCGACGTGGTCAAGACCACCCGCGCGGCTGGCGATTGCCGCAGGTAATGCCAGGCATGCTTGCACAACCAGACAGGGGCGTAGACGTTGACATCCAGTGCCCGCTCGATAAAAGCCGGCTCGACCTCTTCTATCCGCTGATAACCGACCCAACCCGCATTGTGAATCACGATATCCAGCTGCCCAAACGCGTCGACAGCCGCCGCGACCAATTGCCCGCACCCACGCTCGCTGGCAAGGTCGGCGTGGTGACCCAGCACGCTGTAGCCTTCGGACGCAAGCGCACGTGCCGCCTCGTGGGCAATCGAGGCATCGGCACCTACGCCCAGCGTATCCGCGCCAATATCGCTGATCACCACATTGGCGCCCAACCTTGCCAGCTCGCGGGCGTAGCTCAGACCCAGGCCTTGGCCTGCGCCCGTTACAATTGCGGTTTTGCCTGCAAAGTCCACAGTTGACTCCTCTTGATGACTGCCCTCACCTTAACCCTGTGTTTCAGGCTTGTTTAATACTGTTCAAGCGCGAAGTTGATACGCTGCGCTTATCACAGTTCAAAGGAGGGAACGGACACCATGATCGAGACCCGACTGCTCAAGCAGTTCATTGCCGTTGCCGAAGAACTGCACTTCCATAAAGCAGCCAAGCGCCTGCACATGGCCCAGCCTGCACTCAGTCAGGCGATTAACCGACTGGAAGACAAACTGGGAATCAGCCTGCTGACGCGCAGCAAACGCGAAGTGCGACTGACGCCTGCGGGCAGCGCGTTTTTGGACACAGCCTACAGCACCCTCAACACACTGGAGTCCGGTGTGGAACATGCGCGCCAAGTGGCGCAAGGCATCGCTGGCAAACTCACAGTCACCAGCGTCTCCATCGCCCACTACACACCGCTGCTCAACGCACTGCGAGCGTTCCGCGACACCTTCCCCCAGGTTCAATTAACCCTCATAGAGATGCCTTCAGCCAGCCAGGCCCAAGCGATCTCGCACGCAGAAGCGGACATCGCCTTTATGCGCAAACTGCCCTTCGACACACCCAACCTGCAATCGCGCCTGCTGTTTGAAGAAGCAATTGTTATGGCCTTGCCCGCCGATCACAGCAAAGCCTATGCCGCCGACATCGACCTGCGTGACTTCGCAGATGAAGGGTTTGTCTTCACCCCCGAAGTGCTGGGCAGCGGTTATCACCGACAACTGATTGCCCTATGCGAAGCCGCGGGTTTTTACCCGAAGGTGGTACAGGAAGCGGCACAACTCCACACCGTGATCGGCCTGGTTGCCTGTGGCTTTGGTGTGGCGTTGGTGCCGGCCTCCATTGCTCGGTCGTTTACACAAGACAGCGTGGTGTTTCGGCGCATTTTGCCGGTGGCGGAAACTGGCAACCCTGCAATTGGCCTCTATGTGGGCTGGCATGCCCACAACGTTTCACCGCTGGTTGAGCGCTTTATGTCGATACTGGATTTGAATGTAGCGCTCAAGGATGTGTCGACATCGCCGGGGAGCCATGCGGTTCAGCAAACGAGTCCCGATAACTCGCCGGGCTGAAAATGCGGGTTAACAGCAGCATCGCCACAACCCCGACAATCAACACCCACCAGGCGCTGACAAAGCTGCCCGTGAGTTCACGCAACCAGCCGGTCAACCAGGGCGAGACGGCGTTGATTAAAAACCCCACCCCTTGCACAAACGCCGCCAATTGACCGGCTGCGCGAGGTTCCCGGCAATGGTCGAGGGTCAGGATCAAGCTGAGGGCAAAACAAGCGCCCAGACCAAAACCGATCAATGCCACCCAAATGTGCGGCGACTCAAGTGGCCACATCACCAGACCGAAAAATCCAAATGCCTGAGCAGCAAGGCTGAGGGCCAAAAACGGGCGCCTGTCGCGACTGCGCTGCGCCAAAGCAGGCATCACCAACGCGGCCAGCACCTGAAACACGGTCATGAATGCCAGCAGCGAACCGCTTTGGGTCGCGCTCCAGTCCATTTGCAGGTAATACGCCGGCAGCCAGGCAACCATGCTCATGTAACCGCAATTAACCAGCCCGAAGTACAGCGCCAACAGCCAGGCCCTGCGGCTGCGCCACGGCTGAGCAGACGCGCCGTGAGTGCGCGCAGTCAACCCGGCAAAGGGCAACAGCCACCACATCAATAGCGCCGCCAACGCGGGCAACAACCACACGCCGAGCCCGGCCTGCCACTGGCTGAAATGTCCGGCCACCACCGGGCTGAGCAGTGCCGCCAAGCCGCCACCACCCATCAACGAGGCCGAATACACCCCCAAAGCCAGCGCCACCTGCCCCTGGAATTGGCGCTTGATCAGCGCCGGCACCAGCGCCTGAATCAGCGCTACACCGGCGCCTCCCAGCAAGGCCGTGATGAGCAACACTTCAGCCTGATGCCCCAGCAGGCGCCACAAGCACGCGCCCAGAATCATCAGCAGGCCCAACGCCACGCCCCGACGCTCGCCCAAACGGGCTTCTATGCGCACCCCGAGCAAGGCCACCAGGCCCATGCAAATCACCGGCAGGCTGGTCAGCCAGGCGCTGCTTTGAAAGCTCATGCCGGTGTCGCCACGAATCTGCATCAACAATGGGCTGATGGAACTCAAAATCGGTCGCAAGTTAAGCCCCAATGCGATGATCAGGGCCCAACTTGCCAGACTGCGCAGTCGGGTTTTAGTGAGCGGCATGGCGCGCCTGCCAGTCTTGATAGACCGCGACCATTGCGGACTGCGGCAAATGTTGCACACCCAGTTGCTGCTCGCTCATTGGCAACGCCAGTTGCTGGTAGATCGCCGCCGTAGACAAACCAAACGCTTCACCCAGTTCGTTTGCTGCGCCATACACGGCACGGCTGACGCCGCACAGGTACATGGCTGCCAGGCACATCGGGCACGGCTGACCACTGGCGTAAATCACGCACCCGTCCAGACGCGAGCCCAAATGCTGGCTGGCACGGCGGATGGTCAGCAGTTCCGCATGGGCGGTCGGGTCTTGGTTGAGATGAATTTCGTTAACCGCCTCGACAATCACTTGGCCGTCCTTGACCAGTACTGCGCCAAAAGGCCGGCCACCCTCGGCAACGTTGATGCGCGCCAGTTCCACCGCGCGTTGCAGATAATCTTGATCGTTATTCATGGGCACTCCCGTGCAGGTCATTCACTGGGCGCCAGCGGCACGCAGCAACGTGGCCGTTGCGCTCTGACCGCGCTGCTCTGCCTGATACAACGGGCTGTGGCCTTCGTTGTCCGGCAGGTTCAGGTCTGCGCCCGCCTGGATCAGTTGGGCAACAATCTGCTGATGCGCCGGGCCACCATCGGACAGCACAATGGCCTCCATCAAACAGGTCCAGCCCAGTCGATTGACATGGTTGACGTCGACCCCCGCGGCAATCAACAAGCGCACGGTTTCAACATGGCCGCGCTCACACGCGGGAATCAACGCGGTGCCGCCATAACGGTTGGTGCTTTTCAGGTCCGCGCCATGGGCCAGCGTCAACTTGAGGATGTCGTTGTAACCACTGGCACCCGCCAGCAAATAGGCGCTGTCGTGCATCAGGTTTTTCTGATTGACGTCGGCACCCGCCGCTATTAATGCACGAGCGATCTCAACGTTGTTTTGCTGAGTCGCCAGCAACAGTGCGCTACTGCCGTCCGGTGTCTGTGCCTTCAGATCCGCACCGCCGGTGATTAATTGCTGCACGTGGGCCAACTCGCCACCGCGCACCGCATCCAACAGACTTTTGTCGTTAGCCATTACTCCTCCCATCATTAATAGCCCGACCGCTAGAAAGCCGGATTTAAACGTCAGGCGACTCATGGTCACTTTCTCTCTGCAGATTCAATGAAGAACGAGTATGGTCAGCCAGGCAGGTATTCTGAAATTAAATATAACCATGCCTTTCAGTGGCAATTCGAATGGTGACGTGTATGTTCGATCCCGTGTTGTTGCGCAGTTTTGTTGCCGTGGTGGAGTGCGCCAATTTCACTCGGGCAGCGCAGCGGCTGCATTTGACTCAGTCCACGGTCAGCCAGCAGATTCGTCGCCTTGAAGACAACCTTGGCTGCACGCTGCTTGATCGCGATCAACGCCACGTTATTGCCACGACTGAGGGCGAGCGCTTGCTGGCGTATGCACGGCGCATCCTGACGCTCCATGAAGAAGCCCGAGAGGCCATGTTTAACCAACAAAGCGAAGGCGTATTGCGTTTGGGGGTGCCGGAGGATTTCGCCGCAGACCGCCTGATGCCGTTGCTGTCGAGCTTCGGTTTGGAGCATCCGGGTGTGCGTCTGGAGGTCACCAGCGGCTTGGGCCCTGACTTGCAGCGGCTGTTTCGCCGGGGTGAGTTTGAGGTATTGCTGGTCAAGCACATGGGCCAGAACGATGACTGCCTGGCGAGTTGGCCAGAACCTTTGTGCTGGGTCGACAGCCGCTCCCAGCCTGCGCTGGGGCGCGATCCGTTGCCGCTGGTGACGTTCCCCGCTGGCGGCTTGTACCGCAATGAAATGCTGAACCACCTGGAAACGGGCGGCTGGCACTGGCGAATCAGTTATTCAAGCGCCAGCCTGGCCAGTGTTTGCTCGGCAGTGGCCGCTGGCTTGGGCGTCAGCTTGCTCCCGCGCAGGGTCATCACCGCAGGCCATCAAGTGCTCGACGCCAGCAGCGGCCTGCCGGATATCCAGGGCGTGTATTTGGCGCTCTATGCCCAAGGCGGGCTGAGCTACGCAGGCAAAGTGTTGCAGGAGCAGTTGCTTAATCTGTGCGCAGGTTTGGGGCAGACAGGGTGACAGCACGCTCGGGCTGTAAAGCAATCCTTCGGCTCGCCTCGCAGCCTCGTGCCTCGTCAGCGACTACAGGCGGGCTGGGGGACGGGGCTTATCACGCTGCCATCGCGAGCGGTGACGCACAGTTCCCCGCGCCAAAACTCAGCGAGAAATACGTCTTCGGTTTCAAGCCCCAGTGCTTTGATTTTGCTGTCCAGCCATTGCGGATCATGGCCGATGGAGGTCAACTGATCGAGTCGCGCCTCGCCGTTAAACATGACGATCACCGACGGCATGTCGCGCTCATCACAAATGACCGTCAACTCGCCACCCGGCTCAATCTGCGCGTAGTAGACCTGCTGGAAAGCACACGCCCCCTGGGCATGTAACTGCGAGGCCACGCGCAAGATGTCTATCTTGTGTTTATTATCGACCAGATTCTCAATAATGAACTTTCCATTCTTGATGATCGGTATAGGGCTACCAATCGCAAAACCACGCAGCACCTGAATATGTTTAGTGGCGGCATTAAGTATGTAGATCAACAACACACCTAATAACAGCACCAGCAAATACTGTTTAAAAGGAATGGTGTCGCTATAAATAACACCCCCGATAATACCGCCCAGAATAAAGTTGCCAATCAGATCTATCGCGGTCATTTGCGACAGTTGGGTCCGGCCTGACATATAAATGTGAGTTGCAATAATCGCAAACCCCGCCACGAATTTCGCCAGTACCCATGCGTAATACTCCATACCACTCCCTTATTAATCCCGTTGCGTAATGTCCAATGCGCACCAGCGTAGCAGGTTTGAAATCCAGGAGACAAAATCAATAGCCTTGCGCCTGCCGGGCATCCTTACAGGCCGTGAGCTGGTAATTGATCAGGCTGTACAACGTATGGGTATCCGAGGACTGCACCGTTTGTGTCTCGGCATAATCCACTTGTATGGCATCCAGCTTGGCTTTGTTTTCAGACATCTGCACGATACAGCGATTGACATTATCAGAGCGTAGAGGCTGCGAACTTGAAATATCAGCGTATTCCAGAGTGCGCGTGGCAATCACTTGTTTAATCGCCTCAACTTTTTCCCGTGCAACTTTATCTTTATCAGCCTCACACCCGGCCAATACTAAAACTGACAAAACACCCACTGCACAATGCTTGATCACCGTCATACCCTGAATTCCTTAAGGGAACTGATCTTCATTTTTGTACCGTTTGAACCGCCACGCCGGGTGTAAATACCCTCAAAACTTGCGCTTACTTGCTCAATTTAGAGCACCTAGATGACACTATTGCCTTCATTCGACCTTAACCACGCTCATTCAGAACCTTGGTATGCAGGTATTTGTCGCAAGACCCGGCATATAGCGCCGGGCCATGCAAACAAAAAGCAAAGGCTGTGCCACTCAACCGCCCCTCTACAGCGGGGGTGTGACTGAGCGCTATCAATCAGCTTTCAGATACAACGGTTGAGGCCTCTGCCGATTCAGTCGCCAACTTCAATCGATCAGCCTTGCTAACGTAAGTGGACTTTTTTTTCGGTGCCAATTTGGCACTGGCCTTCTTGGCATGCGCCTTTAAAAGCTGCTGGATCTTTTTACGACGATTCATCTTGGGTCACTCGGTTTGTAAGCGCTTGAATCATATCAGTTAAAAGACGCAGGCCGGTCACCCGAACACGTACTGCCAAAGTAGGCGAGTAGACCGCGAGAGTGAAATCTACTCCTGGCGCGTCCAAACCGCCAGTTCATAACCGTCAGGATCGACAAAATGAAAGCGGCGCCCACCGGGGAAAGAAAAGGTCTCACGGCTGATCACGGCGCCCAAGCTTTTGATGCGTGCCTGAGTGGCCTCAAGATCGTCGGCGTACACAATCACTAATGGGCCGCCAGGCCGCACCGGTTCACCCGTGGCGAAACCACCCGTCAAGCGGCCATCAGTGAACTCTGTGTACGCAGGACCGTAATCGACGAATGTCCAGCCGAATGCACTGCCATAGAAGGCTTTGCTTCGGCTGATATCACCCACATTGAATTCGATATTGTCGATCTGCCGATCGTTGCCGTTAGCACTCATGTGAACCTCCCGCCTGTCGTGAAAAGAGGTTCATCATAGTGTTATTTGGCTACCACTGCGCAGTGTCAGAGCCGAGTTCATGGGCCGGTAATGCCCACCAGGCCGGGCAGCCTGCGATCTGAACAGGCCATTGGATGCGTTGCACCTCGCCCCAGGCGGTGTGCTCGATGGCCGAGTCTTTATCGGCATCGGTTTCCTCTGCGAAGGCTGGCTCAGTGGTGTGTGAACGATGCTCTTGCAACAACTGCGCGGTCCGCGCCAAGGACAACCGGGCTTGTAGTACCGTGCCCGATTGCAGCCGCTCGGTAATCCCTATGATGGCGGCAGCAGCCATCAGGTAACCCGTCGCGTGATCCAGTGCCTGAACAGGCAATGGCACCGGTTTATCGGCTTGCGCGTGGTGCATCCCGGTATCGGCAATGCCACTGCTCATTTGTACCAGGCTGTCAAAACCGCGCCGATTGCGCCACGGCCCGGTCCAGCCATAGGCATTGAGGCTGATGTCGATCAGCCGCGGGTTGATCTGCTGCCTGACCGCGTTGCCCAGCCCGAGGTTTTCCAGGGCATCGGCGCGATAACCGTGAACGATCACATCGGCCGACGCCAGCAACGTTTTGACGGCTGCCAAAGCAACTGGATCGCGCAAGTCGAGCCGTACCAGGCGTTTGCCCGGCGTCACCTCCGGCACGATGCCGGGTTCATTCCAGTCCGGCGAGTCGATACGCAACACCTGTGCGCCATAAGCCGCCAGGCACCGTGTAGCGATAGGCCCGGCCAGCACCCGGGTCAAATCCAGTACTTTGATACCCGCAAGCGGGCGTGATGGATCAACGGGGTGCACCGGGGTACTTGGCAGGGCTCGGCGCTGCAGGTGAACCAACGGCTCTTGCGCGACCGCACGACCTTGCGGATGCAATGCCCATTGCCCGGACGTGTTCATGTGCGCCGCGCAGCCTCCAGCCTGCACGATTGCCGTTTCAAGCGCTTGGGTGGTCCATTGCGCTACGGCCTTGGCCATGGAGGCTTTATCGATCTGCGCCCCCAACACCCGCTCCGCAGCCAAACGGTGATGCGGGGCATTAGTGTGCAAACGAATCCAGCCATCCTTGGCCTTGTAATCACCCGCAACAGCATCCCACATGGCCGGGATTTGCCAACCCAACGGACGCAATGATGTCCCAAACCAGATCGAGGCCAACCGCCGGTCGACCTGCACCGGTTCAGCTGGCTTGCCACTGCCCAACGCACGCAGCCTGGCAATCGACAAGGCCACGGCGGCCATGGATGCACTGGCCAACTCGGTCACCGGGTAAGCCGACGGCAAGGCGCCTGCGGTGGTTAGCGTGACACCGCTGCAATCATCGAGATCGCCGCCCAATGCGGTCCATACAGCATGCAACATGTCGGGTTTGGTCATGAACTGTGGTCTCACGTGACGTTGATGCAAGCGACTATAGGCGCGCTAAGATTGACGTCAATCTTGATGCAAATGATCAATATGAGGTGCTCAATGTCATGGTTGACCGCACAGCAAGCGCTGGTTTTATTGCAGGTGCAGCCACAAACGCTGTACGCCAATGTCAGTCGCGGGCGGATCCGCGCCAAGCCTGATCCAACTGATTCGCGGCGCAGCCTGTACCAGGCCGAAGACGTCAAACGCATGGCTTCCCGGCAGACCGGACGGCGCAGTGTGGCGGCGGTGGCCGCGCAGGCGATTGCCTGGGGCGAGCCGGTGTTGTCATCGTCGATTTCAACCGTGGACAACAACCGCTTGTGGTATCGCGGCCAAGAGGCGGTAGCCCTGTCACACACGCAGTCGCTGGAACACATCGCGTGCCTGTTGTGGCAAGTGCCAGCGGTGAGCTTTACGGCACCGGCACACCAGGCCGACGCTTACCCGCGTCTGACTTCCCCTTTGGCCCGCGCAATGCAAGTGCTGGTTCCCTGCATCGATAGCGCACTGCCCTCGCGCGGACGTGCTGCACCCGTGCTGGTGGAGGAAGCCATGGGCCTGATCAACATCATCACCGCTGCCATGCTGGAAGACTCAGCCACAGCAGACATGCCGCTGCATCGTCGCCTGGCTCTGGCTTGGGACGTGCCTGAGGCAGAAGAGATCCTGCGCCGCACCTTGGTACTGCTTGCCGACCATGAACTCAACGCTTCGGCATTTGCAGTGCGCGTTGCGATATCGACCGGTGCATCCATACCCGCCAGCCTGGTGGCGGGCTTAAGCGCACTGACCGGGCCGCTGCATGGCTCTGCCGTCAAAGGCGTGCGCGCATTAAAGACCCGCGCCGAACAACACGGTGTGGTTGAAAGCGTGCGCGATCATTTACAGCGCGGTGACACACTGCCCGCCTTTGGCCACCCTCTTTACCCCCATGGCGATGCGCGTGCAGCAGCCCTGATGCAGCAGTTCACGTTGACGCCGGTGTATCAGGCCATCAGCGAAGCCGGTGAAGACATCTCTGGAGAAAAACCCAATATCGACTTTGTGTTATCGGCATTGGCCGACACCTATGCCTTGCCCTCTGATGCGCCCGTCATCCTCTTTGCCCTGGCGCGCTCCGTCGGCTGGGTGGCGCATGCGCTGGAACAAAAAGCCACAGGCCAACTGATCCGGCCCCGCGCGAACTATGTGGGCGAAGCGGTGCAGGCTTGAGACCTCACACCCGTTTTCTTGTAGTCGCTGCCGAGGTACGAGGCTGCGTTGCGGGCTGCAGGGCCGCCATACAGGGTCGCTGCGCAAGCTATCGCAGCCTCGTACCACGTCAGCGACTACAGGTGTCTATTAAATTCAGGCTTGCTTGAAACATATGGATAAACGTATATTCGGATAAACATATATACAGAGACAAATCCATGCTTAATCCAGCCGCCATTTTCAAATGCCTGGCCGACGAAACTCGGGCCAGAGCCACCTTGCTGATCACCCGTGAAGGTGAGCTATGCGTGTGCGAGCTGGTCTGTGCTCTGGACGACAGCCAGCCGAAAATATCCCGGCACCTCGCTCAATTGCGCAGTTGCGGCTTGCTGCTTGATCGTCGTCAGGGTCAATGGGTGTATTACCGCTTGAACCCGGAACTCCCCGCCTGGGTGCGTGAAGTGCTGGAAACCACCCTGACGGCCAACTCCGAGTGGCTTGCGTCAAACACTCGCCGCCTCAGCACCATGGATGGCCGCCCTCTCAACACAACAGCGTGCTGCTGATCAAAGGACGAGACGCTTATGCTCACCGCCTCTGCGATTTTTTTGTTCACGCTGGTCTTGGTCATCTGGCAACCCAGAGGTCTGGGCATCGGCTGGAGTGCCACATTGGGCGCTGCGCTGGCCCTGATTACAGGGGTTGTGAAGCTGGATGATATCCCTCTGGTCTGGGGCATTATCTGGAACGCCACGGCCACCTTTATCGCGGTCATTATCATCAGTCTGCTACTGGATGAAGCCGGCTTTTTTCAGTGGGCGGCACTGCATGTAGCGCGTCTGGCCAAAGGCAAGGGCCGGCGCCTTTTTGCCTTTACCGTGCTGTTGGGTGCTGCCGTGTCGGCCCTGTTTGCCAATGACGGCGCGGCCCTTATCCTCACGCCCATCGTGATGTCGATACTGCTCGCCTTACGCTTTTCGCCCGCCTCTACCCTGGCGTTTGTTATGGCCGCCGGGTTTATTGCCGATACCGCCAGCTTGCCTCTGGTGGTCTCAAACCTGGTGAATATCGTTTCGGCGGACTACTTCGGGCTGAGTTATAGCGCGTACGCCTCGATCATGGTGCCGGTCAACCTGGTGGCAGTCGCCGCAACCCTCGCGGTGCTCTATGGGTTTTACCGCCGCGACATCCCGCACAGCTATTCACAGGACGACTTGCAAGAACCTCGGCAGGCCGTGCGCGACGTCATGACCTTTCGCGCAGGCTGGGGGGTGCTGACTCTGTTGCTGGCGGGGCTGTTTGTGCTGGAACCCATGGGCATTCCCATCAGCGCCATCGCTGCGGTGTGCGCCGTTATTTTGCTGGCGGTTGCTGCCCGTGGGCACATCATTTCGACCCGCCGCGTGGTTCGCGAAGCCCCTTGGCAGATCGTTCTTTTCTCGCTGGGTATGTACCTGGTGGTCTACGGGTTGAAAAACGCTGGCCTGACACACTATCTGACCCTGGCCCTTAACCATCTGCTCGACTCCAATCTGTTGCTGGTCACGCTGGGCACGGGGTTTCTCTCGGCGTTTCTGTCATCGGTCATGAACAACTTGCCTGCCGTATTGATTGGCGCCCTGTCGATCCACGCCAGTGAGGCCAGCGGAGTCATGCGTGAGGCCATGATCTATGCCAACGTCATCGGCGCCGATCTGGGCCCGAAAATAACCCCTATCGGCAGCCTGGCAACCCTGTTGTGGCTGCACGTTTTGCAGCGCAAAGGCATTCGCATCACCTGGGGTTACTACTTCAAGACAGGCGTGATTCTGACCCTGCCGATTCTGCTCATCACCTTGTCGGCCCTTGCCTTGCGCCTGAGCCTTTAACCCTCTGCCCAACCAGTGAGCAACTTTATGCGGATCCTGTTTATGTGCACGGCCAACAGCTGTCGGAGCATTTTGTCCGAGGCCATGTTTAACCACCTCGCCCCTGGAGGCGTTCAAGCCTTCAGTGCCGGGAGCTTTCCCAAGGGCCAGGTTCTGCCGCGCAGTTTGAGCACACTGCAACAAGCCGGTATCAGCATCGCGGGCTTGAGCAGCAAGGGCAATGAAGCCTTCGAAAGCAACCCGCCCGACATCGTGATTACCGTCTGCGACAAAGCAGCGGGCGAAGCCTGCCCTGTGTACTTTGGCCCGGCGATCAAAGCCCACTGGGGGCTTGAGGATCCATCAGAAGTGGTTGGCGATGAAGCAGCAATTTCAGCGGCTTTCGACGCGACCCTGGCGCTTATTGAAAAACGTTGCCGCGCCCTGCTGGCCCTGCCTTTTGCCCAGCTGGACAGTGCAAGCCTGAAGCAGCACCTGGACCGCATCAGCACCCTCTAACCGGAGCTCCCATGACCGATCAACTGCCTAATCTCGTCACCTCATTGGCCACCGGCACGCTGGTAGATGCCGACGTGCATAAACCCCGAATCCTGCTGTTATACGGCTCAACACGCGAACGTTCGTTCAGCCGCTTACTGGTTGAAGAAGCCGCCAGATTGCTGGAGCACTTCGGCGCCGAAACACGGACTTTCAACCCCAGCGGGTTGCCTTTGCCGGACGACGCCCCCGTCGATCACCCAAAAGTGCAGGAACTGCTAGAACTGATGCAGTGGTCTGAAGGCCAGGTCTGGTGTTCACCGGAACGCCATGGCGCCATGTCTGCGGTGTTCAAGGCGCAAATTGACTGGGTGCCTCTGGCCTTGGGAGCCGTGCGCCCCACCCAGGGTAAAACCCTGGCGGTGATGCAGGTTTGTGGCGGCTCGCAATCCTTCAACGTGGTTAACCAACTGCGAGTTTTGGGGCGCTGGATGCGGATGTTCACGATCCCGAACCAGTCGTCAGTCCCCAAGGCCTACCTTGAGTTTGATCAACACAACCGTATGCAACCCTCTGCCCTGTATGACCGGGTGGTGGACGTGATGGAAGAACTGGTCAGGTTCACGCTGCTGCACAGAGAACGCCCTGACTTGGTGGACCGCTACTCGGAGCGCAAGGAATCAGCTGAAGCATTGACTCAACGGGTTAATCAACGCTCCATTTAGTCGTCAGCGCCACACCGCAGACCCGATATGCCAAAATCGCCCTTTTGCCCAGAACGAGCGTTTGATGGACTCACGTGAGTGCCGCGCATTCGGGCTGACAAGGAACCGCAGTTGAACGAACACACATTGTCCACGCGCCTGGAACGGGTGGCGGCGCACGTGCCCGTAGGGGCGCGATTGGCAGATATTGGCTCGGATCATGGCTATCTGCCGGTGGCACTCGTACACCGTGGCATCCTCTGCGCAGCAGTCGCAGGTGAAGTGGCCTTAACGCCCTTCCATGCCGCACAACGTACCGTGCGCGAGAACCAGCTTGAACAGCAGATCACGGTGCGCCTGGCCAACGGCCTGGCAGCCATTGAACCGTCCGACGGCATCACTGCCATCAGCCTGTGCGGCATGGGTGGCGAGACCATTAGCGACATTCTCGACAGCGGCAAGGCGCACCTGCATGGTAAGGAACGCTTGATCCTGCAACCCAATGGCGGCGAACAACCACTGCGCCAATGGCTGATGGACAACCACTACCGCATCGTCGCTGAAGAGGTGCTGCAGGAAAACCGCTTTTACTACGAAATCATCGTCGCTGAGCGCAGCGGGCCCGTGACCTACAGCGCCGAAGCACTGTATTTCGGGCCGCTGCACTTAGAGGCCCGTAGCCCGGTATTTCTGGCCAAATGGCAGCGCATCCTGGGCGAGCGGCAAAAAACCTTGAGCCAGCTCACCCGTGCACGACACATCATCCCCGAGCACAAACGGCAAGACCTCGCCCAACAGATACGCTGGATCACTGAATTGCTGGCCTGACTATTAATCCAGGTCAGCCGCCTCATGCCGCTCAGGCACCTGGCTGGCCTCATCGCCCCACGTCCGGTTAACCCGCAGACCGCGAATCACCGCCGGGCGCTTGGCAATTTCTTCAGCCCAGCGCTGCACATGGGTGTATTCGTGGGCCGACAGGAACTCAGCCGCCGAGTACACCGTGTTGCGCACCAGTTGACCGTACCAAGACCAGACCGCGATATCGGCGATGGTATAGGTGTCGCCCGCCAGATACGGGCTTTCAGCCAGACGACGGTCCAGCACATCCAGTTGCCGCTTGACCTCCATGGTGAAGCGGTTGATCGGGTACTCGAGCTTTTCGGGCGCATACGCATAGAAATGTCCAAAACCGCCGCCCAGATAAGGCGCAGCACCCATCTGCCAAAACAGCCAGTTGAGGGTTTCGGTACGTCCGGCCAGATCGGTCGGGATAAACGCGCCGAATTTTTCAGCCAGGTACAGCAAAATGGAACCCGACTCAAACACCCGAATGGCAGGCTCTACGCTACGGTCCAGCAAGGCTGGAATCTTGGAGTTCGGGTTGACCGCGACAAACCCGCTGGAGAACTGATCCCCCTCGCCGATACGGATCAACCAGGCATCGTACTCAGCCCCGGAATGCCCCGATGCCAGCAACTCCTCCAGCAGAATCGTCACCTTCACCCCATTGGGCGTGGCCAGCGAATACAACTGCAAGGGATGCTTGCCGACCGGCAGTTCCTTGTCATGCGTGGGCCCGGCAACCGGGCGATTGATACTCGCAAAATGGCCGCCAGACGGAGCGTTGTTTGTCCAGACTTTAGGCGGAACGTACGGTGTATTGCTCAAGAGACGGACCTCATCGGTAGAGTGCTGAGAAGGCATGAGCCTGAAAAAACATGACCGGGCTCAATGGGCACAGCACACCATAGTCGGTGCGCGAATGCTACAGCGGCGTGTCTGGATCGAGGGTGCAGGTTACGGAGTCCAGCGATTGCTGAAACACGTGCCTTCAACTCCCCTGCCGCAAAACTTGCATCAGTTGCTCAACCACAACAGCTTCCACAGCACCCTCACTCGCGCCTTGCTCAAAAGCAGCGCAACAAGCCGCTGTGTCGCCATCGGTTATACGGTAGACAGCAATGACACTGCCAGGCCCGCTGCCTGTGTGCCCACAGAGGGTATATCCACCCGCAATTGCTCCCTGCATCACCCCCAGGCCATAGCCCGGTGTGATCCAGGGTCGCCCTGGAATCGGGCCACCGACTATTCGTGCTGTCTGCATGTCCTGAAGCAAGGCTGTAGGTAGCAAGTCTGTGCAGAAGAGTCGGTCCAGAAATAGCGCCGCATGCGAGACAGGGCCGATTAACAAACCGTGATACACCCAGGCGGGATCATAAGTTGAGGCGCTTCCGAGAATGGATGCTTGCAGGTCTGCGTGTGTCTTGGCAAAGCGAACGATTGACAGATCCGTAGGGGCAAGCACCCGTTGAAGCACCGCTTCTTCAAGTGTCTGATCAGTTAGGCGCTCAATTAGCCTGCCAATAAGCCAGTAACCCACATTCGAATACCGCCAACCGGTTCCGGAACTGTATCGAAGTCGGGCACCGTCGAGGCGTTGCATCATTTCATCAGCAGACCAGGCTGGTTCGCCGTTGCTAACGGCTGTGTGATAGTCAACAAGTTCACCATAATCAGCCAGGCCCGCCTCATGCCGCAGTAGCTGGCGTAATGTGAACGGCTGATCAAGTATTGGCTCATCCAGACTGACCAGCCTGTCACGTACTAACGTTAAAGCCGTCGCAGCCAGGACTGTTTTAGTAAAGCTCCACCAAGGGACCATCAGATCTGATGGGGCAGACGATTGAGGCTGACCGTTTGATATGAGTGAACTGAGCATTGGCTTCCTTGGAGGGTTGAGCGGATCGACACGATATCCCATTCACTCTTCCTGGACGTAGCCGCGCCAAGCTCGGCAACTGCTACGACGATCAATACAATCCGTAGGAGCGAGCTTGCCTCGCGATCTTTTGATCTTAAAGGCAACGTCGTCACGCCACGGTCGGCTGAGTGAGGGATGCTTTCACAATAAACTTGTACAAACTATTTGTTTTGTACAAGAATTCGCACTCACTATCCTTGAGTGCATTCTGCAGATGAGAGCCACACCGCCATCGGACCGTAACGCCAAGCCTGGCCGGTTATGCCTGGTCCTGGGCGACCAATTATCTTTCGAGCTGGCCTCACTGCAGGGGCTGGATAAAGAGCGCGATACAGTGCTGCTGGTCGAGGTGATGGAGGAAGCCAGTCATGTTCCCCATCACCCGCAAAAAATCACCCTGATTTTCAGCGCGATGCGCCACTTTGCCGAAGCCTTGCAGCAGAGGGGCATCAAGGTGCAGTACGTAAAGCTGGATGATCCGGACAATACCGGTTCAGTACCCAGTGAACTGCACCGTTGGCAGGCACTGCTTCAACCGCATGAAATCCACCTGACAGAGTGCGGCGACTGGCGTCTGGAGCAATCCATCAAGGACTGCGGCTTGGCTGTACATTGGCATGGCGATGATCGCTTTCTGTGCTCACGTGCCGAGTTCTCTCGCTGGGCGCACGGTAAAAAGCAACTGCGTATGGAGTTCTTTTATCGCGAGATGCGCCGCAAGAGCCGGTTGTTGCTCAATGGTGACGGCAGCCCGGTTGGCGGCGCCTGGAACTTTGATGCAGAAAACCGCAAGGCATTGCCCAAGGGCGTCAGGCCTCCCTCGCCCGCCCGTTTTACCCCGGATGCAATCACCCAGGAGGTGCTGGCGTTAGTCGCAAAACACTTCTCCAGTCACTATGGTGCTCTCGAGGCGTTCGACTATCCGGTGACTCACGGCGAAGCTCAGGCGCTTTGGGATTACTTCCTCGATTGGGGCCTGGCAGCCTTTGGCGACTACCAAGACGCCATGGCCAGCGATGAACCTTTTCTGTTTCATGCCCGTATCAGCGCGGCGCTGAATATTGGTTTGCTGGATCTTCGCCAGCTGTGCAGCGATGTGGAGTCGGCGTACTGGGCCGGTAATATTGCGCTCAACGCCGCCGAAGGTTTTATTCGGCAATTGATCGGCTGGCGTGAGTATGTGCGGGGCGTGTACTGGCTGAAGATGCCTGACTATGCCCACGGCAATGCTTTCGGTAATACCAGGCTGTTGCCAGAGTTCTACTGGACGGGCAAAACGAAGATGAACTGCATGCGCCAGGCAATCAACCAGAGCCTTGAGCACGCCTACGCTCACCACATCCAACGGCTGATGGTGACCGGCAATTTCGCCCTGCTCGCCGGAATTGCCCCGAGCGCAATCTGCGAGTGGTATCTGGCCATCTACATGGACGCCTTCGACTGGGTGGAACTGCCCAACACCCTGGGTATGGTCATGCACGCCGATGGCGGTTATCTGGGTTCCAAACCCTATTGCGCGAGTGGCCAATACATCAAGCGCATGTCTGACTACTGCCGTGGCTGCGCCTACAAAGTGAGCGAAAGCACCACAGACGACGCCTGCCCGTTCAACGCGCTATATTGGCACTTCTTGATGCGTCACGGCGACCGCCTGCGCAGCAACCAGCGTATGGGCATGATCTACAAAAACCTCGACCGCATGCCTGAGTCCAAACAACAGGCATTGTGGGAACGCGGCCAGTTGTTGCTCACTGCCTTGGACAACGGTGAATCGTTGTGAAAAAAAGTGAGCTGCCCGTCAAAACCTGCGCCACCTGCGGGCTTCTGTTTAGCTGGCGCAAGAAATGGGCTCGCTGCTGGGAGGATGTCCGCTACTGCTCGGAGCGTTGTCGACGGAGCAAGAAGAAGCCAGACAGTCTTTGACATGCGAAACAGACAGGAGCTGGCGATCTGTAGATTTTGGGGATTCGCCGCTCACCTGAGCGGCGGTCCTGCGGTCTGCATCGCAGCCTGGGTTGCTTGTCAGCGACTCCGTTGCTCGCCAATCAGGATGTCTTCAAAAAACGCCCCGACCGGTTCTGTGGGGTGACACAGCTGAATTTCCAGCACCCAGACCATTTCGCTCGGGACGATCTCGATCTCTGCCAGCTTGTCCTGCCCGAACAAGGCATGTGGGAAGTCGGCAATGCGGTGCCCGGCCAGGTTGCGTTCAAGGCGCCAGCCTTTGGTGTGGGCGCTTTGCTCTGCAAAGTCATAGAGTTCGCGCCCGGTTAGCCCGCGGTGCCAGGCGTCGCGGGTTTCGTCGAACACTTGGTGCAACGCCTTGACGCAGTCCTCATACAGCCGGTGCTCACCGAAGACGAACGTGTCGCCATAATCCCCTTCATAGCCGTCCCACACCGGGCCAAGGTCGACGACCGCGATGTCGGTGGCGCGCAGCGTGCGCTGTGGGTCAATGCCTTGGCGCGGAGTGCGGATGGTGTCATCGCCAAAGCGAATATAAGTAGGGTGCCAGGTGTGCGACGCCCCCATGCTCTGCAGGGTTTGGCTGGCCATGTCGAGGGCTTGTGCCGTGGTCATGCCGACTTGCAATTGCTCGGCGATGGCAGCCAATGCCCGTACCGTTTGCTCACGGGCAGCGAGCATGCCATCCAGTGAGTAGCGTGGGCCGACTTTTTCCAGCACCGGGTCCAATGCCTTCGGTGATGAAGCTGGCGGTAATGTACCGCTGGGAACGAAGGCTTCAGCGACAAACCGATGGGCCTGCACACCCGAAGCCAGGCAGGTTTCACGCACTTGATTGATCATCGCGTTATTGCCACAGGCATAGATCTGGCTATCGGCCCAGTTGTGCGGCTGCGCCTGCGCGACCTTCTGTACGCGGGCATCTGCCGACAGCACCCGATGCCACTTAAAACGTGGATGGGCGCGGCTGGCCTGCTCCAGAAACTCAGCATCGTAGAAGTCTTGTGGCGCTGAATTACCCCAATACAAGGTAACTTCGGCGTCACGGGCCAACGCCGTTAGCAGCATCGGCTTGATGCCGGCATACCCGGTCCCGGTGGCGAACAACACAACCGGGCGCTCATCCTCATGCTGCCAGGTGCACGCGCCGACAGGGCCTTCCAGGGAGAGCACATCGCCCACTTGCAGGGCTGCCAGAATACCCTCGGAAAACACGCCGCCCCTGACCTGACGAATATGAAACACACACTGACCCTGGTCCTGTGCAGGCAAATTGGCCACGGAAAAACAGCGGCTATCGCCATCATCGAGGCGAAATCTGACGTACTGGCCGGCGCGTACCTCAAGGGGCTGAGCGGGCAGCACAACCAGTTCGACGATATCCACGCTCAGTGCCCGCTTGCTGATCACCCGTGCGCTGACGTCCCGCACCGGCGCGTCCAACGACCATCCGGGTATTTCCAGGCGCAGGTCGCTGCAGGCATGGCTCTGGCACAGCAACATCTCGTCCGCCGCCAGCGGGTAGCAAGGGGCTGGCGCGTCTGGCGCGAGCTGCTTTGCGCGGTAGTGACCTGAAACCACCTTGACCTTGCACGACCCGCATGCACCGCGCCTGCAAGAAAACGGCACCGCGAGACCGCTGGCGAGCATGCAGTCGAGGAGTACTTGATCGGCGGCTTGAAAGGATTTGCCCGAGGGCAACAGCTCTACGACATGGCGGTTCTGCATAAACACCTCAGGGCAATTGAGGTTCGATTGTTGCGTTAGACTAGGCCCCCAAGAACCTCCAGTTTTGGATAATTCATATGGTCCAGCTTCGCAAATGGCGCCCGCTGCTTAAACTCGATGGCGCGCAGCCGCAAGCGTCATACAGAAAGATTATCGAAGGGTTAGTGAGCGCGATTGTCGAAGGCCGTCTGCGCCCCGGAACGCTGCTGCCCGGTACGCGGGAAATGGCACGCCTGCTGGACGTTAATCGCAAGACAGTGATCCTTGCCTACGAAGAGGCAGTGACCAAAGGCTGGTTGGTCAGCCTTCAGCGTCGCGGCACGTTTGTAAGCACGCAACTGGCGCCAGGAAAAGTTGCGGCCCCCAGTGCCCCCGCGTCATTTGCCCTGGCGCTCAAGCCAACCCCGGCCGCGATCTATTTCGACCCGGGCGAACAAGTCATCGCGCTGCAACATCAGGCCGGGGCACTGTTTTTCGATAATGGCGCCTCTGACCATCGCTTGCTGCCCCAAGCAGTGCTGCACCGTTACTACCGCAACGCTTTGCGCAACAGCTTCACCACCAACACCGTGCGCCATGGCAGCGAGAGCAGCAGTCAGTACCTGCGCAAAGCCCTGGCCGAAATGCTGCGCCATAATCGCGGCCTGACGGTGGACGCGCAGCAGATTTGCTTGACCCAAGGTGTGCAGATGTCCCTGTACCTGACGGCCAGTGTGATGCTTAAGCCCGGCGATGTGGTGGTGGTCGAACGCCTGAGCTACCCCCCGGCCTGGGAAATTTTCCGCCAGTTGGGCGCACGACTGGTCACCGTGGAACTGGACGATGAAGGTTGCCGTGTCGATCAGCTCGCAGAATTGTGCCGGCGGCACAGCGTGCGGATGGTCTATCTCACCCCTCACCACCAGTTCCCTACCACCGTCAGCCTGCGTGCCGGGCGTCGTCAGCAACTCCTGGAACTGGCCCGACTGCATGACTTCTGCATCATCGAAGAAGACTATGACCATGAGTACCACTTTGCCGGGCGCCCCTATTTGCCTCTGGCCAGCGACAGCGCGCAGCGTCATGTGATCTACATCGGCTCGCTGTCCAAATCGCTGGGCAGCACGTTTCGTTGCAGCTACATCGTTGCCCCGCCGAACCTCATCCAGGCCCTTGAGCGCACCGCTGCGGTGACCTTGGGCCAAGGCGATGCCGTCATGCAGCGGATGCTGGCGGACTTGATCAACGACGGCGAACTGAAGAAGCATCTGCGCCGGGTCTCCAGAGAATACCGCCAGCGCCGGGACACGCTGCTCAGTTGCCTGCGGGCAGCTTTTACCGAGCAGATATCCGTACAGGAACCAGAAGGAGGACTGGCGCTGTGGGTCAGGTTCGTTGACTCAATCGACGTCAACCAACTGGTTGAAAAAGCCCTGGAGCTGGATCTGGTCATACGCAACGCTCGCCAGTTTTCACCCGACGGTCACCCTGAAAATGCCCTGCGCCTGGGCTTCGCCTCGCTCAATCAGGAGGAGATCCGCAGCGCTACACAGCGCCTTGCCCAGGCGGCGCAGGCGATCAAGCGGTAAAACGCATTTACAACACCTCTTTATCGACCCGGGTTTGCTCCGCAGCAATCACCCGCCCATCTGCCGCCACTGGCTGCATGAGCGGCAACGGTTGCTGTGTCACGGTATCCAGCAGTCGCGAATGGGCTTCATGTGGCTCGAACAGGTGCTGCTCCCCCCATTGGCGCAGCGCCACGACCAGGGTAAACAGGCTCTCGCCCTTGGCTGTCAGCACGTACTCCTGATACGACGTGCCATCGGACGCCGGACGCACTTGCAAAATATCCGCATCAACCAGCGCCTTGAGGCGCTGGGTCAGAACGCTGCGGGCCACCCCAAGACCACTTTGAAAATCGCCAAACCGGCGCACGCCATCGAAGGCATCGCGCACGATCAACAATGACCAGCGATCGCCAATCAAGTCGACTGTTCGTGCCACAGGGCAGGTTTGCGCTGAAAGATTGTGGGTTTTGCTCATGCCGGTTCCTTGGTGTGTGTCGGACATCAGATCGAATCAAAAAAGCAGTTTCATTTTAAGACTGATAGACCTAGAATCAAATCAGTCTTTTTTTGAGACTGGATTAACCAAAGGTTCGACTATGCCCATTGATCAATGCCTGTCCACCCGCCCCTTAATGCCTGAACCCGTGAATACGCCCATGCCGCGTAGCCTGGTGGGGCTATTTGCCTGCGCGAGCGGGTTGAGCGTCGCTAACGTTTATTATGCCCAACCGTTACTGGATCAAGTGGCCACAGATTTTGCCATTAGCCAGGCAGCGGTTGGCGGAGTCATTACCGCGACTCAGGTCGGCAGCGTACTCGCGTTGCTGCTGATTGTGCCGCTGGGCGACCAGATGGACCGTCGTTCCTTGATGTTGATGCAGATTGTCGCGCTGATCGGCGCACTGTTTTGCGCAGGCATGACGCACTCTCCGACGTTGATGTTAGTCAGTATGCTGGCCATCGGTCTTATGGGTACGGCCATGACCCAAGGCCTGATTGCCTATGCCGCGACGGCCTGTTTGCCGCAAGAACGCGGGCGCGTGGTAGGGACAGTTCAGGGCGGGGTCGTTATTGGTCTTTTGCTGTCACGGCTGGCCGCCGGATTGATCGCGGACATGGCCGGTTGGCGCTGGGTGTATCTGGGCGCGGCGCTGGTGATGATGGCGCTGGCGGTTACGCTTTGCAGATCACTGGTTTCGCAGCGTCCTTCTACGCCCCCCATGCCCTACCCGAAGCTGGTGTTTTCAATGTTCACGCTATTGGAAAACGATCGCGTCCTGCAAGTCCGCGGCATGCTTGCACTGTTTATATTTGCGGTGCTGAGCATCTTCTGGAGCGCGCTGGTTTTTCTGCTGACGAGCCCGCCCTACTCCTTTTCGCATACCACTATCGGCACCTTTGGTCTGGTCGGTGTGGTCGGCGCATTAGCAGCGGCACGTGCAGGCATATTGGCTGACAGAGGTCTGGGTCAATGGACCACCGGTTTATCACTGGCGCTGCTAATACTGGCCTGGCTGATGCTTGCGCTCACCCCCTGGTCCATCCTGTGGCTGGTGCTTGGCGTGGTGGCGCTGGACCTCGGCGCCCAGGCCATTCATGTCACCAATCAGAGCATGATTTTTAGTACCAGTACGGGCGCGCACAGCCGGGTCGTTGGCTGCTACATGCTGTTTTATGCCGTGGGCAGCGGCCTCGGCGCACTCGCCTCGACCACCCTCTACACGCTGTATGGGTGGACGGGCGTTTGCGCGCTGGGCGCCAGCGTCAGTCTGGCAGCGCTGGTGTTCTGGGGGTTGACACTAAAAGGCACTCAAAGCACTTGATAGCGACTTTGCACAAAGCCGTTATCGGACATCGACGAGTCGATCAGGCGTAGTTTCTGTTCGGCGCCCAGCGGGCCAAACAAGGGGATACCCCGGCCCAGCAGCACAGGAATGCGGGTGATGACGAGCTCATTGATCAGGCCCGCCGCAAGAAAAGCCTGAACGGTCTGCCCACCGTCGATGTACAGATGCTTCATACCACGAGCCGCCAATTGCGCCACGATATCGGCCGGCTCGCCTGCCAATACTTCAACCTTGCCTTGCAAGGGTTCAGGCAGGCTCACGCCTTGACGGGACAGCACGATGACCGCTTTATTCGCATAGGGCCATTCAGGAAATGACAGCACCTTGTCCAGGGTTTTGCGCCCCATGACCAGCGCATCGATGCTGTTCATAAAGTCTTCGTAGCTGAGGCCATTCAACGCAGGGCAGTCATACTCAGGCGAGTGCAGCCACTCAATATCGCCATCTTCCCGCGCAATAAAACCGTCGACACTGGCAGCGATAAACACCGAGCATTTGATATCCATAACCTGCAGCTCCTTTTTTTGGGCGCCGTTTATAGCATGAACGGCACCGTCAGAGCTGCGCTGATTAGTGGAATAGTTCTGAGCTTAGTCCCTCGCAGACGCTGATCGCTGCACGGCGATGCACTTGATCTCCACCAGTAAACCGGGCTTGGCCAGTTCACTGACGCCAATACAGGTCCATGCGCAGGTGTTGCGGGGGAACAGGCTGTCTTTCACCTGCCTGAACAGCAGCATGTGCTGGTTCATATCGATGTGGTAGGTGGTCATTTCGACCACATCCTCAAAGCTACAGCCACCGGCTGCGAGCACCTGGCGAAGGTTTTCCCAGGCAGCCAGAAACTGTTGTTCGGGGTCTTCTATCACCTGTAAATCCGCCGCGCGCCCGACCTGACCTGCGCAATACAGCGTTGTACCTACTTTGACCGCGGGCGCATAACCGGCGCGCTCAGCCAGCAGTTTCATGGTGTCTGGAACGATGATCTGACGATCACTCATGGTGGTCACTCCCAACCCACCACTTTGGCGATGGGCGCAGCTTGCTGGCAAACGTTAACAGGGACTCAAGGTTCCTGACGGGTTGGCGCAATGACGATTTCGCGAATACACACGCCTTGCGGCTGCGAATAGGCGTAGCTGATGGCTCTGGCGACATCTTCCGGCGACAGCACAACACCGCCCATGCCTTGCTTCCACTCTTGATAGCCGTCCTTGATGCTTTCGTCTGTGGTGTGGCCCAGCAATTCGGTTTCTACCGCGCCTGGCGCGATGGTCACGACCCGCACGTTGCTTGGAGAGAGTTCTTCACGCAGGTTTTCGGACAACCCGTGGACCGCAAATTTGGTGCCCACGTAGACGGCATGATTCGGAAAGGTTTTATGCCCGGCCACCGAACCGATGTTGATGATGGTGCCGTGCTTGCGCGCAACCATGCCGCTTGCCACGGCCAGTACGCCGTTGAGCAGGCCGCGTACGTTGACGTCGAGCATCGTGTCCCACTGAGACGGGTTCTGTTCGCTCATGCTGCCCAGCAGCATCACACCCGCATTGTTGACGATGGCATCCACCGGGCCGAATTGTTCTTCGGCCTGTCTCACCGCGTTAACCACCGCCTCGCGGTCGGTCACGTCTACCGACAAAACCAACGTGTTAGGCAGTTGCAGCGCCAGCATGGGTTCCAGCCTACGGGCCAGCAGCAGCAATGGATGGCCTTCGCTCGAGAGCAGACGTGCGGTTGCCAGACCGATCCCGGAGCTCGCACCCGTGATAACGATCAGAGGTTTTGAAGTAGTAGTCATAGCAGGTGCTGCCCCTCAGGTATCCAAAAGACCGATGTCTATCAGCGATTCAAGGTCGCCATTTTAGAGGGCCAAGATCACAAAAAAAAGTTTTCGGCGCTCTGAATGCAGAGCAATCGACGATTGCTTGAACCACTTGGCAAATTGACAACACGGCCTTAAAACCGATGAAGACATACCCGTAGCAGTTGACGAGCTTTGCGAGGCTACGTCCGGCTGCGCAGCAGTCGTAAAACCATGCTCTGCGGTGTGTCATTTGAAACTGCTACGTAGCCTCGCGGTGCTCGTCAACTGCTACGAAGGGTTGGGATGCTCTTTTCAAAGCGGATATCACCCTCGGGCAGATTCTTCACAGGCTGCCAGCCAAGTGCTCGATAGAAGCCATTGGCGCGGCTGGCTTCAGCGGTTTCCAGCCATATGGTTGAGTGCTGCTCAAAGAGAAAGGCCTCGACCTTGGCCATCAACAGGCGACCCAGTCCGAGCCCCTCGTAGTCCGGCAGAACGAAGGCGGCAAACACACACGCGTCTTGCAGATCAGCCATGGAAAACCCGACAGGGATGCCATCGACCTCGGCAACCCAAATGCAGGGCGCCTGGGCAATAGCTTCACGGATCGCGTCTGGCGTCACGCCGATGTCTGCCAATTGCTCACGTGACAAATGGTTTTCCCGAACACGGGTTCGAATATCAAAAATGGTGTCGATATCGCCCTGATCAGCAACTCTTATTGTTTTTTCCATAAGGCGCACTCCGTTTAATTCAGCCATTGAAAGCTACTTGTTACCCAAGGTATTTATTCAACGTATCGACGTCGCTCTGTGTACGTAGCCAGCGCCTCGCCGACCGATGCTGGCATCAGCTCCAAATACACCGCAATCGCCGCCGCATAATCTCGATAGGCCCAGGGCTGGGCAGTAATCACATTGTCATCAATCACAATATTGGCCCTTTCGAAAAAACTACCCCTCCAGTACCGGGCTGCTGCCTCAACCTTGTCCGTATGAGCATGTTCTTGCGTGTAGTTGTGGGTAGCACGACGTCCCTTCAATACACCGGCGTAGGCCAGCACCAAATTACCCGCACAAATCCCGGCCATCAGCACAGAGCGCTGCATTTGCTTGTGTAACGCCTCAACAATAAGCGAACCGGAGGTTAATACCCCCCGCGAATCACCGCCAGGCACCAGCACCGCGACTGTTTCAGCTTTTGCGAGCGCCGCATAATCGCCATCGACTTGCAGCTCAAAGCCTTGAGAGCTTTTATGGGACTCGCCCTCAGGGGTATAAAAACGCACAACGTAATGGCCTGACAGTTGCTCAAGGGCCAACGCAATTTCGAAAAAAATGCAGCCGGGATAGAGCACCACAGACACTTCACGCGCCAAGGCTGGAGTTGTCATCACTTGCGTCCTTTCAAAGGGCCTGTTCCAAGACGTCGACTACCTGCGAAAGGCTCATCGAGCAGATTAATCACCTGTGAGTCGCAGTTGCTCACGCCATATTCAGCGCAACCACCGCCTTAAGTCCAACCATACCGCCCAGCCCCGACAGACAAACAATGCCGACGGCATACGTCACGGTTCGCCAAGGCTGCCACCCTGCCAGATAGCACACGGAGTGCAACACCCGCACAACGCAGAACATGCAGAATAGCCAAATCGAGGCACCACTCGAGGTCTCCAATGCACAACACAAACCACCCAATACAAAGAACAAAGGGATGTTCTCCAGGTCGTTAGCCCAAGCTTTAGCAGCGCGAGTAACTTGCGCCAATTCCTGTGGGCTGACCGGGTGGTTGAAGTAACCCGCGTCTTCACGATTGGTAAAGGCCAGGGACTTGATGCGATAGAAGCCTTGATAGCAGGAAAGCGCAAACATCTTCACGCATAGCACTACCACGCAGAGCGCGTAGACGCTCAACACGCTGCTCATGGCTGCGCCCTGTTTTTAAAGCCATTGACCACGATGTACAGCAGCGGGCCGATGGATACGAATACAGCCGTCAGCATGAAATAAGGCAACAGCGAGACCTTAGAGCGACCCTGCCGTTGCGCATCGCGGTACATCCATACGCACGCCAGGGCCGCCATCACATAGAGGTCAATCACCACTTGAGCGGTGTCCGGGCTGGACATCAGGGTAAGGCCAAACTCAATCAGTGGCTGCTCTGCCAGCCACAGGGTATAGGCCGTGTACACAGAGAAACCCAGTAAAGCGACAAGGGCGAGATACGGTCTTTTCATGTTTTCATCCAGGAAAACAGCAACGGCTGATGGGAGGCCCACGTTAGTGATACTTTTGCCTGCTCAGCAATGACCTCACAGGTCATGGACTAATCCCGTTTGCACTGCCAGAGTTCGCCCATGAGCAGCCCACCGATTCAGCGCCCCATGCCCCCGACCACCGCAGGCCCACTGTTGCGTGAGCTTCGCCGCCACGCCCGCTTGAGCCAGTTGGAGCTTTCTCTGATCACCGGTGTTTCCCAGCGTCATCTAAGTTGCATCGAAACCGGGCGTGCCAAGCCGAGCCCCGCCACGCTGCATCATTTATTGATGGCCCTCGAAGCACCCCTTGAGCAGTGCAACAGTATTTTCCGGGCGGCAGGTTATGCGCCCCGCTATGAAGCAACCCCGCTGTCCTCGCCCGCCATGGAGTCGGTCCGTGAGGCCATCACCCATGTCCTGCATGCCAACAATCCGGCCCCGGCCATTGTGCTGGGCAGCCACTGGGAAGTGCTGGCCGCCAATGCCAGCACTCAAGTGCTGTTCAACCTCGTCGGCCTGCCAAGTGATTCGGCACATGGTTTGAATCTGTTAGTCACGCTGCTACAGCCCGGCGGGCTGGGCGATCATTTGATCAATGCCGACGAAATCCGCCATGTTGCCTGGCAGCGCGCAACCCGCGAAGCATTGGGCAACCCCGCTCTGGCCAGAATACTGGAGGGCCTGCCCGCACCAGACACCCCTGAAACAGGCCCCGGCGAACTGCCCCCGCTGGTGTTGACGCGGATTAAATGCCCGCAGGGCGAGTTGAGCTTTATGTCTACTTTCACCACCTTCGGCATGCCGCTAGACATCACCGTCACGTCACTGCGTATCGAACATTTGATTCCCGCGGATGCTCCCACCTGGCAAATCATGACAGCGGCATACGAGCAGTCGCGCGCTTAACCGAACATTAAGCCTGGCTATCAATCTCTGCCTGTCACAGCGTGATCGAGGCGTGGCGGCATTTACCTATATCAAGCGTCCCGCTCAACCTGTGTAGCGTCTTCTCCTGGCAACTTACCCCCAGGAGCACACATGCCCACCTCCCTTGCAACACCCTCCTCCACTGAGGCTCTGCAGGCACAAAGCCTGAATCAATTGTTTGAGTACCAGCAGGCGTTGAAAACGCTGCTGGATGCGCTACCCGAGGCACGCGAGGTGCTGATGGGCCTGCTTCACGCGCGGGCCCAGCAGTCATTCCTCAAGCATCCCCTGCCGATTGCCCTGGACGCGGTGCACTATGAAGAAAGCATCTTGCTCACCCTGCATTCGGGTTCAACCCTGGTTGACTGGCCGCGACCAGCCACAGCCCAGCGGATGGTTGACTTGTTCAACAACACCCCTTGGGGCGGTAAACATTTCGAGACCACCAATCGGGTCTATCGGTTCTTCACAAAGACCATCCGTGACGAAGTAAACCCGTCTTCCCCGACACGTAAACGCACCGTTCACCTGACCACGGCCGGCACACCTGCCTTCGAGCAGTTTGTTGATGATTTACTCCGGTATCCAGATCGTTATTACCAGCGCCAACTGGATGACTTCTGGCGCGCAGCCTTTGCCCCCGGCAAACCCCTCACACGCCAACAATGGCTGGTAGAGCAACTGGGCAAAGCGGTCGCGACCGAGGCCATGCTGCGGGTCGCGGATCACACCCTGGAAGCGTCCGGCAAAGCGCTGATCGATACACTTATCAGCAAGCCTTACAGCCAGCTCCGCGAGCAACTGCCCGTGGCACAACGGCCGGCCACGTTCTCTGTGAGTATCAAAGGCAAAAATAAGCAGGCTGACATTCCTTTGGCCGGGGTGTTCGTGGTCTCGAGCCAAACGCCCACTGGGGTTATCGGCGCCAGTACCGATCTGGGCACCATGCTGCTGTTCACCCCCGACAAAGGCCTGGATCTGTTCAGCTCGCTGCAGGCACTGGATCAAGCGCTGCGCTCGCGGTTCATTGAGCCTGAATCTGTCGATGGATTGCTGGGCACCGTCTGTTGGCAAGACCAGGCCCGAGCCCAGAGTTATCAAACCACTGATATAACGTTTGCTTACGCGCAGGTATCTGAAAATATCTTCGAGCACTCTGTGCGCTCACTCTTGACCCTGCAAAAACAAGACATTGCCCACGGCTGGAGCTGCTTGCCCCGACACGAATCCAACGCCGAACAGGTGTATGAACTTTTCAATCGCCTGGCGCACATCGGTCCGCTGGTGGATATTCGTAACCGCTTGGTGGATCGTGGCAGGCGCTACATCGACGCCAATCTGCCGTCGTGGTACCTGGCCGCCAGCGCCAAAGATCAGCAAGCGCTGGATAAACTGGTGGTGGCCGAGTTGGCGTCCAACCAAATTTTCGCCAAGCTGTTCAACGAGGCGAACATCCCTACCCTGGCGGTGTTTGCCCGCACGGCGCTGATTCGACAACTGGCCATCGACTACCCCGACAAGGCGATCGATCCAGATCGTGTACAGGTCAGCATCACTCACTCCTTTAACCCCGCCAGCCTTGGGGG
Source organism: Pseudomonas sp. FSL R10-2189 (assembly GCF_009600325.1). Taxonomy (NCBI): domain Bacteria; kingdom Pseudomonadati; phylum Pseudomonadota; class Gammaproteobacteria; order Pseudomonadales; family Pseudomonadaceae; genus Pseudomonas; species Pseudomonas sp. FSL R10-2189. The sequence goes on from NZ_WIVZ01000024.1 coordinate 89,377, forward strand.
CGGCGTTGGCCCCGACCACGTGTCCTCTACCGAGGACCCGGCAACCCGGCCAAGTCACACTTTGACCTTGACCTTGACGGCGCTGGCATTGCGCAACATTGACCCTTGGGATGTCAGCTTTTACACCCTCTTCACGGGTAAAAGAACCTCAATGTCCGCTACTTTTAAAGAGCCCTCCGGCCAACTCATAGAATTTGATCAAAGCTATTTGAAGTCGCTGGTCCAGCGACTGGATGTGAGCGAAAGTTACGACCAACTGTTACAAACGCGGTTGATCACTGACGGCTCCGCTCTGCGTAAAGCCTGGGCCGATGCGCACCTCGCCAGCTTGGCGTGCTCGACTCTGGCAGCGCAATTGGACACCCGCAGTTTGCTGCAAACCAACCCCCTGCGCAGTCACCAGTGGCTGCAAGCCATCGTCGAAGCCGACACCCTGGCAAGCCGTAAAAAAGTGGGGGGCACAGCATCATCGCCAGCTCGATGCTGATTGCCAACTCACCCAGCACCCGTAATGGTCATCCGCTCAATGACGTGCTGATCATCAGCCTTGAGCAACGCCGGCCCATACCCAATGTCATCCTGTACACACCAGGCGCGCCGAACGAGCAGACCTTCAAGGAGTTTGCCAACCTCGAGGCTATGCAGCAGTTTCTGATGCAGCAATGGGCTGAATCGCTCGAATGGCGGCGCTACATCCTGCAGCATCTGTCCAAAGCGGGGCAGGCCGCAATGACCGAGCAGCCCCGGCAACTCGACGAGCTGCTGCTCAGTGCCCGCAGCCGGGTCGGCAATCCGTTTCAGACCGTGCATACCTTTGCAATCAATGAGCCGCTTCACAATGCGCTGTATGAACAAAGAGTCTCAACTTTGCGCCACAACGCCGACCACGACTCAACCAGCAACGCCGAGGTCGAAGAGCAATCACTGTGGAACAAGCTGACTTTCGGGATAGACCTGGCATTGGACCTGGTGCTGATGCTGCCCATCGCGACCGCTTCGAAGACCCTGCACAGCATCACTAAAGTATTTTTGCTGCTCAAGCAGGCAGGCGCCTCAAAATCCGCAGCCAGGGCGCTGTGGTCTATCACAGGTGCACGATACTTCCCCCCGAGCGCGCCCAAACTCCGTGCCTTGGCCGCACTCAGCCCTCCTCCCGACCTCTCTGGCATGCACGCACAAGTCCGTACTGCAGAACTGAATCACATCAAAGGCAACCTGTACCAGAGCAAAACCGGTGCACAGCATTATGCGTTGATCGACGGCAAGTATTACTTGATCGATGTGGCTCAGGGCCAACGTTTTATTTATCCGCCCAGCACAGCTCTGAAAACCCTGCGTTATCCACTGTCTGAGAATACGCATCTGGACACCTGGCAGGCAGAGCCCCTGCCCAGGCTACGGGGAGGTATGAATCCGATTGAAAAAGGCCCATTGGATACCACCCACCAAGATTACGAACTGCCCATGACTGATCGTGCGTTACTCCCGGCAATTAATAGGGGCTTGCCCGGGGCTTTCAGTATTGGCGCACAAACCCTGACCCTGCCGCAGAGCATGTCAGCAAGCATGCTGCACCTCTTTGCCATCCAGGCTCGACTGCGCAGACACGCGCGGCTGTTCTACTCAACGTTCAAGGAGAAAGCCGGGGCGCTGGTGATACCGCCGCGAAATGTGTTGCCTGAACCTCTGTTTGATCATCTGTTCAGTCAGCGTAAGAGTGTCGTCATCGGTGAAACTCACCACATCGCCCTGACGCGCAAACTGTTGATCGAGAACATGTCAGCACTCAAGAGGCAGTCGCTGGAGCGTATTTACATAGAGTTTCTCATTACAGAAGTTCATCAAGAGCTTCTGGATACGTTCAACACATCGCCGGCAATGCCAATGCCACTTCTGCTCAAAGAGCGTCTGCAATGGCTGGACGCTCATTTCAACTTGTCCAACACGCCTCATAACTTCACGCAACTGGTTGAAGCGGCTCATGCGCAGGGGATAAGCGTGATGGCGCTTGATAGCGCAGCCTGCTCACAACTCGAAATAGGCAACCTTTCCCCGCCAGGGGCAGCGCAGACATTGTCCGACCAACTTGATCGAGTCACGATGTTCAATTTTTTCGCCCATAAAAAAATAGCATTCGATCAACGCAAGTATGGCTCGAACCGCTGGCTGGCCCTGGTGGGACTCGCCCACTGCAATACGTTTCAAGGCATACCGGGCTTGGCCAACCTGAGCAACGCGACCAGCATCCGCGTGGTAGGTAGACTGGCAACGCTGCCCATGAGAACCACCCGTGACTCAGGCCTCATCATTCCGTCGCCCTGGCGCACTCACCAATTAAACGCCCGTTGCGAACTGTTAGTGCGTGTCCCTTCCGTAGGTAACAGCTTTTCTGTGACTACGCGCATCCACAGCCCCAATATGTTCACCCTCACCTACGGGCCTCCCGGTAACGTTTTTGTGCATTACCTGAACACACACCACCAGCGTTTCGATGTCCCTCTGCTGATGGATGGCAACCAACCCTACGTTGACCACTCCCTGTTTGGTTCGGTGAGCAATCGCCGTTTTAACAGCCTGGAAGAACTGGTGGATGCACTGACGGATGAACTGCACATGACCGAGGCCTGAGGTTATTTAAAATACAAAACTTCACTAAACAGTTCCTATGTAGGAATTAGCCGTCAGACAAAAACATTATCACAAGTAAGCCTGCTCCTGATTTTTGCTTGATGGTTGTGACTGCATAGCCGCCTGCCTAGACTCGCTTTATGTAGGGATAAGTACCCACATCAACGACATTCAATCTGACACCACCTATTAACAAAAAAACAACAGAGAATGCATCATCAATACTTATTAACTATTAGTTGCAGGAAGTTTCTTACGCAGGCTCCCTGCAACTGACCGCCCAACTCAACCCCTTATTAAACGGTATCGCCATGTCCTTGAAAGATCGCTTTGCGAAAGAACTTCGCGACCTCCAGGAGTTGGGGCGCGAATTTGCTGAGGACAATCCGCAACTGGCACCGTTTTTAGGGCCGGGCGCCAGCGATCCGGACGTGGCGCGATTGATGGAGGGGTTCGCTTTTTTGACCGCCAAACTGGCGATGAAAATCGAAGATGATCTGCCCGAACTCACCCACCCGCTGCTGCAAATGGTCGCCCCGAATGCTTTGCGGCCATTGCCCAGCACCACGCTGATGCGCTTTGAACCGGTGCAACATGCGCTCAGCGGCTCGCAGATCATCCCCAAGGGGACACTGTTGCATGCCAGGCCGGTCAATGGTGTGAACTGTACCTTCCGCACCTGTACGGACGTGCACCTGCACCCGATGGTGGTGAGCAGCGCCAGTGTTTCCCACAGCGTGCAAAAGTCCGTTATCAGCCTTGAGCTGCAAGCCCTGTCGCAACAGCCCTGGAACCAGATCAACTGCGACCGGCTGGATTTCCACCTCGGCGTCAATAACGCCAACGCGCTGGTGGTATACCAATGGCTCTCACAGCACCTCAAGAGAATCAGCCTGGGCATCGGTGATCATCAACTCAGCTTGCCTCCAAACATCTTGAGTTTTGCCGGCTTCGACCCCGATGACGCGCTGCTGCCTGGCTTTGCTCCTCATCAGAACGGCTATCGCCTGCTGCAGGAGTATTTCTGCTTTCCCGAGCGTTTCCATGGGTTCACGCTCAAAGGGCTAAAGCGCCATTGGCCCGAACAAACCAGCGAAACCGTGCGCCTGGAACTGCATTTTTCCAGGCCGATGCCCACCTTCGTAGAGGTCAGCCCCGAGACGTTCTGCCTGTACTGCACCCCTGCCATCAACCTGTTTGAGCACGCGGCCGAGCCTATTTTGCTGGACGGTGCAGAACTGAATCAAATCGTACGCCCGCGCACCCGGCGCCCGCAGGCTTACAGTATTTTCAGCGTTGATCGGGTGAGCGCCCGTCAGCGTGACCCCGAGTCAATACAGCCCGAGCGGCATTTCGAGCCGTATCAGTCGCTGGTCCATCGCGTCGAAACCGCTAGCGAACAGGAAGCGGCCTATTACAACCTGACGATTGAACCCGAGCTGCTCACGCAGCAGGCCAGGCATACTCTTAGCCTGATACACGGCAATCAGCGTCCTTACCTGGGCCAGCGTGAAGAACTCAATATTGCCTTGACCTGCACCAACAATGATTTACCCCAACAACTGGAAATCGGTGATATCTGCCTGGTGACTCAGACCACACCGCCCTTTGCCACGTACCGCAACCTGACCCGGCCGACACGTCAATACCCGCCCGTGTTTGACGGTGAAACGCATTGGGCGCTGATCTCCAACCTGTCGCTGAACCGACTGTCCCTGACCTCACCCGCCGCGCTGAAGGCAGTGTTGCAGGTCTACGACTTTATCGCCCCCCATGACCTGCAACATCAGCGGGCCACCCAGCACCGCTTGGAGGGCATCAAAAAGGTCAGCAACCAGCCCACAGACTACGTGTTCAAGGGCATCCCGATGCGGGGCAGCCAAACCACGCTCTGTGTCGATCCGGCAGCCTTCAGTGGCGAGGGCGATTTACAGGTGTTCGGCAGTGTCCTGTCGCACTTTATGGCGTTATATGCCAGCAACCAGTCTTTTCACCTTTTACACATGGTCAATATTGCACGCGATAGCGAATTCACCTGGCCTGTTCAAACTGGCCAACAAGCCAACATTTAAACGTGTTAACGGGTGTGTATTTATAAAAACAGACCTGCTGCATAAACAAACAAAAAACATCCTGCCTATCACATATAGGAAACAGGTGATTCGCGCCAAACAAGCGCACTTATAAACACTTTCACGTTTATTTAAGCGTGGGCACTTACATGCCCGAATACCCATTATTCAAACCTGCCCATGCACTTAATATGCGGGAGCCATCATGCCCTCTTCACAGGATGTGCGATTCACCTTCAGTTCAACAGCCGACATTGCCTTTGATGTGGTGTCATTTGAACTGAGCGAAGGCATCTCTGAACTTTTCTGTTTAAACGTTGAATTGATCAGTGAATCCGCCAATGCCGACTTCGCCACCCTGCTGGACAAACCCGCCACGCTGACCCTCTTTCAGGGCGGCCAGGCCGTGCGGTACGTGCACGGCCTGATCAGCCAGTTCGAGCAGGGCAAAACCGGCTTTCGTCGCACCTGGTATCGCGCCCGTATCGAGCCCGAGTTGGCCCGCGCCAACCTGCAATCAGACTGGCGCATCTTTCAGCAGCGCAGCGTGCCGCAGATCCTCCAGCAGTTGTTCAAGGATCGCCACTGGGGCAGTTGTACCCAACGCTTGACCGAACCCCATCAAACACGTGAATTCTGCGTTCAGGCTGGCGAACTGGACCTGGTGTTTTATCAGCGCCTGGCCGCCGAAGAAGGCTTGCTGTCGATCTTTCAGCACAGTGAAACCGGGCATTCGTTGATCCTGGCTGACCACATTGCCACCTTCGGCATCTTGCAGGATGAGCCGTTGGTGTACACGCCCAACCCCGGCGGCGATCCCGCGCAACCGGCCCTGCACAGCTTTATCTACCGCGAGCACGTGCGCAGCAGTGAGCAGACTCAGCGCGACTACACCTTCACCCACCCGCATTACAACCTGGAACAGCAAGAACAGGCGCTGCACCTGGACCATCAATCCAGCGGTTATGAACGCTACGACTACCCCGGTCGTTACAAACATGACAACGCCGGTAAACCCTTCACCCGCACCCGCCTGCTGGCCTTGCGCAGCGATGCGCGCACGGTTGAAGTGACGGGTGATGATGCACGGCTGGTGCCGGGTTTGGCCTTTGATTTGGTCGGTCACCCGCGCGAAGACATGAATATCGGCTGGCGCGCCCTGCACATCCACCACAGCGGGCAGCAGCACACCGCCCTGGAAGAAGAGTCCGCCGACAGCCGTGTCGGCACCCGTTACAGCCTGACCGCCACCCTGATTCCCGACACCCTGCAATGGCAGGCCCCGCTGCTGCCCAAGCCGTGTATCGAAGGCCCGCAAATCGCCACCGTGGTCGGCCCGGCCAATGAAGAAGTCTATTGCGATGAGCATGCCCGGGTGCGTCTGCAGTTCCCTTGGGACCGCGAAGACCGCAACGACGACCGCAGCTCTTGCTGGGTGCGGGTGTGCCAGAGCTGGGCCGGGGCGGGTTGGGGCCATGTGGCGTTGCCCCGCATCGGCCAAGAGGTGCTGGTGGCGTTCCTGCATGGGGACCCCGACCAGCCGATGGTGATTGGCCGC
>NZ_WIVZ01000025.1:0-92256 GCF_009600325.1 Pseudomonas sp. FSL R10-2189
GCCTAAGCCCTGTGGGATACAGGACTCAGGCTGCGCTGGGCGCTAGTTAATCTGTCCAACTTTTGGGGGGCAGTTCAATCTGTAGGAGCGAGCTTGCCTCGCGATCTTTTAAAAGATCAAAAGATCGCGAGACAAGCTCGCTCCTACAGCATGTCGTTGATCAGGTTGAACACGGTCTGTTTGACCGCGCTGTTCAGGTCTATCCAGGCCAGGCCGGTGCTGGCTTTGTAGTCGTCCAGTTCCAGGGGCCGGGAGACCACGTTGGCGGGCAATGCGCGGCCAGCGTTGGCCGGCAGCAAGCCAATACCCAGCCCGGCTGAAACCAGCGCCAGCATGGTGGTGAATTCGCCCAGCTCGGAACCGATCTGCAATTGCACGCCCTGATTGCGCAGGGCTTGCATCAGTTCGTCGTAGAAACCCGGTGCGTAGCGTCTGGCGAGAATAAACACCGGGACGTTGGCCAACGCTGTCGCCGGAATGCTGGCACAGGCTGCCAGCGGATGATCGCTCGACAACGCGACCACGAAAGCCTCTTGCAATACCACGCGGGTATGGATGCCAGGAATCACCGCCGGTAAACGCATCAGCCCGAAATCCAGCTGGCCATTGTGCAAGGCGCTGGCCTGATCCGGTCCGGGCATGTCCTTAAGTTCCAGTTCGATCCGCGGGAAGCGCGCATGCAAGGTGCGGATCAAGGTCGGCAAGATTTCCGGCAGTACCGATGAGACAAAACCAAAGCGCACCCGGCCAATCTCCCCTCGCCCGCTGGCTTTGGCGACGTCGCTGGCGTGGGCGGCTTGCTGCAGGGTGGCGCGCGCTTCGGGCAAGAAGATCGTGCCCACCTCGGTGAGCATCACTGAATGCCGGTTGCGTTCGAACAAGCGCACGCCCAGCTCTTCTTCAAGCACCTTGATCTGCATGCTCAAGGCCGGTTGCACGATGGACAAACGGTGTGCGGCTCGCCCGAAATGCAGCTCTTCGGCCAAAGTGACAAAGGATCGCAGATGCTTGATTTCCACTCTCAAACTCCAAACAGAAGGCACGCTGACACGCGGTTATCAGTATTTCTGATCACGAGATCATCAATGACGATTGGACGCACTGCAAGGCCTGGGGTGAACTGGCTAAAACAAGATCATCTCTGTCACCGATAAAGCCTGCATCGACAGAGATAACACACAGGTGGAATACAGCATGTCATTCAATTTCAGCAGCTTTCGACTGGATGGCCGTCGCGCCTTGATCACTGGCTCTGGCAAGGGCATTGGCCTTGAGCTGGCACGCGGTCTGGGGGCTGCGGGCGCTACGGTGGTCATCAATGATCGCAATATCGAAAAAGCCTGTGCTGTTTCCAGCCAATTACGCGATGAAGGGCTCAAGGCCGAGTTCGCAGCGTTTGATGTGACCCAACGCGAGCAACTGCTCGAAGCCATCAACGCCTTTGAAGCCGACACCGGAGCCATTGATATTTTGGTCAACAACGCGGGCATTCAGCGCCGTGCGCCACTGGAAACCTACGACGCCAACGACTGGCACGATCTGATGCGGGTCAATCTGGACGGAGTGTTCTATGTCTCGCAAGCGGTTGCGCGGCACATGATTGGCCGTGGGTGCGGCAAGATCATCAATATTTGCTCGGTACAAAGCGAGCTGGCACGCCCGACCATTGCGCCTTACGCCGCCTCCAAGGGCGCAGTGAAAATGCTCACCAAGGGCATGTGCGCCGAATGGGCACGCCACGGTATTCAGGCCAATGGCCTGGCGCCGGGCTACTTTGCCACCGAGATGAACCGCGCGCTGGTGGACAACCAGGAGTTCTCAGAATGGCTGTGTAAACGCACTCCCGCCGGGCGTTGGGGCCGCGTAGAAGAACTGTGCGGCGCTGCCGTGTTCCTGGCCTCCCCGGCTTCGGATTTCGTTAACGGTCAAACGCTGTTTGTCGATGGAGGCCTGACCAGCGTCGTTTAAACCTGCATCTAAAAAAAACAATAACAGGGGGAACCCCATGAGCACTCTCAAAGAACCCGCACTGCCGCTGACAGGTGGCCGTGAGCAAACGGTCAAGGCCAAGGGCTTTGCGCCCAAACGCTGGCTGTACCTGATCCCGATCATTTTCATCACTTACAGCCTCGCTTATCTGGACCGGGCCAACTACGGCTTTGCCAGCGCTGCCGGGATCGAGCATGACCTGGGCATTACCAAAGGCATGTCCTCGCTGATCGGCGCGCTGTTTTTTCTCGGGTACTTTTTCTTCCAGGTGCCGGGGGCGATTTACGCGCAGAAATACAGCGTACGCAAACTGGTGTTCTGGAGCCTGATTCTGTGGGGCTTTTGCGCCATGGCCACGGGGCTGGTGACCAACATCCCAATGCTGATGTTCATTCGGGTGTCGCTGGGCATCGTCGAAGCGGCCGTGATGCCCGCCATGCTGATTTTTATCAGCAACTGGTTCACCCGCAAGGAGCGCTCACGGGCCAACACCTTTCTGGTGCTGGGCAACCCGGTCACGGTGCTGTGGATGTCGGTGGTGTCGGGCTACCTGATTCAGGCCTGGGGCTGGCGCGAAATGTTTGTCATTGAAGGTGCCCCGGCCGTGCTCTGGGCCTTTGTCTGGTGGCGCATGGCGCGTGACAAGCCCGAGCAGGTCAACTGGCTGACGCAACAGGAAAAAGCCCAGCTGGCCGCCACCCTGGCCGACGAACAAAAAGGCATGCCGCAAGTACGCAATTACCGCCAGGCCTTCACCAGCCCGGTGGTGATTCAGTTGTGCTGTGTTCATGCGCTGTGGAGCATCGGCGTTTACGGTTTCATCATGTGGCTTCCGAGCATCATCAAGCAGGCAGCCGCAGCTGACATCGTCACCGTCGGCTGGCTGAGCGCGGTGCCCTACGTGGCCGCTGTCGCCGCCATGTTGGCGGTGTCCTGGGCCTCGGACAAATCCCAGCAACGCAAACACTTCGTCTGGCCGTTGCTGGCACTCGGTGCGCTGGCGTTCCTCGGTTCTTATCTGCTGGGTTCTGAGCATTTCTGGCTGTCGTTCGCGCTGTTGACGATGGCCGGTGCCGCGCTGTACGCACCTTACGGGCCCTTTTTTGCGCTGATCCCGGAGATCCTTCCGGCCAACGTCTTCGGCGGTGCCATTGGCCTGATCAATGCGTGCGGCGCTTTGGGCGCTTTTGTTGGCTCATGGATCGTCGGCTACCTGATTGGCCTGACCGGCAACCCCGGTGCGGCTTACATCTTCATGTTCGCCGGGGTGCTGTCCTCAGCGATCTTGATGGCGTGGGTCAAAGTGCGTCGCTGATCGCCTGCACGCGCAGTTTTAATTGCGAACAGTTCTCACACGGGTGACAGGCACGGATCGAATGTTATAAGGTAACGCAACTTATGCCATTCACCTGCCTGTGATCTCTTCAATGCCAAACGCAATTCAAGCCCCGCCTTCAGGCCAACGCCTGCTCTCCATCGACGCCCTTCGGGGCCTGGTGATCATCTTCATGCTGCTGGACCACGTGCGCGAAACGTTCTTTTTGCACCGCCAGGTGGCCGACCCGATGAACATTGATATCACTGAACCTGCCTTGTTTTTCAGCCGGACCCTGGCCCACTTGTGCGCCCCGGTTTTTGTCTTGCTGACCGGTTTGTCGGCGTTTCTGTACGGTGAAAAATATCAGGGCACCCGCGACGTCTCGGCTTTTCTGTTCAAGCGCGGGCTGTTTCTGGTGGTCCTGGAATTCACCCTGGTGAACTTCGCCTGGACCTTCCAGTTCCCGCCAAGCGTGATTTACATGCAGGTCATTTGGGCCATCGGCGTCAGCATGATTGCCCTGGCCGCGCTGGTCTGGTTGCCGCGCCCGCTGCTTCTGCTGCTCGCCGTGGTGATCATTGCCGGGCATAACCTGCTCGACAACGTGCACTTTGCCGCTGGTTCTGCGATGCATGTGCCTTGGGCGATTTTGCATGATCGCGGCTGGATCGAGTTTTCGGACAACCTGCGTTTGCGCACGTCGTATCCGGTACTGCCGTGGATCGGGGTCATCGCGCTGGGCTACTGCCTGGGGCCGTGGTTCGCTCGCTCTGCCTCGGCGGCCTTGCGTCAGCGTTTTCTGCTGCTTGCGGGCACCGGCGCGCTGCTTGGCTTTGTCGCCCTGCGTTTACTCAATGGTTATGGCGAGGCGCAATGGGTGGGCTACAGCAACGTGACGCAAACCCTGATGAGCTTTTTCAACATCACCAAATACCCGCCTTCGCTGCTGTTTCTCACCTTGACCCTGGGCGTCGGCCTGCTGCTGTTGCTCGGCTTTGAACGCGCCGGCCAGCAACGCTGGATCCGCACACTGGCGGTGTTTGGCGCCGCGCCGATGTTCTTCTACCTGCTGCACCTGTACGTGCTCAAAGTGCTGTACCTGGTCTGCGTGGGCCTGTTTGGTTTAAATCAGGGCGATTACTTCGGTTTCAACGGCATCGGCGCCGTGTGGCTGACGGCTATTTTGCTGGCCGCGGCGTTGTATCTGCCGGTGCGCTGGTTTGCCGGGCTCAAGGCCCGTCGCCGAGATGTTTCATGGCTGAAATACTTCTAATGCGGACGACGCGGCGTGTTGTTCTAACATGCCGCGCATCCCGCGTTTGGGACCCAGACTCTATGGATAACCAGATATGCGTATTTCATCCCTGACCGTGCTGTTGACCACTGCCCTGCTTGCCCCTGCGGCCCTGGCCGAGACCCATGAAGTCAAAATGCTCACCCGTAGCCCGACCGCCGGCATGGTCTACGACCCGGATTACCTGCAGATTGCCCCCGGTGATACGGTCAAGTTCGTGGCGACGCAAAGCGGCCATAACGCAGCGACCTTGCCGGCCATTTGGCCAGAAGGCGTTCCGACCTTTATGGGTAAGATTGATCAGGAAATCGAACAGACCTTCACCGTGCCAGGCCTCTATGGCATTCAGTGCACGCCGCATCTGGCCATGGGCATGGTGATGCTGATTCAAGTGGGCGAACCACCGGCCGAGGCGCCAGCCCTGCCCGCTTCACTGCCCAAGCGCGCGCTCGACCGCATGAATGCCGCCCTCGCCCGACAGGCTGCGCCATGACCGTCCTGAGCACCCGCTCGGCCATTTTGCTGGCCCTCGCCAGCCCCGCAAGCATGGCCGATTCGGCCCAGTCCCAGGCCAATGGTTTTATCGAAGACAGCACCTGGGCGGTGCTCAATCGCAGTGTCTACGACCGCCGCGATTACCAGCATGGCAGTAGCAACAGCAGCGCACGCAATGCCTACAAAGCCAGATCTGAGCGCAACGATTACGCCGAGGAATGGGCGTACGGCCTGATGGGCACGTTGCAGTCAGGTTTCACCCAGGGGCTGATCGGTGTCGGCGTCGATGCCCACGCCTACCTTGGGGTCAAACTGGACAGTGGTGGCGGCCGCGCGGGCAAGGCCCGGTTGCTGGGGCTGGATAACGAAGGCTACCCCAAGGACGACTACGCCCGGGGCGGCGCCGCGATCAAGCTGCGCATGTCAAACACAGTGGTGTCGTACGGCGAGCAGCGGGTCAAAACACCGGTATTCAGCTCATCCGACAGCCGCCTGCTGCCCGAAACCGCCACCGGGGTGTTTGTCACCAGCAACGAGTTCAATGCCCTGAAAATGGTCGGCGGGCACTTCACCGGCAGTACCGATCGTAACGCCAGCAGCCATAACCAGGAGTTTGTGGTGAACTACTCCAACGGCCGCAAAGGCGACGCGTTCGACCTTGCGGGCGTGGTCTATAGCCCCAGCAAACAGCTGAGTACCAGCCTTTATACGTCTCGCTATGAAAACACCTGGAACCAGCAGTACGTGGGCGCCCTGTTCAACCAGCCGATTGATGAAAAACGCTCGCTGGCTTTCAACTTCAACCTCTATCGCACCACCGATGAAGGCAAGGCGCTGTCGGGCACCATCGACAACACCACCTGGAGCTTGATGAGCACCTATGCCCAAGGCCCGCACAGTTTCAGCCTGGGGTATCAAAAGGTGCATGGCGACACGCCGTTCGACTACGTGACCCGTGGCGCGATATTTATCAGCAACGCCGTGCAACTGTCTGACTTCAACGCGCCGAACGAGCAATCGTGGCAAGCCCGCTACGATCTGGACATGTCGCCCTGGAACCTGCCGGGGTTAATGCTCAGTGCCGCCTATGTGCGCGGCAGCCAGATCAACGGCACGCAGGTTGATCCCAAAGGCGGCTATGCCTATTTGGGGTATGGCAAAGGCGGCAAACACTGGGAGCGTGATCTGGAAGCGCGCTATGTGGTGCAAAGTGGCGCGGCCAAAGGCACCACCCTGTCGCTGCGCTATAACGTGCATCGCGGCAATGCGGCGCAGGCAGAACTGGACACTGACCAGTTGCGGGTAGCGGTGGAATACCCGCTGACGGGGAGGTTTTAAGCAGAATCTGTAGGAGCGAGCTTGCCTCGCGATCTGTTGATTTGAAAGATCGCGAGGCAAGCTCGCTCCTACAGGTTTGATGGGGGGATTAGTGCGCGGTGCCGTGGTCGTGCATGTCCATTTCCATGTGCATTGTGTTCAGCGCACGTGCCTGGGCTTTGACTTCGATCGACTCTTTGGTGCCTTTTGCATCTTCGACAATCAGGGTCAGCGGTACGTGATCACCGTCTTTGATCTGACCTGTCAGGTCCATCAGCATCACGTGATAACCCTCGGGTTCGATGTTGACGGTCTTGCCGGCCGGCAATGCCACGAAAGGAACGGCGTGCATGCTCATGACGTCGTTTTTCATGGTCGATTCATGAATCTCAACGGTCTTGGCCACCGGCGATTTAACCTCAACCAGCTTGCTGTCGCTGCTCGCGGTGATGTGCATAAAGGCACCGGACGAAGGCTGGCCAGGAACCGTCGCGCGCACCCAGGCTTCATCGACAACGGTCTGTGCAGAAACGTTAAGGCTCAAGCCGAGCAACGACAGCAACATCAAGCGATTTACAGTTTTCATAAGACGGACTCTTTCAAAGGAAGCGGAGATCAGCAGACCGACATCACCGTCAGCAGGTCTTCGGTGCACTGCTTGGCCGTCAGTGAAGGCGACAAGCCCAAACGCAGTACGCCACGCGTATCAAACACGAAGCTGGTGGCCGTGTGCGACAGGGTGTACGACGATCCGGTCGGGATCTTTTCGTAGAACACCTTGAACTCTTTGGCCGTGGCAGCGGTTTCTTCGAGGGTGCCAGACAACGCAATAAAGCTTGGGTCGAAGGCTTTGACATAGGCATCGAGCATTGCCGGCTTATCGCGCTCCGGGTCCAGGGTGATGAACACCACCTGCAGACGATCGCCGTCCGGGCCCATCATTTTCTTGATTTGTGCAGCGCGGGCCAATGCGGTCGGACACACGGCCGGGCATTGGGTAAAACCAAAGAAAATCATCGGCATCATTCCGCGAAAGCTGCCGAGCATCATCTCGTTGCCTTCAGCGTCGCGAAGCTTGAACTTGCGCCCCAGAATCTCGTTGCTGAGGTCTTTGCCGTATTTGTACGACAAACCGCTGCCGGGATCACAACCGGCCAGCAAGCCGAGACTGAGCAAGCCAAGACCGGCAACGACATGGCGGCGAGTCAGTAATGCATTCATGTCAGGTTCCTTTAAGCGGTCTGGCTTGTAAGCCTGACCTTTGCCCTGCGCAGTCAGCACAGGTGTGCGCATGACTCGACCAATGGACCCGCCATTAGCGACAGCGCAAGATTGCTGTGGGGTAAACGCGTTTCATGGGCGCTGAATCTACCACTGTCACGCCCCTGTCGCACGGCAAGCACGCCCCGTTGTGGTGCGCATATATGCCCAACGCCAGCAAATCCGGGCAACGTGGAGGCGGTGCGACAAATCGACTCAGGCAGGCAGCCCACCCCCTGATTGTCATAAGCGCCGCAGTGGCGATCAGGTTAATTCCTGTACAGGTGCGTGAAGTTTCGCTTTTTGATGCAAGAGAGAATCTATATCATTTGCCTTTAAGTTTGCACGGATGCCGACACCTCTCTCACTCTGCGCGGAATTCTGATGCCGACCACCCTCGCCCCGTTTCGTTTGACTTCACTGGCTGCCACCTTGCTTGGCCTGCTGGGTACCTCACTGTGCAGCGTGGCTGCTGCCGATCAGGCTCCGGCCTCTGTACTGACGCTGGACAGCACGGCCATTTCAGCCGATGAATTACCCAAAAATGCCCTGCCGACCGTATTCAGCGGCGGCCAGGTCGCTCGGGGTGGTGAGCTGGGCGTGCTGGGCAATCAGGACATGATGGATGTGCCGTTCACAATGTCGAGTTACACCGCGCAACTGATCGAAGACCAGCAAGCAGAAAACATCGGCGACGTGCTGCTAAACGATTCATCGGTACGCCAGTCCTTTGGCTACGGCAACGCGGCGCAGATTTTTGTGATTCGGGGCTTGCCTCTGAACAGTGACGATATTTCTTACAACGGCTTGTACGGCGTATTACCGCGCCAGGTGATCAGCACCGACAGCCTTGAGCGGGTTGAAGTGTTCAAGGGCCCCAATGCCTTTATTAATGGCGTGACTCCGACCGGCTCTGGCGTCGGCGGTGGCATCAACTTGCAACCCAAGCGCGCCCAGGACACCCCGACCCGGCGCTTCAGCACCGATATTTCCAGCAGCGGCCGCGTGGGTGAACACCTCGATCTGGGCCAGCGTTTTGGCGATAACAATGAGTTTGGCGTGCGTATGAACATCGCCCAGCGCGAAGGCGATACCGCTATCGACAACGAAAGCCAGCGCACCAAGCTGTTCGCCCTGGGGCTGGATTACCGGGGTGATCGCTTGCGCGTGTCGACCGATTTTGGCTATCAAAAGCAGCGCATCAATGGCAATCGCAACACGGTGTATATCCCCGCCACATTGACCGGCATCCCCCACGCACCGGATGCCGACACCAATTACAGCCAGAAGTGGACCTTCACCGAGCTGGAAGACACCTACGGCATGGCCCGTGGCGAATATGACCTCAACGACCAGTGGACCCTGTATGCCGCCGCCGGGGCCAAGCACACCCGCGAAGTGGGCAACTACTCCACCCCGACCCTGCGCAGTACCGCAGGCGCGACCACCGCTTCAAGCATGTTTGTCGCCCATGATGAAGACAACCGCAGCGCCATGGCCGGCCTGCGCGGCACGTTGCAAACCGGCCCGGTGAGCCATCAAATCAACCTGGGTGTGACGGGTATCTGGACCGAGCAACGCTCGGCATATGAGTTGAGTGGCAGTTTCGCCAACGACTTGTACCACCCGATCGACGTGGCCAAGCCAACGGTTTACCCGTACGTGGGCGGCGATATCAACGACCCGGGCATCGTCGGCAAGACCATCAACCGCAGCATGGCGATTTCCGACACCCTGGGCTTTATGGACGACCGCATCCTGGTCACCTACGGCCTGCGTCGGCAAAACCTGAAAGTCGATGGCTGGAGCTACGCCGGCGCACGCACAGCCACCTATGACGAGTCCATCACCACGCCGGTCTACGGCATCGTGCTTAAACCATGGGAACACGTGTCGCTGTATGCCAACCGCATCGAAGGTCTGGCCAAGGGCCCGACCGCTCCGGCAACCGCAGGCGGTGCTGAAGTGACAAACCGCGGTCAGACCTTTGCCCCTGCACGCTCCAAGCAGGTTGAAGCCGGGATCAAGTACGACAAAGGCACCTTTGGCGCGAGCTTTGGGGTGTATCGCATCGAGCAACCCAGCGATGGCTATGTCGACGCGCAAAATACCTACGTCCGGCAAGGTACCCTGCGCAATCGCGGGGTTGAGCTGAACATCTATGGCGAGCCGCTGGACGGCTTGCGTTTGCTGGCGGGTGCGACCGTGATGGACACCGAACTCAGCGGCACCAAAAACGGCGCCAACAATGGTAATCGGGCGATCGGCGTGCCGAACTTCCAGTACAACCTGGGTGCCGACTGGGATGTACCGGGGCTTGAGGGCGTCGCATTGAATGGGCGCATGCTGCGCACTGGCGGCCAATACGTCGATGCGGCCAACACCCTGAGCATTCCGGCCTGGAACCGCTTCGATCTGGGCGCACGTTACAGCTTCGAGGTTGAGCAGCGTGCCGTGACGCTGCGGGCCAACCTGGAAAACGTCGCCAACACCCGCTACTGGGCGTCGGCCAATGGCGGCTACCTGAGCCAGGGCGAACCGCGCGCACTGAAAGTCTCGGCTACGGTCGACTTTTAAACCCGCCCGACTCGTGTGGGAGCGGGCTTGCTCGCGATGCAGACAACACGGTTTGCCTGACACACCTTGTCGATTCATTCGCGGGCAAGCTCGCTCCAGGTTTTGCAGCGTCTGGCACGCTGCATTTTTTTTTCACATTGAGTTCACCTCCCCTCCACCCACAGCCCTCTAACGTGCCCGCCATAAATGACGTCCATTAAGGACTTTGCAGGTGGAAAGCATGACGGCTGTAGCCTCTCAACACACTCTGAGCAATCGCCTTGAGCGCTGGGCCATTCCCGGCCTGGTCGTGGCGTTTGTGCTGTTTTATCTCGTACCCTTGATGACCCACGGTTTGTGGATCCCTGACGAAACCCGGTATGCCCAGATCAGTCAAAGCATGCTGCAAAGCGGTAACTGGGTGTCGCCGCATTTCATGGGGCTGCGCTATTTCGAGAAGCCGATTGCGGGCTATTGGCTGATTGCCATCGGCCAGGCCGTGTTCGGTGACAACCTGTTCGGGGTGCGCATCGCGTCGGCACTCACCACCGGGCTGAGTGTGTGGCTGGCCTGGCTGCTCGCTAGCCGGCTGTGGAATGACCCGCGCAAGTCGTTTGCCAGCGCGCTGCTATTGATGAGCTTTGGTCTGGTTGCTGGTGAAGCGGGCTACGCCAACCTCGACCCGCAGTTCGCTTTTTGGGTCAACCTGAGCCTGGTTGCCCTGTGGTTTGCCTTTACGGCTCAAAGCCAGCGCGCACGTCTGTGGGCCTGGAGCGTGCTGGGCGTGGCCTGTGGCATGGGCTTTATGACTAAAGGGTTCCTGGCCTGGCTACTGCCGGTGTTGATCGGCGTGCCCTTTGCCCTGTGGCAGCGGCGCATCAAAGAGATGCTTTGCTATGGACCGCTGGCGGTAGTACTCGCAATCGCCGTGTGCTTGCCTTGGGCATTGATGATTCATCATCAGGAACCTGACTTCTGGCAGTTCTTCTTCTGGAATGAGCACATCCGCCGCTTCAGCGCGAGCGATGCCCAGCACATTCAGCCCTGGTGGTTCTACCTGCCGCTACTGCTGGCCGCCAGCCTGCCGTGGGCGACGCTGCTGCCTGCGGCGCTGCTCGACGCCTGGAAGCAAAAACGCCAGCCGGGTATCGCTTTCCTGCTGCTGTGGTTGCTGCTACCGCTGGCCATGTTCAGCTTGAGCAAGGGCAAATTGCCGACGTATATCCTGCCGTGCCTGCTGCCATTGGCCTTGCTCATGGGGCATGCGCTGATGTCCTGGATCGATCAGGGGCGCAGCACGGTGATACGCCTCAATGGCCTGTTGAACGCGCTGCTGGCTGTGGCTGGGCTCACGGGGTTGATCTACCTGCAAGTGACGCGCCCGGTTTACGCCAACACCGAGATGTTCAGCCTGTCGTTGGGGTTGATCGTGTTGATGGGCTGGCTGCTGGCCAATGCGCTGCAAGCTATGCGCCCATTGCAGTTGTGGGCCGCACCGGCTTTGGGCATGGGCCTGCTGGTTGCGTTGTTGCCTGCGGCGATGCCCGCCAGCGTGGTCAACAACAAGATGCCCGATCAATTTATCGCTGAGCATGTTCAAGAACTGAGCCAGACCCGCACGTTGTTGAGCAACGAACTGGGCAGCGCCGCAGCACTCTCGTGGCGCCTGAACCGCCCCGACGTGACACTGTACGACACCGAAGGCGAACTTAAATACGGCCTGGGTTATGCCGATTCAGCTACGCGTAAGGTTGATATGGCTAACATCGGCGAGTGGATGAAAGAAGCGCAAGCCCGTGGCCCGGTTGGCGTGGTGATGCGCGCTCGTTCGGCCCATGAGGTTCAGGAAGTCGACATGCTGCCCCTGGGCGGCAAGCGCTATGAGCGTGGCGACCTGGCGATCTTTATCTTCCCTCAGGCCAATCCTGAATGACCGTTATCCAACGCTGGACCTCAGAACACCGGGCGCTGCTGCTGTTGCTGGGCGTGTCTGCCTTGATGCTTTTGCTCGGTCTGGGTTCGCGCGAACTCTGGGGCCCGGAAACCCGCTGGGCCAACATTGCCCTGCAAATGCTGCAAAGCGGTGATTACCTGGACCCGTACCTCAAGGGCTCGGCCTATTACGACAAACCGCTGCCCTCCTACTGGCTGATCACCGCAACGGCCGGGGTGCTCGGTGACTTGAATCACTGGTCATTGCGCCTGCCATCGGTCATCGCCGCCTGGTTGAGTGTGTGGTTGGTGTACCTGATCGGCAAACAACTGTTCAGCCAGACCGCAGGCCTGATCGGCGGCTGGATGCTGATCAGCACGTTTTACTTCGTGTTCTGGGGACGCGTTGCCACGGCCGACATATTGACCGTGTGCGGTTTGCTGGCCGCTGTGTGGTGGTATTGGCGAGGCCCTGATGACACACGGTTTAGCCGCTACTGCGTGTTCTTTTTGTTGCTAGCCGTGAGCTCATTACTCAAAGGGCTGATCGGTTTTGTGTTGCCGGGGCTGATCTTGCTGCCCCATGTACTGAGCGAGCAGCGCTGGAAGCAACATGTGAATTGGCGTTTGTGTGCGGCCCTGGCCATCGCGCTGGTGGTGTACCTCATACCTTTTGCCCTTTCGCACCTGTATGGCGCTGCCAGCTACGGGCAAAGCGGGCTGGGCCTGGTGCTGCGCGAGAACGTGGTGCGGTTCTTTCAGCCTTTCGACAACCTGGGGCCCATTTACACCTACCTGCTCTACTTGCCGGTCTACACCCTGCCTTGGGCGCCGGTCTGGATCATTGCTCTGTGGGTCGCAGTGCGCAACTGGCGGCATATAGAGCCAAACGCCCGCTGGCTGGTCTGGGGCCTGGCCCTGTTGTTTGTGTTCTTTACCGCCAGTGGCAGCCGCCGCAGCTATTACGTGCTGCCGCTGGTGCCCTTCGCGCAACTGCTCGGCGCCTGGTGGGTTGCCCGACGCCTGCA
This sequence comes from Pseudomonas sp. FSL R10-2189, assembly GCF_009600325.1. Classification (NCBI taxonomy): domain Bacteria; kingdom Pseudomonadati; phylum Pseudomonadota; class Gammaproteobacteria; order Pseudomonadales; family Pseudomonadaceae; genus Pseudomonas; species Pseudomonas sp. FSL R10-2189. Next base: position 13,190 of record NZ_WIVZ01000025.1, read on the forward strand.
ACAACGCAAAAAAACCTTGGGCCGAGGCTGGAAAGTAGCCTTCGGGCTGAGTTGCGGCTTGCTGCTGTTGGTACTGGGGGTGTTTTACCCGTGGTCCAACGGTGGCGGCGGCGTGATGCAATTTGGTCAGGACGTTAAAGCACAAGCCAGTGCCCAAGCGCCTTGGGACGACTGGCGCATGGTGATGATTGAAGTCGACAACAAACTGCCGCTGTATGTGCAGAACGACAATCAGCCGTTTTACTTTGTCAGCGAAGACCAGGACTACCCGCGTCAGGGTGACAGCGCCGCCCTGATGGCATGGCTGGATAAAACCAGTGGCCATCACTTTGATCCAGAACGCACCTTGATCTTCGCCCAGCACCGCAGCGGCGACCCGTTACCGCTGGGCTATTTGAGCGTGGATCATCAGGTGGTCAGCAGCCAGGTCGATAACGGTGACCGCCTGCTGCACCGCCGCGAGACTGAAAGCGTGGCGTATATTCCCGACGTTGGCGGGAGCTTGTAGCTGACCGCCGGATTCAAAGAATCCTGTACAACAGACGTTCGATTCGTACCCGGCTGACGCGACGCAGGAACTTGGCCACGGCGGGTGGGTAGTCCGTCAGGGTTTCGAGATCTTTGAAGTGATCGATGCGCTGGGTGTGGGCGAAGATCGCTTCCAGTTCCTTGCGCCGGGGTTCGAGTAATTCGCGACGCGGGTCGTCGATCAGCAGGCCGTTTTCCAGGTCCAGGCGGAACGCTCGCGGGTTGAGGTTGTTGCCGGTCAGCAAGGTGTAGCGGTCATCAACCCACATGCCCTTGAGGTGATAGGTGTTGTCGCCGTCACGCCACAGGTGCAGGTTGAGCAAGCCGCTGTCGATCTGGCGCTGATGGCTTTTGGCAAAACGGCGCAGGCTCAGTTCGTACAGGTAGGGCAACGCTGCGATCACCCTGAACGGTTCACTCGGCGGGATATAGAAGTCGTTGGCAGTCTTGTCACCGACCACGATGTCGATCTTCACCCCACGCTCCAGCGCACGGTTGATCTCGCGGGTGACGGGCAATGGCAAGTTGAAATACGGCGTACAAATGGTCAATTGCTGCTGGCTGCTGGCAATCAACTCGCACACCACCCGGTTCAGCGGGTTGTTTTTACCAACGCCCAGCAGCGGGCTGACGGACAGGCCAAAGTGCCCCACCGTGCCTTGTGTGGTGTCGTAACTGGCTTTTTTCAGATGGCTGCGCAAGTTGCCAATGGCGCTGCGCAGGCTGCGCGTGGTCGGCAATGACGGCAGATCCAGACGGTGCACGGCCTTGGCTTCAATCAAGTCATGCTGAACAAAGTGCTGCATGGAATCCGCCAGCGCTTTGTTGTTCAGCACGTGATATCGGTCGTAGCGGTACTTGTCCAGCTTGTGCAAATACACGTTGTTCAAGCTGGCGCCGCTGTAGATCACGCAGTCGTCGACAATAAAGCCCTTGAGGTGCAGCACCCCGAACAGCTCACGGGTTTGCACCGGCACGCCGTAAATCGGCACCTCGCTGTCGTGAGCTGCCGTTTGCGCCTGATACCAGGCCGCGTTACCGGGCTGCTTCCCCGCGCCAATCAGCCCGCGCTGCGCCCGCAACCAGTCAACCACCACCGCAATTTCAAGTTCCGGACGTGCCGCTTTGGCAGCGTGCAAGGCGTCGAGAATTTCCTGGCCGGCTTCGTCCTGTTGCAGGTACAAGGCCACCAGCGTGATCCGATGACGAGCACCCGCGATATGCGCCAGCAGGCTGCGACGGAACTCGGCAGCACTGGGCAAAATGCTGAACGCATCGGCAGACAATGGAAAACTGCGCAGTTTGGGCAACAAGGAACGTTTGAAGAGCGACGGCATAGGGCTCGCAAGGGTCGAATGCAAAAGACCGCACAGCTTACACGATTCTTGGCAATCACATTAACTGTAGGAGCGAGCTTGCCTCGCGATCTTTTTAAAGATCAAAAGATCGCGAGGCAAACTCGCTCCTACAGAGGGGGCCGGCTGCGATTACAGGGTGCGCAATGTCAACAAACGGGCGATGTCGCGGGCGCGGTCGGTGAGCAATTGCTCTGCCTGGGCGCAGGCGTCTTCAAGGCTCATCGGGCCGTTGGTCAAGGCGAAGGCGGCGTGTATGCCATGGGCGTACAGGGCCTGATAGCCCTCGCCCAACGTACCGGCCAAAACCACCACCGGCACGCCGTGGGCCTGGGCAATACGGGCAACACCAAACGGGGTTTTGCCACGCAGGGTCTGCGCATCAAAACGCCCTTCCCCGGTGATCACCAGGTCTGCGCCCTTGACCGCCTCGGACAAACCGACCAACTCGGCGACCACCTCGACCCCGGCACGAAATTGCGCACCAAAGAACGCTTTGGCGGCAAAACCAAGCCCGCCCGCTGCACCCGAACCCGGCTCATCACGTACATCCTTAGGCAAGACCTTGGCGCAATGATCGGCAAAGTGCCCGAGGGCTTGATCCAGCAGGCGCACTTGCTCAGGCGAGGCGCCTTTTTGCGGGCCAAAAATGGCGGACGCGCCATGCTCGCCGCACAGCGGGTTATTGACGTCAGCCGCGATTTCAAAACGCACGTCATTCAAACGCGGGTCCAGACCGGTCAGGTCAATGCGCGTCACGTTAGCCAAGGCCAGGCCGCCATGGGCCAGAGGTTGGTCCTGGGCATCGAACAAACCCAGTCCCAGCGCTTGCAGGGCACCGGCACCGGCGTCGTTGGTGGCGCTGCCGCCGATGGCCAGGATGATGCGCTGGGCTCCGGCATCCAGCGCGGCCTTGATCAACTCACCGGTGCCAAACGTGCTGCTGATGCAGGCGTCGCGCTCATTGCGGGCGACCAACTGCAAGCCGCTGGCCTCGGCCATTTCAATGATTGCGGTGCGGCTGTCCGGCAGCCAGCCCCAGTTGGCCTCAACCGCAGCACCCAAAGGCCCTTGCACGCGATTACGGCGCAGTTGTCCGTTACCGGCGGCGACAATCGCATCTACTGTCCCTTCGCCACCATCGGCCATGGGGCACGTGATCAACTGCGCATCCGGCAGCACATCGCTGAATCCGGCAGCAATGGCATCGGCGACTTTTTCAGCGCTCAGGCTGTCTTTGAACGAGTCGGGGGCAATCACGATTTTCATGGGGCGAATCTCCAGTTCTTATGCCTTCCATGCTGCCAGTAATCAGCTGCAAACACGCCGGTCTGGTGCACAAGCAATCACAGGGTTTGTTGTTCATTTTTACAACCGCAGCTGTGCTGGCTAGCTGTGTGGCAGCAATTGCACCCCCAGGTACAGCGCCAGCATGCCGTTGAGGCTTAACGGATCGACCCCGCTCAACTCGGCAATACGCTCCATTCGGTAGCGCAGGCTGTTGCGGTGGATGCCCAGCGCATCGGCACATGGCTGGCTCTGGCCATCGTGTTCGCACCAACTGCGCAGGGTTGAGATCAGTTGGCCGTTACTGTCTTTGGCCACCACTTTGTGCAGCGGCCCTAACAGCTCTTCGAGGGCATCATCGTTGCGATGGCGCCACAACATCACCGGCAAGCGATAACGGTTGAGCGTTAAAACCCGGGTCTGTGGCAACACATCCCGACCATAAGCCAGCAAGTCCCCGACCCGTCGATAACAGCGGCGCAAGCCCTTCAAGCCATCGGCCTGACCGCCTGCGGCAACGCGCAAGACGTTCCAGCCCAAGCCATCAAGGCGTTCTAGCAAACGCAGGTCGTCCAGCGCAGTGGTCGAGGGGCGACACCACAACAACGAGCCGGTGGCCGGGGTCACGCACCAACTGTCCGGGTAGCGAGCCTGCAACCAGGCGCTCAGGGCTTCGGCGCTTTGCCCCGCGCCCAACTCAAACAAAAAAGGAATGCGTGATAACTGCGGCTTAAGCCCCAGTTGTTGGGCTTCATCAATCAGCCGGGGCGAGTCGCCCGCATCACTGAGCAATAAAGCCACCAGATCATCGCAACGCTGCCGCCGCCATTGTTGCTCTGCCTGCTGGTGACGCTGGCCCACCAGCATTTCAGCGGTCATGCGCACCAACTCGGCATAGGTGCGCAATAACTCGGGCTCGCCGGTCAGCCCGAGCACGCCAATCAGGCGCTGGTCTAGCAATAACGGCAGGTTGATACCCGGCTGCACGCCCTTTAGGTGCTTGGCCGTTTTCCTGTTGAGCGACAGCTTCGCCAATGCCAAATGGCTGAGCGCCCACGAGCGCGCAGTACTGGAAGCCGACCATCAACTGGACGCCGCCAACCGGCCCTCCACGGCAACTGATTCGCTGCTTGCGGTGTTCAAGAACCCGGCCATCTGGGCGTTTGGCTTGATTTACTTCTGCATTCAGAGTGGCGTGTACGCGATCAACTTCTGGCTGCCGTCGATCATCAAAAACCTGGGCTTCAATGACGCTCTGGTGATTGGCTGGATCAGCGCGATCCCCTACTTGCTGGCGGCAGTGTTCATGCTGTTGGTGGGGCGTTCTGCCGACCTGCGCAAAGAGCGGCGCTGGCACTTGGTGGTGCCGATGCTGATGGGCGCAATCGGGCTGATCATTGCGGTCAACTTCGCGACCCAGCCGGCCATTGCGATTTTGGGTCTGACCATCGCGACTATGGGCGCCCTGACCGGCCTGCCTATGTTCTGGCCGGTGCCGACCGCCCTGCTCAGTGCTGGTGCGGCAGCGGGTGGCCTGGCCTTGATTAACTCGATGGGGCAGATGGCGGGCTTCTTAAGCCCTTACCTGGTCGGGTTTGTCAAAGACGCGACCGGCTCTACGGACGTGGCCTTGTACATGCTGGCTGCCGTGATTGTCGGTGGCAGCCTGCTGGCCTTGCGCATGACCCGGGGCATGACCAACGCCTGATGGTTCACGCTTTTGCTTCGCGATCTTTTTGATTTTCAAGATCAAAAGATCGCGAGGCAAGTTCGCTCGGGTTAGAACTCGATATTCAGTTGCTCAACCACGTTGAACTGCTCGTCTACCAAGCAACCGACGCGCCATTTGTCGAAGGTCAGGCACGGATGTGAGGTGCCAAAACTGATAATGTCGCCGATGGTCAGCTCAATGCCAGGGGCAACGGTCATAAAGGCATGCTGGTCCATCACGGCGGTCACCCGGCATTCGCTGACGTCATCGCCAAACGCAGGCACTACGCCTTCGCGGTAACGTTTTAGCGGCATCGGCAAGCCCGCATCGTAGGCCACATCACGTTTGCCCAAGGCAACAACGGCAAAGCCCGGCTCAGGCAGCGATTGCACATGGGCCCAGACTTCCAGCGCCGGACGCAGACCTTCGTGCAGGTCACTGCGCCGATCCAGCACGCAGCATTGCGCCTCTTTGTAAATGCCGTGGTCGTGAACCACGTAGCTGCCAGGTCGCAGCACGCTGAGGAATCGCCCGCTGGCCGACTCGGCGGCGAACGCTTCAGCAATCAAGTCATACCAGGCAGATCCCGACGCCGTGATGATCGGTTTATCGAGGGCAAAGGCGCCGTCTTTTTGCAGATGCAGGGCCAAACGCACCAGCGAAGCTGCAAAAGCACGAATCTCGCTGATCGCTGTGTCACCCCGAATCACCCCTTCGTAGCCTTCGATGCCCGTCAACGCAAGCGCTGGCTGGGCGTTGATCGCCGCCGCCAGCGCCAGTACTTGCTCCTCTGTGCGACACCCGCAACGCCCGCCGACTACACCGTACTCGATCATCACGTTGAGACGCTGGCCGCGCCCGGCAAAAAACGCGCCCAATGCTGCGACGTTGTCCGGATGATCCACCATGCAGTAGAACTCGAACGCCGGGTCCGTTTGCAGCTCGGCTATCAGTGCCATGTTCGGCTGACCCACCAACTGGTTGGCCATCAGCACCCGGCGCACGCCGGCGGCATAGGCGGCACGGGTTTGCACCGCAGTGCCCAAGGTCATGCCCCAGGCGCCCTGCTCCAGCTGGCGGCGAAACAAGGCCGGGGCCATGCTGGTTTTGCCGTGCGGGGCCAAAACTGCGCCGCTGCGGGTTACGAAGTCCTGCATCCAGCGAATGTTGTGTTCCAGCGCCGCACGGTGGATCACCAGCGCAGGCAAGCTGACGTCACGCAGCAGATTGTCGGCACGTTTGCCGGCGCCCTTGGGCACCAGCGCAGTATTGAGTGGCATCGGTAAACCTCGTGTGTCAGACCTTGGCTTTGTAGGCGATGCAGTCGATCTCGACCTTGCAATCGACCATCATCATGGCCTGAACACAGGCGCGGGCCGGGGCATGTTCGCTTTTGAAGTACGACGCAAAGACCTTGTTGAAACTCCAGAAATCACGCGGGTCTTGCAGCCAGACGCCGGTACGCACCACATCTTCCAGGCCATAACCGGCTTCTTCGAGAATCGCGATGAGGTTTTGCATGGTCTTGTGGGTTTGCTCAACAATCCCGCCGTTGATGATTTCACCGTTTTCCATGGCCACCTGACCTGACACGTGCAGCCAGCCATCGGCCTCGACGGCGCGGGCGAATGGCAAGGGTTGACCACCGGCGCCCACAGCGCCAGTACCGTAACGTTTGATGCTCATAAGCAGGGCTCGGTTAGTGAACAGGCAGGCAGTGTGGCACACGCCACGCCATCAGCCCAATTGCCACCAACCGGGCAGCAGTTGCTGCACCTTGGGTTCGGCAAAGCGGTCATCGATCAAGAACAGCGTGCCTTGGTCGCTTTGGGTACGGATCACGCGCCCGGCGGCCTGCACCACTTTTTGCAGGCCAGGATAGAGGTACGTGTAGTCATACCCCGCGCCAAACAGCCCGGCCATGCGCTGCTTGATTTGCTCATTGACCGGGTTCAATTGCGCCAGCCCAAGGGTGGCGACAAATGCACCGATCAGCCGCGCCCCCGGCAAGTCGATGCCCTCGCCAAAAGCACCGCCCAGCACGGCGAAGCCAACCCCTTGGCTGGCCAGGGTGAATTGATCAAGAAAGCCTTGGCGCGCGGCTTCGTCCATGCGTCGTGATTGCGACCACTGCGGCACCTGTGGATGGCGTTCGGCGAGCAACTCTGCAATCTGTTGCAGGTAGTCAAAACTGCTGAAAAACGCCAGATAGTTGCCGGGGCGCTGCGCGAACTGGGCCGCAATCAATTCGACGATAGGCGCCAGGGACGCTTCGCGGTGCACATAGCGGGTCGAGATCTCGCAGACCACCTGCACTTTCAGTTGCTGTGCACTGAACGGCGATTCGACATCGATCCAGACCGTATCGGCAGGCAACCCCAGCAGGTTGGCGTAGTAAGGGCGCGGGCTCAGGGTGGCAGAAAACAAAACGTTACTTTGCGCGCTGGCCAGCCGTGGGCCGATGAATCCCGCCGGGACAATGTTGCGCAGGTTGAGTTGTGACACCCGCCGCCGGCCAGCATCGCGCACGCTGACGTCGAACAAAAAGTGCTGGTCAAACAGCTCTGCGACCCGATTGAACTGCAAGGCTTCGAAATAGAAGGCTTGCAGGTTGCCTGTCAGCCCTTGCGGATGATCGTTGAGGTAGTCACCGATTGCCGTTATGCAGCCCGACAAGGCGCTGAGCCATTTAGCCGGCAGCTGCGGATGCACCTGATAAGGCCCGGTTTGCTCCTTGTGCAACGCATTCCATTCGCGATTGAGGCGCTTGAACGGCTTGTCCAGCGCCGCCGGGGCGTTTTGCCGAACGCTGTTGAGGGTGTGTTGATCGAGGCTGGCGCTGTACATCTGCCGCGCCCGTTCCACCAGGTTATGGGCTTCATCGACCAGCGTCGCGACCCGCCATTGATTGGCTTGGGCCAGACCGTAGAGCAAGGCCGTGAAGTCGAAATAATAGTTGTAATCGGCTATTACCAGATCAGCCCAGCGGGCCATTTCCTGGCTCAGGTAGTACGGACACACCTGATGGTCCAGGGCGACGTTGCGCAGTGTCTGCTGGTCCAGCGATGACCGGGCAACGGCCGCCTGACGCGCAGCGGGCAGGCGATCATAAAAACCCTTGGCCAACGGACATGACTCGCCATTACAGGCGTTTTCGGGGTACTCACAGGCCTTGTCCCGCGCCACCAGTTCCAGCACGCGAAACGGTCTCTGCGAACCTGACGGGTACAGCACTTGTGCAGCATCCAGCGCCAATTTGCGGCCGGGCGTCTTGGCGGTCAGGAACATCAACGTGTCGAGTTGTTGCTTGGGCATGGCCTTGATCAAGGGGAACAAGGTGCCTATGGTTTTGCCGATGCCAGTGGGTGCCTGGGCCATCAGGCAGCGGCCGCCGCTGGCGGTTTTGTACACGGCCTCGGCCAGGCTGCGTTGTCCTGTACGAAATTGCGCATGGGGGAAGGCCAACTGCTGCGCCGCCTCATCACGGGCCTGACGATGGCGCATCTCCTGCTCGGCCCAGTTCAGAAACAGCGAGCATTGCTGATTGAAGAACTGCTCAAGGTCGGCAGCCTTCCAGGTTTCTTCGACGCGTGTTTCTTTTTCGCTAACGATATCGAAGTACACCAGCGCCAGATTCACCTGGGGCAGTTGCAGGCTCTGACACAGCAGCCAGCCATACACCCGGGCCTGAGCCCAGTGCAGTTGCCGGTGGTTGACGGGGATCGAGGCAAAGTCGCCGCGAAAGGTTTTCACCTCTTCCAGTACGTTGCCCTGCGGGTCATAACCGTCGGCACGACCGCGCACGGTCAAGCTCTGGTACTGGCCTTCAAGGCTCACTTCGGTTTGATACCCGGCACTGCGCCGTGAGGCTACTGTACGATGCCCGGCAATGCCCTGCTGCGCCGTCGGCGACGGGGTAAAGCGCAAGTCAAGATCGCCGACCTTGGCCGTGAACTCGCACAAGGCGCGCACTGCCACGCGATAACTCAAGGGCGAGCGTCCTGCCATTGCACGTAACACACCGTGACCGGCATCTGATGTTGCTCGCACAGCGCGAGCCAGCGCAGTTGGTTGTCTTGCAAGCGGTCACCGGGGCCTTTGACTTCGATCATGCGGTAGGCCTTCTGCGCAGGCCAGAACTGAATCAGGTCAGGCATGCCGGCACGATTGGTTTTGATGTCTTGCAACAAACGCTTGAACCAGACTTTCAGGTGTTCAGGCGGCAAGCACAGCAAGGCATCGTCCAGCAGGCTTTCGCTCACATAGTCCCAGGCCACAAAAGGTGACTGCACGCCGAATTTGGCGGCGTAGGTGGCGCGTATGGTGTGTTGGTATTGCAGGCTGTCCAGCTGCGCCAAGCAGGCGTCGAACAACTCTGCACGCCTGGAAAAGAAATCTTGATCGAGCAAATCGGCCGGGCCGCTTTGATAAGGATGAAAAAACGCCCCCGGCAGCGGTGCGAAAATCGCCGGCCAGCACAGCAAGCCGAACAGACCGTTGATCAAAGTATTTTCGACGTAGTAAACCGGTGCTTCAGGCGCTTGCAGGTGGTTGACCACTTTGAACTCAACCGACAGGGGTTCATCACGATCAAGGCTCAGGTCCAGACGCTTGATGGGCTGCGCCTTGGGTCGTTCCAGCGCCGCCAGGCCCAGCTTGCGGCGCAAACGGGGCAGCATGCGCAGCAATTGCTGTTGCTCAGCGTCGGTAAAAGGCGCATCCGCACTGGGCTTGGTCAACGCCATGGCCTGCTCAAACTCACCCAGCAGCTCAAGCACCCTAACCATGCGCAAACGCGCCTCAGGGTGCTGGCTGTCACGGTAGACTCGTAAAGCCTGGGGCAACTCCCCTGCCCGCTCGTGGAACTGGCCGATTTGAAACAACAAACGCGCCCGACGGCGTTGCAGCCAGCGGTTATCAGTGTGGTAGTCGAGCACCCTGCCCTGTATGTCCTGCACATCGCCACCCGCTTCAATCGCCTCACGGCAGGCGTGGAGGTGCAGGTAGCCATCAATATCGGTCCGGCAGCGCAAGGCGCGGGATTCCGGGCTGAACGGCACGGTTTCGTAGTTAAACAGCCCCAGATCAGCCAGGACCAGGTCCGGCCAGCCCTGGCTCAGGTTGCCAAAGAACATCAGCCGCAAACGATCGCTCAAGTCCCGGTGATTAAGGGTGTAGAGCTGTTCATCCAGTGCGGGATGCCATTCGTTCAAGCTTTGTTGATGGGTAAAATCAGCAGCAAGATCCTCAAGCCACATGGTTTTTTTACCTTTGGGCTGGGTGATGTGCGCACTGAAACGGCCAAGGATCTCGGGCTTGGTCAAGACCTCAAACACCTCGGCCAGTACCAAGGGCGCCTGATCATTCACCCAGCCGCCCTCCACCAAAGGCTGTGCAGCAGAGCGTAGATCGCCGATTTCTGCATAACTGAGCTTGCTCGCCCGAAAATGTGCGCCTTTGCGCATCACCATGCGCACCCACAGCGCTTGTGAAGCAGCGGGCAACTGGCCAAAACCAGCAATAAACTGCTGCTCTTCAGGGCTCAGGACATCCTCATACCGGGCCGCCACCCAGTCGAGTACATGCTGAAAGTTTTTGAGGTAATAAAACGGGTCTTGTAGGGGATCAGAAATCACAGGCACAACAAACCACTGGCTTTGGTTACTGGTTATGCATACAGATAGCAGTTCGCCTACCCGCCTGGCAAACCCTATTGGATGAGTGGCTGACGAGTTCGGGTGTGGTTGCCGCTGACCAGGGACCAGACAGCGGCTTCAGGTCTACTGTTAAATCTCAGAGCAGTTTGTTCGGGTCATGCATCCACAGCGCAGCAATCAGGGATTTACCGGCAGTAAAGTCTGTTTTTGACATACCGAACAGCACCCTAAGTGATGACACAGGCAGCCCGCTGATCGATTCAAGCCACTTTACATCGGCCTCAGACGCGGCATTTTCCTCCATCAGGGCAAGCCGCAAGTCATTCTGGGCGTAAAGCTTTGCAGGGTAGCGTTGTCGTAAGAAGGCTTCGAGACCACTTGCCTGATCCACGAACGGTGAATACAGTGCGCACACCAGATGTTCATCGGTCATGCCGTGAAGTTCGTCCAGATAATGCGTAATGCTGTGTCGAAGCTTTTCAATGCGTCTTGGGGTATTAAAACTTCCGCCCAGCTGTTTAATCACCTGACTTTTATAGCGCTCATTAGTTTGATTGTCGGCGCTGGCCTTGCGCAAAAACTCTTGCACCCCGACATGATATTCATCCCCGCATTGACAAACACCGCGAACGCCCTGTACATGCGCCGACAATAAAACAACAGCGGCCTGAGGCTCTTCAATATCGAGGATCTTTATGTTCCAAGACCCCTCTACAAACATCAGCACTTGCGAATGCAGCATATCGACTTCATAAGAGAGGCAATCGAACACGTTGATAATGTTAATTTCAGTGTCTGCACTTGTTGTACCCAACAGATTCAACGGTACGGGAAGGCGCAACCAGTGTTTAAAATCATCATCCAGCTTTGAACATAATTTGACTGCACTTTCAAAGCCTTGGGTATACAGAGCATTGGGCGCATGGCCCTGCTTAAGTGCCACTTGTTTTATCCATTGACTGTACTCACCCAGATGTTCGGGCGGGCGACGATCGATCAACGCATCAACGTGCCCGCCCCATTCGCAGGCACGCCGATAGAGCTTGGCACGCGACAGCAGATCAGCGTAAAAGAACGTCGCTCGGGGCACACCTTCCGAGAGATGCCCGGCCATCAGTATCTGCGTGCGATCCATGTCGGACCCCAGCCGCTCAAAGGCTACCGGTATATGTTTGTCTAACCGCCTGACTTGCGTCTCATCCACCAGTAGCAGTTCTACCGTGGGATCCTCATAAACAAACAGCTCATTGCATTGCGTCTGTATTCGCGCCATGACCTTGGTTGTGACGCGGGGCTGACGCAATACGGCAATACGCAAGGTAAATGTTTCGGGGGTACGACCGGCAATACTCAGTTGGGCTGCACGTAAAAAAGCCAAGGTGTAAGCGCATTCTTTGCCGCCTTCATGAACCACCATGACCCGATAACTTCCAATGCGCTCCAGCCCTCCAGCGGCGACTAATATGCGTTGAACCAACAACTGCAACGCAATGCGCTCGGGACGACTAAAAAAACCCAGCAGCCGGTGTAGAACTTGTTGATAAACAAAATGCATGGCTTGTTCATGAAAGTTGCTCATGGGCTATTCCTCCAGTTCGACCGCTGTATTATCGACAGCCCTCAGCACCAAGCACACCGTTACCTAGTGGGTTCACCCCATAACAGATGCGACCCACATATGCATAGGAATCCACCTACACATAAAACACACACAAAAGAATATTTTTCCAGATTAGAAAAATCTAAATGAATTGATCCCCGCCATTAAAAACTGCCAGCATCAATATTCAATAAACAAAAGCGAGGGCCATGTTTATTCATGCGCAACAAAAATGCCCTTGAACTCAAGGTTCAAGGGCAGGCTGTTTGCAACTGCAGGCGGTATGTGGACTTGAAATTACCCCAGTTCCAGCGCCACACGTCCGCGGCATGGGCAATCGTCCATGTAGCGATGGGCTTCAACGAACTTATCGAAGGGGAACACTTTTACGTCCAGAGGCAGCAACACCCTGTCAGCGGTTAACTGGTTGATTTCACGTAGGGCGCGCTGGATGGCTTCTACGTCCTGGTCAATGCCCAACTCCGGCTTGCCAGTGAAATTACCGATGCAATGCACAAAAAACTGAATATTCTTCTGAAAACAGGCGCAGGCTGGCAGACGTGTCTGGTTGCCGCCTTGCAGACCGTAGAGCACCAGACTGCCGCGAGGGGCCAGCACATCACCCAGCACTGACATTTGCGGGCCACCCAGACCATCGAAAACGGCGTCCACGCCTCGGCTGTCGGTAATCTTGTTGACCTGCATCAGCAGGTCCTGTTCCTCGGTCACGATCACGTGATCGGCACCCAGGCCCAGCAGGTATTCGCGCTCTTCACTTTCTTTGGTCGCAGCGATGACCTTCGCCCCCAACGCTTTGCCCAACTGCACAAATGAAGGGCCAGCGCAGTGGCTGGCATCGGTGATCAATACCGATTGACCCGGCTTGATACGCGCCAGATCGACATAGGCGAAATAGGCGATCAACAGCGGGGTGTAATGGGTGCTGGCCTGTACCGGGGTCAGAATATCCGGATAACGGGTGAGTGCTGAGCGCGGCATCAGGATCAGCTCGCCGTAGGTTGGATACGCGTTGGCGCTCTCGGCCGGGAAGCTCGCCACCTTGTCACCTACCGCCAAATCATCAACGCCAGCACCCACAGCAGTGACAATACCAGCCATTTCATGACCAATGCCCGCCGGCAAATGCGCCGGGCTTGGCGCCAGGTTCTGGCGCCAGAGAACGTCATACCAACTGATACCTATCGCTTCGACACGCACCTGCACTTCGCCAGGCGCAGGCGCAGCGACCTCGTGCTCTTCGCACTTGAGCACCTCGGCTGACCCAAACTTGTGAAAACGGATCGTGCGCGACATCACAAACCTCGCCTTATTAATCGCTAATACCACGGGACTTTATCCGGGCTTTGTGCGCAAGACTAACAGACAGCATTAATAGTCGACATGCCTGTCATTGATCCGGCGCGTTTTTTTAGCCGTCAAAAGCAGCGAACTGCACGGCAAAAACCCTTGAAATTCCCGGCTATAAGCCCTGAAACACGCCTCATCAATCCAAGAAAGGCAATCTACCGAGTGACGATTTATGAACTTTGCCAGTAAGATCCATTACCTGACTTTCCGTTGACCCTTCAGTGAATCCCGCCAGATGAACCGTAACGACTTGCGTCGCGTCGATCTGAACTTGCTGATCGTCTTCGAAACCCTGATGCATGAACGCAGTGTGACCCGTGCCGCCGAAAAGCTTTTTCTGGGGCAGCCGGCCATCAGTGCGGCCTTGTCGCGCCTGCGCAATTTGTTTGACGACCCCTTATTCGTGCGCACCGGCCGCAGCATGGAGCCCACAGCGCGGGCGATAGACATTTTCGCGCTGCTGTCACCGGCACTCGACTCCATCTCCACCGCCGTCAGCCGTGCTTCAGAATTCGATCCGGCCACCAGCACCTCTGTATTTCGTATTGGCTTGTCGGATGACGTTGAATTTGCACTGCTGCCTATGCTGCTCAAGCGCTTGCGCGCGGAAGCCCCGGGCATCGTCCTCGTGGTACGGCGAGTCAACTACATCCTCATGCCTCCGCTGTTGGCGTCGGGAGAGATTTCGGTAGGCGTCAGCTACACCACCGACCTGCCCGCCAATGCCAAGCGCAAAGTCTTGCGCCGCAGCCGGTCCAAACTCCTGCGAGCCGACACCATGCCCGGCGCCATGAGCCTGGACGACTTCTGCGCGCGGCCCCACGCACTGGTTTCATTTGCCGGCGACTTGAGCGGCTACATCGACACCGAACTCGAAAAAACCGGTCGCAAGCGCCATGTCGTCCTCGCCGTGCCGCAATTCAACGGTCTAAGCACATTGTTGGCGGGCACCGACATCGTCGCCATGGTCCCCGACTACACCGCCGAAGCCCTCACCGCCGCCGGCGGCGTACGCGCCGAAGACCCGCCGCTTGAGATAGAAAGCTTTGAACTGCACATGGCCTGGCGCGGGGCACAGGACAACGACCCGGGGGAACGATGGTTGCGGTCGAGGATTCAGATGTTTTTTGGGGATCCTGAGAGTCTGTAAAGAATGACAACAGTTGCTGTGAATATGCAGGAGTGAGATTGCCTCGCAATCGTTTGATTCTCCCCCCAACCAAAATCTGGCGGCACCTGCCGCCAGACATTCTTCCAAGCTAACTCAAAAATCCACCGAAGCCGAAAGCTCCACCGTCCGAGGCGCGCCCAGCCCCAGGCTGGACAGTAGTGGCGTCCCCCAATAGGCCTTGTTGGTGACGTTGGTCACGCTGCCGCGCAAGGTGATCGGGCGGCTGGCCAGGTGGGTGGTGTAGCGGGTGCCAACGTCAAAGATGGTGTAGCCAGGGATCGATTGCGAGTTGTCGGCACTGATGTATTGCTTGGACACTGAGGTTGCGTTGGCGGTGAGGGTCAGGCCGTCGATCACCGGGGTGTCCCACTCCACGCCCAGCTTGCCTTGTAATTTGGGCAAGCCGGTGGCCGTTTTGCCCTGGTTGATGCCGCCAGCAGTCTTGGTGAGTTTGGGATCAACATAGGCCACGCCGCCCATGAGCCGCACGTCGTTCAGCGGCGCGCCGAAGAAGCCCCATTCAATCCCACGGTTGCGTTGCTCGCCGCCAAAGGAGAAGACGTTGGTGTCCGGGTCGGTATAGCTGCTGGGGCGCTTGATTTCATAGAGGCTCAGGGTGTGGGTGAAGTCGCCGAGGTCCAGCTTGAGGCCAACTTCTTTTTGCTTGGATTTGTACGGCGCGAACACATCCCCGGCATTCGCAGCTGTCATCGGCGCGGTGGCGCCTTTGCTCAGGCCTTCTATGTAGTTGGCATACACGGAGATATTGTCGGTGAGCTTGACCAATAATGCCGCTGCGGGTGTGGTAGCGGCTTCGTCATAGCGGCCGGTTCGTGCGCCGGTGCTCACGCTGAAGGTATCGGTCAGGACTTGCTGACGACGTACCCCCAGGGTTAATTGCACCTGGTCTTCAAGCACCGATAAGGTGTCTGCCACGCCGTAACTGGTCAGGCGGGTTTCGCTGTGAGCAATGTACGGGAAGCTTTTATCCGCTGCCGGGCCCCACACCGGGTTGTAAATGTTGGTAATCCAGTCCGCTCCGGGCACCTGCCTGCGGCCGTAGTCCTTCTGAGTGTCGCCGTAGTGCGTGGCGTTGATCGACCATTGGTGCTTGATCGCCGCAGTCTGGAAGTTGCCTTTCAAGCCCGCTTCGCCTGAGGTTTTCTCCAGCTCCATTTTCAGTTGGCCCATGCTGGTCTTGAAGTCGCCCGCCTCGTTAAAGACCGTGGCCAACATGGTGCCGCTGTAAACGTAGCGGGTTTCGCTGGTGCCAAACGCCGCATAAGCCATCAGGTCGTCGGTCAGGTCGTACTCACCGCGCACGATGGCGCCGTGATCCTTGGTCTGCACATAGGCCCAGTCAGGGTTAAGCAAGGTATCGGACTTGGGTGGCTTTGGCACCGCAACGCCGGAGGCCAGGTTGATACCGCGGTTCTGCCCGCGAACACGGTCTTCACTCTCATACAGGTCGGCCGACAGACGCGCGCGCTCGCCTCGCCAGTCCAGACCGAGCGAGGTCAGTTCAGCTTTGAGCTTTTGATGATTCACAGCGCCGTCGCCATCCCGGTACACCCCGTTAAAGCGCACGCCGAACTGCTGGTCTTCGCCAAAGCGCCGACCCACGTCCAGGTGACCGCCAAACTGCGCATCGGACATATAGGTGCCGGTAAAGCGCGTTAACGGCTCGTTGCCTGCACGCTTGGGCACCAGATTGACGGCCCCCCCGACCGAACCTCCCGGCGGCATGCCGTTGAGCAGTGCAGACGGGCCTTTGAGCACCTCGATGCGCTCGTACATTTCCGGCGAAATCCGGTAGTAAGGGGCCACGCCATACAACCCGCCGATGGTCACGTCGCTGATGTTGCTGGCAAAACCGCGAATGGAGTAGTTCTCGCTGAAGGTGCCGGTCAACCCATTGCTGAACACCGCCGGGTCTGTGGCGGCGATCACTTGGGTGATGTTTTGTGCCTGGCGGTCAGCAATGTATTTTTCGGTGTAACTGACGGTGCTAAATGGCGTTTCCATAAAGTCTTTATTGCCCAGCAAGCCAACCCGGCTGCCGTAGGCAACCTGCCCTCCCGCGTAGCTGGGGGGCAATTCGGAAGGCAAGTCCATTTCACCCTCCACCCTCGTTTCAGGCAGTGTTGAAACGGCCTTTTCTTCGGTGTTCAAGGTGTCGGCATAGGCTGGCAAGCCGGCCACGGCCAAGGTCATGCCCAATAGCACGCGCTGTACGGCAGTGGCGGTGCGGCTCAAGGCAAAGTCTGCGCGAGGTTGCGCTATGCGGGTTGATAAGTGATTTTTACGCACGCTAAGGCTCCATTCAACTGGGAAGTTGCTGGTTGTTGTTTATCTAAATAAAAAGGGTGTTTTTAATGAGAATCGTTAGATGACCAATAAATGACTGGCCAAGGCCTGGAGCGGCCTAGAGCTGATAGCCTTTTTCAACGTCCTCAATCATCAATTTCAGCGAGGTCGGACTCGCGCCTGTCACGTACCAGGCCTGGGCATCGGCAAAAATCACCTTGCCGTTCTTCCATGCTTTGGTCTGTTGCAGCAACGGGTTGCCCATGCTTTGGGCGTCCATCACCGGGCGACGCTCCATCACCGCCGTGCGGTCCACCACATAAATGATGTCGGGGTTGGCCTGCTGAATGAATTCGCTGGAAATCGGCTGACCATGCAGACCCGCTTCGGAGGTCGCGCTAGCGGGTTTCACTCCCAGGGCATTGAAGATAAAGCCGTAGCGCGACTGCACGCCGAATGAACTGAAAGCGCCATTGTTGTGAAGCACCACCAGGGCTTTTTCGGGCCTTCCTTGCGTGAGATGCCTGACCTCTTCGACTTTGGCATCCAGCTCATCGACCTTCTCGCGGGCCAGCGCCTGCTTGTCGAAAATCTGCCCCAAGGTCAGCAAGTGGTCCTTGATGACGTCGATATGCCGCGCTTCGCTGTCGCGGTAGTCGACATCGAAATGGACGGTCGGAGCCATTTCGCTCAGCTCTTTATAGTGATTGGCCTGCAACGAGGTGATGAGGATCAGGTCCGGCCTGGCCGCATAAACGCGCTCAAGATTGGGCTGCACAATGGCGCCGACGTCTTCGACACTCGCAGCATCCTTGTAGCGGGCGAGAAAATGCGGGACAAAATCCTTTGGCATTCCCACCACCGGCACGTCGAGCTGATCAAGAAAATCGACCTCGTTCATATCCAGAGCGACCACCCGTTGCGGGGCGTGCTCGATCACCGTTGTGCCCAATTGATGCTGCACGCTGACCGGTGCGTAAGCGCCCTGCCCCGCTTGCGCGGCAGGGCTGGCCTTGGTCGGTGTTGCCGGTTTGTCGTTGCAGCCCTGCACCGCAAAAGCTGC
The DNA here is from genome assembly GCF_009600325.1 of Pseudomonas sp. FSL R10-2189. NCBI lineage: Bacteria > Pseudomonadati > Pseudomonadota > Gammaproteobacteria > Pseudomonadales > Pseudomonadaceae > Pseudomonas > Pseudomonas sp. FSL R10-2189. The sequence continues at coordinate 31,237 of NZ_WIVZ01000025.1, forward strand.
GGCTATCAGCAGGGCCAACGGCCACAAACGCTGGGTGTGATGCGCCATGTTCAAGGTTCTCTCTAGGGGTTGAAGTAGTTGCACAGAAGCCCGCGCGGGCCCTGGCTGATGTCGAAGTCCAGCCCGTACAGCTCGCTGAGCCGGGTTTGAGTAATCACCTGCTCAACGCTCCCGGCGCAATGCACCGCACCCGCCTTCATCGCCACGATGTGATCGGAATAGCTGGCAGCAAAGTTGATGTCATGCACCACCAAAATCACCGTACGGCCGAACTCATCGCAGAGTCGGCGCAGCGCGCGCATGATCTGCACGGCGTGCTTGATATCGAGGTTATTGAGCGGTTCATCGAGCAACAGGTAGTCGGTTTGCTGAGCAATCGTCATCGCCAAAAAGGCCATTTGCCGCTGCCCGCCGCTGAGTTCGTCGAGGTAGGCGTGGCGTAACGGTTGCAGAGACAGAAATTCGATTGCCTCGCCAATCAGCCGCCGGTCTTCGGCGGTCAACGCCCCACGGCTGAAAGGAAAGCGCCCAAACGCGACCAACTCCTCCACCGTCAAGCGCAAGTTGAAGTCTGGCGACTGGCGCAACGTCGCCACCCGTTTGGCGTACTCATTGATTGGCAAGCCCGTAACCGGGCGGCCTTCGAGACGCACTTCGCCACGCCCCGGCGCCATCAGCCGCGCGATCATCATCAGCAACGTGGTCTTGCCAGCGCCGTTTGGGCCGATCAGCGAAGTCAGCCCGCCGGCCGGGAAACACGCATTAACGTTGTTCAGTACGGTCTTGGCGCCATAGGCCTTATGAATGTCATGGACAGTAATCATGGGGTTCCTCGGGTACGCACCATCAACACCAGGAAGTACCCGCCGCACACCAGATTGACGAGGATTCCGACAGTGGTCTTGTAGTTGAAAACATGCTCGACCAAGAGTTGGGCGGCGATAAACATACCGACGGCAATCGCGCTGCCCAGCACCAGGGTGACCCGGTGCCTGAAGGTGCGGGCCAACGCGTACGTGATGTTTGCGACAAATACGCCCATAAACGCCGTGGGCCCGAGCAAGCTGGTTGAAATCGCCACCAGCGCCGCAATCAAGCCCAGGTGCAGGCGCACGTTGCGCCGGTAATCAACCCCCAGCGAAATAGCCTGATCGCGCCCAAGGGCGAGTACATCGAGGGTGGGTAAGGTCTTCAGGCCCACCAGGCATACGGCTGCAACCAGCGCCCCGGAGAACAGCAACTGCTGAGGCTGTGCCCGATTGAAAGAAGCCTGGCTGAAGCCCTGCAACACAGAGAACTCACCGGGGCTGACCTTGAGCTGGACGAACTGGGTAAAGGTACTGATCACCATGGTCAGTACCAGGCCGACCAACAGCAGGAAATACACGTTGTTCTTGCCGTCCCGAAACAACCCGCGATGGATGCACCACGAATAGGCAAGCATCAGCAGCACGGACAGTAAAAAGTTACCGGAGACACCCAGCAGAACCGCGCTGTACGTGCCGAGGAACAACACCAGCAAGGCCTGCAAGAGCAGATACACCGCCTCGTAGCCCATTATTGCGGGGGTCAATATGCGGTTGCCGGTAAGGGTCTGGAAGGTGATCGACGACCAGGCAATCGCCACCCCGCCGATCACCATGGCTGCGAGCCGGGCGAGCCGCTTGGGGATCACATAGTCAAAATCCAGGCCCGAGCGCATGAACACAAACACCAGCGCCAACAATACGACCGCGCCCCACACGGCATATCGGGGCAGCGCACGGCTCATCGGTGCCTCCAGATGATCAGCACGAGGAACAACACCCCGCCCACGCTGCCCGCAGTCAAACCGATGGGCACTTCGAACGGGTAAATAATCAGACGTCCAAGAATGTCGCAGACCAACAGCAAGCACGCGCCACCCAGTGCCACGATGGGCAGCGTGCGCGCCAGGTTGTCGCCATAACGCAGCGCGACCAGATTGGGGATGACCAGGCCGACAAAGGGGATCGCGCCGACCGTAATCACGGTGGCGGACACGGTGACTGCCACCAGCAGCAACCCCAGCACCACGGTTGCGGAATAGTTGAGCCCCAGGCTGGTGGCCATGCCCTCACCCATGCCTACCACGGTGAAACGGTGGGCATACAGGTAGGTCAGAGCAACAATCGGCAGGATCAAATAGATAATTTCGTAGCTGCCCTGCACCACCCGGGAAAAGTCCCCCAGCAGCCAGCCCTGCATGCTTTGCATGATGTTATTGCGATAGGCATAAAACTCGGCAAAGGCGCTCAGTACGCCGCCATACATCAGGCCGATAACCGGGACCAATACCGTGCTTTTGAACTGGATGCGGCGGATCACCCACACAAAGATCAGGCCGGCAGCAAAACAAAACACCAGCGCAAACAACATTCGCGCAGGCGCTCCGGCAGCGGGTGCCAGAGCCAACGACACGAGGATGCCGAGCTTGGCCGCATCCAACCCGCCCGTGGTGCCCGGCTCGACGAATTTGTTACGCACAATATGTTGAAGAATCACCCCGCACACCGCCAGGCCAACCCCGGTCAGCACCAACGCGGCAAGACGCGGCAGACGGCTGGCCGTGATCGTCAGCCAGGCATCGCCCGACGCCGAGAACAACTGCGACCACTGCAACTGTCGCGCCCCAACCAACAGCGACGCCAGGCAGAGCAAGGCAAACAGCACAGCCCATCGTGCACGCATCAGGCTTGCTCGCCGTTCGTAGGCACAGCAATACGCCAGCCCTTGGCCGCCCGGCGCTGCTGCAAAAACTGCGCATAACGGCCGTTGCTGGCGCGCAATGCTGCCGGGGAACCTTGCTCAACCAATTGGCCCTTATCGAGCACCAGAATCTGGTCCGCCATGGCCACAGTCGACAGCTGGTGAGCGATCACCACCAGGGTGTGCCGACCGCGCAGCCTGGCGAGTGTCTGGGCGATTACCTGTTGGTTCTCGGCATCCAGGGCGGCGGTGGCTTCATCAACCAGCAGGATGGGGGCGTTCTTGATCAGCGCCCGGGCAATCGCAATGCGTTGGCGCTCACCGCCCGACAATTGCGCACCGCCCTCACCCACCGGCGTATCGATGCCCTGAGGCAAACGTTCGATCAGCTCGCTGACCCCGGCCTGCTGCGCCGCATCGAGAATCTCGGCCAGGCTGGCGGCAGGTCTGCCGATACGGATGTTGTCGGCAATGCTGCCCTGAAACAGATAAGTGTCCTGGAAAATCTGACTGATCTGGCTGGCCAGTTGCGCGCTGGACATCTGCCGCACGTCCACCCCGCCAATCAGCACGCTGCCCTGGCAGGCATCGAAAAACCGCGCTAGCAAGCGCACCAGCGTGGTCTTGCCGGAACCGGAAGCACCAATCAGTGCCGTCATGCTGCCCGGCGCAATGCGCAGGCTGACGCCGTGCAACACTTCCGGCTGATCGGGTGCATAACGCATGCTGACCCCGCGCAAGTCGATCGAAGCATCTGCCGGGGTCTGTGGCTGCTCGGGTTCAGGCAATGGCGCAACGGCAAAAATGCTTTGCACTTGCTCAAGCTGACCGTAGGCACCACGCACGGTTTCGGCGTAGCTGGCCACGTCGAGCAGCGGGTCGATGTAGCGACTGGCCAACACCAGCGCGACCACAACAGCAATCACCGAGCCGGTGTCCTGGGCAACGCCCAGATGTTCGTTGAGCCAGATCACAGCCGCTATCAGCAATAGCGCAAAGATGGCCTGCACCACCCAGGCGTTGAGCACCACCGAGAGCGTGGACTGCAAGATCAGGCGCATGCCGGAGCGGCGCTGCCGGTCGATGGCGTGCTCAAGCAACTGCGTCCCGCCGCCTTCGCCGTTAAAGGCGCGCAGCACCGACTGTGCCTGGGCGAACTCAACCATGCGCTGGCTGGCATCGGCAAAGTGCTGCTGGTAAGCCCGGCCGGAGTGTCGCCCCAGCCGTCCTGTTAACCGCAGCGCGAGCACCAGCAGCGGCAGCCCCAGCAGTGCGATCAGGCCCAGCGGCCAGTGCAGCGCAAACAGCGCAGCGACCATTACCAGCGGCGTGACAGCGCCGGTGATGAGGGGCGTAAAGACATGCGCCGGCAATTGCGCAACCGCCATCACGCCGTGGGTAATCACATGCCCGAGGCGACTGGTATTTTGCGCGGTGAACCAGCCCAGTGGCAGGCTCGCGACATGATCACCGATACGTTGCCGGGCGCCCTGCAAGATCGCCACACCCACCGCTACGCCGGCCTTGTCTACCTGGCGTCGCCAGGCCCAACACACCACCACGCCCGCCAGCGTCAGGCCCAGCCATAACCCGGCGCCCCGCACATCGTTGGCCAATAAATGCTGTAACACGGGGACCAGGGTGATAAGGCTCAGCCCGCTGAGCAGGCCATAGGCTACGGCCATGCACAGGTAGCGGCGCAAGACCGGCGCGTCATCGCCCAATAATTGAGTAAGGGGTTTTAGCATGACGGCACCGCCTGTTGTTCTGACTGCGAGTAACCACCCTGCGCCCACAAACGCGCATAGAGCCCCTTGCGCGCAAGTAGTTGCTGGTGCGAGCCCTGTTCATGCACCGTGCCGTTGTCGAGCACGATGATCTGGTCGGCATGCATCACCGTGTCGAGGCGATGGGCAATCACCAGCAGCGTACGGCCTTCGGCAAAGCGTGACAGCGCTTCCTGGATCGCCACTTCGCTTTCGGCGTCGGCGGCGGCCGTGGCTTCGTCGAGCACCAAAACGGGCGGATCAAGCAACACGGCGCGGGCGATGCTCAGGCGTTGCTGTTCGCCGCCGGAGAGCTGCGCGTCTTCGCCGATCACGGCGTCATAGCCGCGTGGTAACGCGAGTATTCGCTCGTGGATATTGGCGGTTCGCGCTGCCTCCTCGACCTCTTGCCGGGTGGCCGACGGCCTGCCCAGGGCAATGTTGTCGCGCACGCTGGCGTGGATCAGGCGCACCTCCTGCAAGACAAAACCGATGTGCCGGTACAGGCTGGAGGACTCGATGTGGCGAATGTCCACACCACCCAGCGTGATGCGCCCCTCGGTGGGGTCAAAGAAGCGCAGCAGCAGTCGCGCCAGTGTCGATTTGCCCGCACCGGAGTAACCGACGATGGCCGTGGTGGTACCCGGTTTCAGCGTCAAGTTGACGTCTGCAAGCACACGGCGCTCGGCGTCATAGGCGTAACCCACATGTTCAAAGCGGATCTCGTTGCCGTTGGGCGATGCCTGTTCGCTCGGGCTCGGCTGCTCCAGCACCGGTGTATCCAGCAAGGTCTGCACACGCCGGGCGGCGCCGGTCGCGTGATTCAGGTCATGGGTGATGTAGTGCAACAGCAGCAAAGGGCCGCAAAGCCCCGGGGCCACCAGGGCAAACGGCAGCACATCGAGAGGTTCCATCCAGCCCAGGCCAACGAATACGGTGCCAAAGACCAGCACCATGCCCAGTACCGTGACCGGCGCAATCAGCGCATTGGCATTGGCCATCGGCGCCACCAGTGGCCGGGTGAAGCCGACAAAAGCCTCGGCAAAGGCATCAACCGCATCGCGGTAGCTGCGGGGAGCCCTGGCGCTGCCACTAAACGATTTGACCACGGCAATACCGTTGACGAATTCCACGACTGCGTTGTCAATGCGCCCCATGCCGGCCGCGAACGCCTGCATGTTCGCTTCACTGGCTTTCATGGCCCTGGCAAAAAACAGGAAAAACCCCGGAAGCGGGAGAAGCGATAAGATTGCCAGGCGCCAATCCAGCGCAAACAGGTAGATCAGCGCGATCAGAATGGCCCCGCCTGCACGGCCCAGTGTTGTGTAGAAATGCGCCGTCAGGCTGTGCAGTGTATTGATGTCGTCCTGCATCGCCTGCTTGACCTCCCCCGAGGCCCGGCTGGTGAACCAGCCTAACGGCACGCGGCTCAGGCGTTGCGCAATCGCCACGCGCAAATGATGGGTGAGGCGGTTGTCAGCCAAATGCGCGAGCAGCTCAGAGGCGGCGATCAACAACAAACCTGCACACAGGCTTGCCAGCCCGACCGTCACGGCCCACCCCACCTGGTTTTGCGCCATGTCGGCTTCGCTCAGGGCAAGCCGGGCGATGTGTGCAATCACCGCCAGCGGCACCAGCGTCAACATCGCACCTAAAGCCGCAAGCACGGCGGCAATGATCAATCGCCCACGAACTGGCTTCAGTAGCTGGCTGATCGGGCCACGCACCTTTCGTTTGGCCGAGGCCGGGTCAGGAGTTTCCATGGAATTCAAACGTCCGGAATTTCAGGAGAGCTGGAAAGCTCGCGCTTTCCTTCGCAGGGATACAAGCGTCGTCAGGGCTCTGGAAACGCCACTGTAAACGCCAATCTTAATTAGTTGCATGACTATAAACTAATTTGCGAAATCCTGACAAGACGGCTACAAGACTGTCACCCACGTTCAAGGATCTGTTATGACCCCGCCACAATTGCCCGCAACCCGAGGGCGCCCTCGTACCATCACCCGGGAACGCATCGTCGAAGCAGGCATCAAGATGGGCTTGCCGAGCATTACCTTTGTCGGCGTTGCTGCGGCACTGGGCGTCAGCCATATGGCGCTTTATAAGCACGTGGCCAATCTCGAAGCGCTGAAGAGCATGGTCGCCGAAGAGATCTTCACCCGCTGGCAGATACCCCAGGCCGGGGCTGATCAATACAACGGGCTGAAGGACTACATGATGGTGTTTGCCACCTCGGTGCGGGTGTTCGTCAAGGCGCATCCAGGGCTGACGCCTTACGTCATCCGCAGGCTGGCGGCGACCCAACCGATGCTCGCCAAAATCGACGACCATCAGAGCCATATCGCCCAGGCCTATGGCCTTTCAAAAGAGCGCGCGCGCTGGCTGCTGGCGACCGTCGCGTTTCACGGTATCGCCGTGGCCGATACGGTGTATTCGGTGACCGGTCGGGAACCGGTGCTGGAAGCGGAGCGCGCGGCAGAAGAAGCCGAGATGGAAGCCGAGCTTGAACAAGGCATGCACGCGCTGATCGTCGGTGCACTGGTGCTGCTGGAGCAAGACGCTCAAAAAGAGGACGTAGCAAAACCGGCCATGCCCTAAAGCTGGCGGGCAAGCAGGTTGTGAAGCAACAGCGACTCGCCTGAGTCGCTGTGTGCATTGTTAATCAATCACTCCGTCGGCGCGTATTGCATCTCACCGTTACCAAAGGACCAGTCTTCGCGTTTGACATCGATCAAATTGATCCAGACGTCTTCCTTTCTCAGCCCGGTTTTCTCATGAATACCCTCGGCAATGGCTTTGTAAAAAGCCTTTTTTACCTCAACTGAGCGACCGGCATTCCAGGTGATCTGGATGAACACAATGTTCGGCGTGTAACTGATTCCCAGATACCCCGCAGCCGGGTAGACCAACTCTTCCTTGGCATGGCGGTGAATGATTTGAAACTTGTCATGCTCAGGTACGTTAGCAACGTTGACCATCGCCTCGTAAACCACATCGCCAATGGCAGCGGCGGTTTGGGCAGAGGTATCTGATGAAAGATCAATTCTGACGAGAGGCATGGAACAGTCCTATTTAGAAGGGAGAGCCTGGGGGAGTTAGCGCGTGGTTCTACGCTAAGCGCAACGACACATTGCAGCAAGCGCAGTGTTCTCGAAAAACTCAGGTTTCACTTGAGCGGCGGATAGATCCAGCCACACCGAGGATAAACAGCGCCGGCAGTAACAACCCCAGCACCAGCCAGGGTATGGCTTGCGGCCCCCAGCCTGTCAGCAGAACTGCACCGATTACGCCACTGCCTGCAAACGCCAGATTAAAGACCGTCACCAGCATTGATTGAGCGATGTCAGCGCCCTCACCCGCCACCTCGGCCAAGGCCGTTTGCAATAACGTCGGCGCTCCGCCAAAACTCAACCCCCACAGCACAAGGCAGCAATACAGTGCACTACCATTAAGACGCCCCACGCCCAAAGCAAGCGCTATCAGTGCAAAGGTGGTCAGGTTGATCAGAATCAAACGCTTGAGCCTGCCGTCGATTAAAACGCCGGTGCCCCACAGCCCAATCATCGCGGCGATCCCGAATGCCAGCAGGCCCCGATCGACCTGCACGGCCAATCCAACAGACGCCATAAACGCAGCGATGTACGTGTAAAGCGTGTAATGGGCCAGAATCCAGAGCATGACCACTACCAACACAGGTCGTACACCGGGCGTTTGCAGCACGTTGCGCAACGGCAAACGCCCAGCGGAACGCAACCCGGGATAATCAGGGATTTGCTGATGGATCCACAGCATAACCAGCAGACTAAGCCCTGAAAGCGCTGCAAATACCCAGCGCCAACCCAATAACGCACCCAGCCAGGCCCCAAGCGGTACGCCTAAAGCCAACGCTAAAGGTATGCCCAGCATCGCAAGCGCCAGGGCGCGACCTTGAAGCTCAGGAGCGACCATGCGTCTGGCATAGCCTGCCAGCAGGCTCCAGGCCAGACCGGTTGCTATCCCGACAAAAAGGCGGGCAGCCAGGGTCAGGCAAAACCACGGCGAGAACGCAGTCACGGCATTGCCGACACAAAACACACCTGCCGCCAGCATCAGCAATACACGCCGGCGCCAGCCTTGCAGCGCCAAGGTCAGAGGAATAGCCGCCAGCCCTGAACCCAGCGCGCACAGGGTCACCAGCTGCCCTGCCCAGGCTTGCGACACACCAAACGTTGCGGCAATTTGCGGCAAAAGCCCGGCGGGTACGGTTTCATTGGCGGTGGCGATAAAGCTGGCCATGGTCAGCGCCAATAGTGCCGCCAACGGAAGTCGTTCTTGGGGTCTCGATAAAGAAGAAAGTGTTTCAGCGGTCATGGCCTGTGCTCAGTAGCGATAGAAGACCAGAGTCTGCGCAATTGCCAGAACCTTGATAATTGGCCTAGCATTTGATGAACCTTCAAATCCAGATTGAATATGGCCACTGACCGCTTGGGTGATATGCGTTTGTTCGTCGAAGCGGCAGCGCTCGGCAGTTTGTCGGCTGCGGGTCGCAAACTGGGCTTGTCGCCCGCGGCGGCCAGCGCACGATTGATCAAACTGGAGGCGGCGCTGCGCACCCGTTTGTTTGATCGCACCACGCGCCAGTTACGCCTGACCGAAGAAGGCCGCTTTTACTTGCAACAATGCTGGGTCGCCTTGCGCGCAATTGACGAAGCCGAAGCCGGCCTTCAAGCCAGTGGTAAAGAAGTACGTGGCAAAGTGCGGATATCCGCCTCGGCCGATTTTGGCCGCAATCTGCTTAACGACTGGCTGCAAGACTTCAGCGCCTTATACCCGGACTTGAAAATCGCGCTGACCTTGTCGGATTCGGTGTCAAATCTGCTGCAGGACGACCTCGACCTTGCCATCCGTTTTGGCCAGCCTCAGGACAGCTCGCTGATCGCCCGCCAAATGGCCCCCAACTGGCGGGTACTGTGCGCGTCACCTGAATACCTGGCACGCCATGGTGAGCCTGAAACCCCTGCTGATCTGGCCAGGCACACGTTCATCGTCCTGGTCACGTCGACCGGCCCCCTGAATACCTTCCACTTTGTGGTTGGAGGGCAGCCGTGGGATCACGTCGTCCCCATGAGCGAGGCCTGGGAAACCAACGACGGTGCGCTGGCCAGGGAATGGGCATTGGCAGGTCACGGCATCGCCCGAAAAACCATCTGGGATGCCGCCATGGATATACGGGCAGGCCGACTGAAAGTCGTGCTCCCGGACTTTTGCATCCGCGAAGCAGGTGTCTATGCCGTTTTACACAGCAACCGCTACCGAAGCCCCCGGGTGCGGGTATTGCTGGACTTCCTTGTTGAGCGTTTCAGTCGAGCAACCAGTGATTTATTGCTCGATGCCAAGGATGCTGGGCAGCGTGGTTTGATCGAGCCTCTTGGATCAGCAGCCACGGGGTTACCTGGTTCTTGTAGCCGTTGACGAGCCTTGCGAGGCTACGTCCAGCTGCGCAGCAGCCGTAAAGCCTGGCGGCAAAGATCAAAAGATCGCGAGCAAGCGCGGGCACAGATGGAGCCCGGGTTTCGTATCAATCCCCCCAACCACAGTGATTTGGCTTGAAGCAATCGGGCCAATGTGGAATATACCTACGAGTCGACACCAATAGCCTCAAACGAGAAGGGCCTGGCATATTACGCATAATGGGTAGGGCATCATCAATCAATGTACGCAAGGTACTCTGGGCCTGTGCCGAGATGGAAATACCCTTTGAACGAGAGGATTGGGGCGCTGGCTTCAAATCGACGCACACCGCTGAGTTTTTGGCACTGAATCCCAATGCCATGGTGCCGGTCATTCAAGATGGCGATTTCATTCTGTGGGAATCAAACTCGATCATTCGCTACCTGGCTTCCCGCTCCAACGCCAGCAACCTTTACCCCCACCAAGCGAGAGCTCGAGCCCGCATAGACCAATGGATCGATTGGCAAGCGTCGGATCTCAACAAATCGTGGAGTTATGCCTTTATGTCGCTGGTCAGGCATTCGCCAGAGCATCAAGACAGCCAGGCGCTGGCTACCGCGTGCAAAGACTGGTCGAGGCACATGGAGATTCTCAACCGCCAACTTGAGTCAACCGGTGCCTACGTTGCAGGCCACGAATTTTCCCTTGCAGACATCCCCGTCGGCCTGTCGGTTAATCGTTGGTTCGAAACGCCGCTTGCACACCCGGACTTCCCGGCCGTCAGCGACTATTACGAACGTTTGAGTCAGCGACCGGGCTACCTCCTGCACGGAAGAAATGGCACGCCATGACCCGCCGGGCTAAGCCAGCGGGTATGGGTCCAAGATCAAAAGATCGCGCTACCAAAGCGCATACGTGTAGTTGATATAGAACCGGGTCTGGTCCTGGTTCTGCAACGTTGACGTCGGCAGTTCGGTTCTGAAGTTAGCCCGACGCAATGACACACCTAGCCCTTTAAGTGAGCCGCTCTGGAGTGTGTAGTCCAGGCGGTAATCACTCTCCCATTCGCTATACCGCCCGGTGGTTGTATTGCCGATGCCACGGATATCCTGGCCTTTGACATAAGTCCATTGCGCTCTCAGCCCCGGTAATCCCATGCCGGCAAAGTCATACCGGTAGATACCAAAAGTGGAGTTTTCACCCGCGCGGGTAAAGTTGTTGATCATGATATCGGTGTACAAATACACACTCGCCCCGCCCTCACCCTCTGAGCGCCCGCGACCATTCACCAGGTTGCCGTTGGTGATATAGGGCATGCCGCCACTGTCACTGACCCGTTGATGGCCCAAGGTCAGCGAGTGGGCATTGAGCGCATAAGTAAATGCCGCCGACCAGGTGGTGTTATCAATTTTCCCTGTGCCGCCTGCGTTATAACCGCTTTTATATTGGTAATCGGGGTCGCTGCCGTTCTTGCCGTCAGAGTGACTATTAAAGTAACGCAGATCGGTTTTAAGCGACTGTTGCGAATCTATTTGCAGGTCATGGACTAACCCGACAAACGATTGCCCGTAATAGTCATCCAGTTGCGCGTAGTAATACTGCAGCATCAGGTTTTTAACGGGCCTCCAGTCGGCTCCGGCAAATCGAAAGGCGTCACTGCCCTTGCGCCCGCCCGCCGCAATACCACCCCAGTTACTCGAAGCCCGCCCTATGGCGCGGTTAAGTTGCCCCGCCGTGAACGTGACGTTATCGAGGTCTTGTGAGGTAAGCATCGCGCCTTGAAAAGACTGGGGCAGCAAACGTGCGTCATTAGCCACCAACACCGGCAAGTTGGGCGCCAGCGCATTACCGGCTTTCAGTTCGGTTTTGGCGACTTTAACGCGGGCATTGGCGCCCACGCGGCTCCAGTTATCAACCGGCGTACCGTTGGTGTTCAACGGGGTGATGGTATTGCTGGTGGCGGGACTATGGGGTGAAATGCCGCCGTCCAGGTTGACGCCCAGCAAGCCCAGAACATCTAGCCCGACACCCATAAAGCCCTCGGTATAACCCGAATTAAAGTCCACTCTTAAACCCGTGACTGACTGGCGTTGATCGACGCCGTTCTTGCCACGTTGGTCACTTTCAAAATAGAGCGAGCGAGACCCAATAGAGGCTTTACTGTCGTCTATAAAACCCGCAGACCAGGCCGGTTGATAAAAGGCGGCCACGGTCAAGCCGAGTGCCATTGCACGTTTATTCATGTGTGTTTTCCCATGCAGGCGTAAAGCCCGCTGTCAGTCGCACGTTATTGTTGTTATTTGCCACACTTATAAAACTTTACGACTCAAACAGACTGCGTATTGAATAACTGGCGTTAACTTCGCATTGCACGAAACGCTTACATAATGTTCGAACTGGCCACAAGGTGCCCTGGGGCAACTTCCCTGTAACTCATGCCAGGGGCTTGGTAGTTGATGTCGTAAATCCTGCTCGGTGCCACTTCCTCGATCAGTTCAAAGCGTTTTCTGGCCACGGTGACATCCGCAGAAGGCACCGCGCTCAGCAACTTTTGGGTGTAAGCATGTTGCGGATTTTCGAAGACCGAGTGACGCGGGCCAATTTCAACAATACGCCCGTGGTACATCACTCCGACGCGATGACTCACCCGTTCGACTACCGCAAGGTCATGGGAGATAAACAGGAATGAAATGCCCATGTCCCGCTGCAAGTCCTGCAGCAGATTAATCACCTGGGCCTGAATGGACACGTCCAGCGCCGACACGGCTTCATCGGCAATGATCAACTTGGGCGATAGGGTCAAGGCACGGGCAATGCAAATCCGCTGCCGTTGCCCGCCAGAAAACTCATGCGGGTAACGCTGCGCATGTTCTGCCGACAGCCCCACACGCTCCAGCAGGCTGCGCACTTGTTTGCGGGCTTCGGCGCCATGGGCAATGTTATGGACCTGCAGCGGTTCCATCAGGCTGTCTTCAATCGTTAGGCGCGGGTTGAGCGAGGCATAAGGGTCCTGGAAGACCATTTGAATGTCCCGGCGCAAAGTCTTCAAACCACTCTTGTTCAATGAACCGAGGCTCTTGCCTTCAAAAACAATGTTCCCGCCCTGGATCGGCATCAACCCGGCAATGGCACGCGCGCTGGTGGATTTACCGCACCCGGACTCCCCGACCAAGGCCAGGGTTTCACCCGAATAGATGTCAAAGTCGATGGCCTCTACCGCATGCACCCGGCGATGAACCCTGCCCAACAGCCCGCCCTTGAGGTCGTAGCGAATGGACAGCGATTTGACGCTGAGGATGGGGGGCTGCTGGTAGTCAGGGGCAACACTGGGCTGCGTGGCCAAGGCCGCGGAGGTTTGGTCCTCAATCAGCGCAAACTTGGCGGGTAGCAACGTCCCCTGCATCGAGCCGATTTTAGGCACCGCCGCCAGCAAGGCTTGGGTGTAAGGCTGCCGGGGCGACTGCAACACCACGTTGACAGAGCCCTGCTCGACGGTCTCGCCGCGTTTCATGACCATGACCTGATCGGCCACTTCGGCCACCACGCCCATATCATGGGTAATGAAGATAACGCCCATGGCCAAGTTGCTTTGCAGCTCTTTGATGATGCGCAAAATCTGCGCCTGCACGGTCACGTCCAGCGCGGTGGTCGGTTCGTCAGCGATGAGCAGGGTCGGTTCGCAGACCAGCGACATGGCAATCATGATGCGTTGGCGCATCCCGCCGGAAAGCTCGTGGGGGAAGCGGTTCATCACTTGCCGGGCATCCGGAATACGCACCAGATCCAGCATGCGCAAGGCCTGGGCGTCAGCTTCTGCACGGGTGCAGCGCTTGTGCAGAATGATTGCCTCGGTCAATTGGGCGCTGACCTTGAACACCGGGTTCAACGAGGTCATAGGCTCCTGGAAGATCATCGACATCGACGAGCCGCGCAAGTGACGCATCACCGATTCAGGGGCCGATACCAAGTCAATGACCTGGTTGTCGCGGGTGTACAACTCCATCGATCCCGACAAGACCCTGCCGCCCGCGCGCTTGGTCAGGCCCATCATGGCCATGGACGTGACCGACTTGCCGGAGCCGGACTCACCGACTATCGCCAGTGCCTGGCCGCGCCTCACATCAAAGGAGACATCGCGCACTACGGGCAATTCACGCCCGACCGGGCCAAACCCCACGCTCAGGTTTCGAACCCGAGCGACCAAATTCTCGTTCATGTACGGCTCCTTAGTCGACGATCTTCGACACAGCGGCATCGAGGTCAGCACGGGACTGGGCGATCTTCAGGCGGTGCTCACTCACCCACTCGCAGTCCTGGGCCAGTTCAACGCGGGCAATGGTCAGCAAGCGCTCGATTTCGTTCGGGCAGACACCGCCCGCAGAGGTTCGGGTCTCGACAAATCGGCGTGGATTGAGTGCGTCTCGCACCTGTTCATCCGTATATTTAAGCGGCGAACCGATGGTTTCCAGTGCCGCGGTATCCAGGGCAGCGCCCGTGACCTGCGCCGGTATCACGCCCTCGCGCAAGCTGTTACGCACCAGACGCGCCACCACATGGTGCACCTGACGGAACGAAATACCGCGATCACGAACAATCACGTCCGCCAGATTGCTCGCAGTGCACCAACTGCCTGACAACAGCTCTGCCATGCGGTCCTCATGCACGATCAGGGTCTCGATGATGCCGGTAAACAGATCGAGCATCCCGTCGGTAATGGCCAACGCATCATGGATCAACGGCAGATCACGCATGGCCTGATCGCCAGTGCCTTCAGCACGGAACGTGGCCAATGCGGTGCTCAACCAGGTCACTGAGCCACCGGCCGCCTTTTTGATGGTTTCCAGGCCGCTGGGGTTTTTCTTCTGCGGGAAAATGCTGCTGGTGCCGCAATAACCGTCATGGCTCTCGACCGTGGCGAACTCGACACTGGACCAGATATGCAGGTCGGTGGCCAGGTCGTTGAGGTCCGCCATGATAAAAGACAACGCGCTGATGGTTTCTGCCGCATACCAGGCTTCGCGCCCCAGCTTGGAGTTCTCGACCAGACTGTCAAAACCCAACAAATACGTGGTGCGCTGACGGTCCAGCGGCCACGACGTGCCTGCCAGCCCTACCGCGCCCAGCGGGTTGCGGTTAACCCGGCTGTAGGCATGCACCAGACGGCTGAAGCTGTCATGCAGACGCGAGGTAAAGCTCAACAGGTAGTGGCCGAACACCCATGGTTGAGCGTGTTGCATATGGGTGTAGCCCGGCATGATGGTGTTCGAGTGCTGGGCGGCCTTTTGAATCAGCGCCCCCTGGAACTCATTGAGGCGGTCGAGCACACCCAGAATGCGCTTGCGATCGTACAGCCGGCGTACGGTGGCGCCCTGGTCGATACGGCTGCGCCCGGTGTGCATTTGCCCGGCCGAATCTTCGCCGATCCGGGAAAACAGGTAAGACTCGACTTGCAGCAAAAAGCTGCCTTTTTTCACGTCGAACGGGAAGTCCGCAGGCACCATGTCGCGTATTTTGCGCAGCTCAAGCAGAATCGACTTTCCGACTGCTTCGGTGAGGATATGTTGCTCAACCAGCATCACGGTGTGCGCCAAATCAACTTCGACGAACTCATGGAATTGCCGCTTCTCGGTTTCAAGCGCAGGTACATCATGATGTTTGACCATGCGTTCTGCAGGCGGAGCACTCAAACGGGCATCTGTTAACAGGGCTTCGTTGGCATGTAAATTGGACATCTTAAATCACCGTTTAATGAGTTCTACATTCTTGAAATCGAGGGTCCCTTCGTAATTAACATCGAGACCGGTTAACTCTTTACGCACGCCGATAATTTGTTCCTGATCAAACAGGGGTAAATTATCGGGGTCTTGTTCCCATAAAATTTCCTGTATGTCCTTGTAGTAAGACTGGCGTTTATCAACGTCCATTTCATGGGCCGCGAGTTTCAACAACTGATCCACTTGCGGGTTGCTGTAACCTGTGAGGTTTTGCGGATCACCGGTCGACAACTTGCGCCTTAGTCGAATATCAGCGTCCGATAGACCCGTGCCCAATAACCACATATTGGCGTCGTTAGTGCCTTTACCCGTACCCTTTCCAGGGTCGGCGCGGTACAGACTTTTTTGATAAGTGGCCCATTCCCACACTTTGAAATCGGTTTTAAGCCCCACCGCATTGAGATAACCCTGCACCACTTCGGCAACCTGGCGATCTTTGGTATAGCGGCCCGCGGGTGTCCACATCACCACGGTGCCGGGGTAACCGCCCGGGTAAACGTCGTTAATGATTTTTCTTGCCGCGTCCGGGTCGTACTTGACCGGCTCAAACACTTGTCGTGCCTGCGTGCCTTCGGGGAATGGCCCCGTCGGGACCTTTCCATAACCCAGCAGCACCTTGTCGACCAGCGCCTGACGGTCAATCGCCATGCTCACCGCGCGACGGATTCGCGGATCATCAAAAGGCGGCTTGGTCAGGTTCATTTCAAAGAACACCTGAAACGTACTGGGCACCCGCAACAGATCAGACTTGTTGAGCGACTGTAATTCGATCGCCGCTTCGGGCGATAAATTGCCCGCCACGTCAGCATTGTTGGTGCGCAGTTCAATCACCCGGGATGAATCCTCCCGCACAGGGCGGAAGACTATTTTCGAAGGTTTGCCGGGCTCACCATAAAAGGCCGGGTTCTTTTCAATAATCGCCTGATCATTGGGTATCCAGCTGTCGAAGGTATAAGGCCCCGTCCCGACCGGATGATGACCATAGGCCCGTCCGTATTGCGTGACCGCCGCTGGGCTGCTGATGGACGAAGACTCTTTGGCCAGTATCTCCAGCAGCGTCGGCGAAGCTTCTTTGGTGGTAATGCGAAGTTCGTAAGGTGATACCGCCTCGACCGAACTGATGTCCGCATAGTACGAACGGTGCGGAGAGCCCAACTTGGGGTCACGAATACGGTCCAGGTTGAATTTCACCGCTTCGGCATTAAAGTCCGTACCGTCATGAAACTTCACGCCCTGCTTTAGAACAAAGGTCCAGGTTTTACCGTCTTCGGTTTTTGACCATGAAGTGGCCAAATCCGGAACAACCGCCGAGCGATCGCGGCCATCCCAGGCCACCAGGCGGTTGAACACATGATTAATCACATTGTAAGAAGGCACACTGCGCGAGACAGCCGGGTCCAGCGTATCGATATCAGAACCTTGCACAAAGGTTATTTTGCCCGCGTCTTTAGCTTGGGCAACCAGCGGTAAACTGAGCGACAGCCCGATCATGCCCACCACAGAAACCCGGCGCATAAGTGCTGCCAGTAACGTTAAGCGTCCCATTCTTTTTTCTCGCTTTATTATTGTTGTCGCGTTTATCGGCCACTGCCTCGCCTGATGTTGACTCAGGCGTTACGTGATTTCGGATCGATAAAGTCCCGTAGTGCATCGCCAACAATGTTGAAGCTCAAGATGGTCAGCACCAGCGCGCAACCGGGGGCAAACAACACGTAAGGGTGTGTGGTCAACAACGGCCGTGACTCGGCGATCATCGAACCCCACTCTGGTGTGGGCGGCGGTGGCCCCAACCCGAGGAAGCTCAGCCCGGAGCCAATCAAGATGGCTTCGGCCAGCGATACGGTGATTTGAATAATCACCAGCGAACCGATGTTGGGCAGGATATGCACCAGCAACAGGCGCAGGTCACTCACACCGATGGATTTGGAAGCCAGCACAAACTCGCGGTTTCTCAGAGCCATGACCGGCCCGGCAAAGAAGCGCACATAGATCGGAATGCTGGAGATGGCAATCGCCAGAGTCAGGCTCAAGATGCTGTTACCGGCCACCGTAATCACCAGAATGGCCACCAGGGTGCGCGGGAAGGCAATCATGGAGTCCATGATGCGCATCACCACACTGGAAAGCGCCCCGTTGTAATAGCCGCAGGCAGCGCCGACCGAAACACCCACCAGCATCGCAATCGCCACGCTGGAAACCGCAACGGTCAGGGTGATGCGCGCGCCCCACAAAACCCGTCCGAGCAAGTCCCTGCCCATCTGGTCGGTGCCGAGCCAGTAGTCACTGCCCGGGGCAATCAGTGATTTGGACAAGTTGATTTTGGTCACCGAGTCCCAATCGAAGAACAACGGTGCACAAAGTGCCGCCAGAACCATGGCAACAATGACAATTAATGCACTAAGTGCGAACCAGCGCTGATGGGAAACCAGAAACCGTACAAAGCCCAATCGACGTTTAACCGACGGCTGTGCATCCGTCTTAGTTGTAGGTGATGCGAGGGTCGAGGATGCCATATACGAGGTCCACCATTAAATTAATGATTACAACGAGGGCCGCAAATACAAGGATGGTTCCCTGAACGACGTAAAGATCTCGCGCCATGATTGCATCGATCAAATATCGCCCCATGCCGGGCCAGGCAAATACGGTTTCAACAATGACGGCACCGCCCAGCAAGCGACCGAAGTCCATCCCGAACACTGTTACTAATGGAATCGCCGCATTGGAAAGTGCATGTTTAAGAACAACTTTATAACTGGGGACACCTTTGGCGTAGGCGGTGCGAATGTAGTCTTCCTTGAGCACGTCCATCATGGTGGAGCGTGCCAGCCGCGAGAACGTCGCCACATAAGGAAAGCCCAGGGTGATGGCCGGCAGTATCAAATGTTGCCAGCCGCCTCTGCCCGTCGGCGGAAGCCACCCCAGATAAGCCGAAAAGATCGACATCAGGATGAGCCCTAAAAAGAAGCCGGGCATGGAGATACCCAACACCGCAAACGTTGTCAGTGAACTGTCCAGAAAACTTCGTGGCCGCAGCGCCGCGATAATCCCTAATGGCACTCCGATAATGATTGCCAGGAGCATCGCTGCCAATGTCAGTTCAAGGGTTGCCGGTAATGTTCTGGCGATACCTTGCAGTACCGGTGTATAGGTTTGGAACGATTCACCAAAGTCGCCGGTGACTATCTTTTTCACATAAATGAAGTATTGCGTGGCCAGCGGTTTATCCAACCCGTAGTTATGGCGTATTTGCGCAATATCTTCTTCAGTTGCATCGGGGCCGGCCGCCAGTTGAGCCGGGTCTCCTGGAATAAAATGCATCACCAGGAATACCACGATGGATACCCCCGCCAGCATCGGAAGCAGGAGTAATAACCTGCGCAAGGTATAGTTCAGCACGAGTTGCCCTCTTCTTATTTTGTTCAGCAGCGTCTGGCGTTAGTGGCCGGTCAGTGCTGTATCGCGAAACATCGCCGACAAATCATCGCTCGGCCACCTCACTATCGCAAACCGGCAACATGTTGGACGCACATAACAAAATGTTATACGTTGGCGCCGCATGCATCTCACACCACGCCGAGCACGTCGATGAAACTCAACCCCCGCCAACTCGAAGCCTTCAGGGCCGTCATGCACACCGGGAGCATGACCATTGCGGCCGAAAGCCTGCAGATCAGCCAGCCAGCGGTCAGCAGGCTGGTACGTGATCTGGAATCAATACTGTCGCTAAAGCTGTTTCGCCGTGAAGGCAACCGCCTGATACCCGGCGCAGAGGCACAGGTGCTGTACGCCGAAGTCGACAAGTTTTATCAGGGGATCGAGCGAATTGAGCGCATTGCAGACGACCTGGTGACACTGCGCACCGGTACGTTGCGAATCGCGTCCATGAGTACGCTGGGGCTCAGCGTGGTTGCAGAAGGTGTTTGCCGGTTTGCCCGCAAACACCCCGAGGTCAAAACATCATTGGATGTTCGCAACTCGTTGGGGATTCTGGAGCTGACGTCGGCCAACCAGACAGACATCGGTTTTGTTCAGATACCGTCGGGGGACTATCCGGGGATACAAACGATTCCACTGCCCCCCATCAGTGCCGTGTGCGTGCTTCCTGTAGACGATGTACTGGCGGCTAAAAGCGTTATCTCACTGGAGGATCTGCACCAGCGCCGCTTGATTAGCCTCAATACCCACAACCCGCTGCAACGGCGCATTAGTTCGGCCATGGAGTCACGCGGGGTTGCCGGGCTGTCCAATGTGGAAACCACGGCCGCGCACTCAGCCTGTGGCATGGTCGCCGGAGGGTTGGGTATCACGATCTGCGACCCGTTTACAGCGGCCTACTCCAAATACCCGGGCATTACCTTCAGAAAGCTGGATCAGGATATCCCTTTCGAGATTTCCATGGTCTTTCCTAGCCACCAGCATCGTTCAAGGCTGACCCAGGACTTTATGAACGTCATGGAGAGCCTGTTCAAATCGCAGTTCCTGTCCATGTATCAAGTGGCACCTTGATGTGGGAGCGGGCTTGCTCTCATGCGGGCAAGCCCGCTCCCGTGGGATTTAAGCCAAGTGCTTAGTTGCCCCAGCCCACCACGCCCTTGATTTCTAGGAAGTCGTGAATGCCCCAGCCCGCATATTCGCGACCATTACCCGACTGTTTGTAGCCACCAAACGGCGCAAATGTGTCCCAGTCCGGATAGTTCAGGTACACCGAACCTGCACGCATGCGCCCGGCCACGGCGCGGGCGTGTTCTAGATGGGTGGATTGAACATAGGCGGCCAGGCCGTAAACGGTATCGTTGGCGATTTCGATGGCTTGCTCTTCGCTGTCGTAAGGCAGAATCGACAGCACCGGCCCGAATATCTCTTCGCGGGCAATGGTCATGCTCGGCTGCACGTTACCGAACACTGTGGGGCGTACGTAATAGCCCTTGTCCAACCCTTCCGGGCGGCCCAGACCACCCGTCACCAGGGTGGCGCCCTCCTCGATTCCGGCCTTGATCAAGCCCTGGATCTTGTCGAACTGCGCCGCGCTGATCACCGGGCCCAGGTTGGTGTTGGCATCACGCGGGCTGCCGGTGACCAGTTGCTGCGCCGTACGTTTGGCAATGTCCAGCGCCCGGGCATGCTGCGCCGCCGGGACCAGCATGCGC
The DNA here is from genome assembly GCF_009600325.1 of Pseudomonas sp. FSL R10-2189. Classification (NCBI taxonomy): domain Bacteria; kingdom Pseudomonadati; phylum Pseudomonadota; class Gammaproteobacteria; order Pseudomonadales; family Pseudomonadaceae; genus Pseudomonas; species Pseudomonas sp. FSL R10-2189. The sequence continues at coordinate 52,084 of NZ_WIVZ01000025.1, forward strand.
GTCGGCGCGTCGCATGACTGCCCAGAGTTGGAGAAACAGCCCTGCACGCCCTTGACAACAGCTACCTCAAAGTCAGCGTCTTCCAGCAGGATATTCGCCGACTTGCCGCCCAGTTCCTGAGCTACACGCTTGACCGTATCGGCTGCCGACTTGGCGACCATGATGCCTGCACGCGTAGAGCCGGTGAACGAAACCATGTCGACCTGCGGGTGGCTGCTCATGGGTTGGCCGACGTCCGGGCCGGTGCCATTGACCAGGTTGAAAACCCCGGCCGGCACGCCCGCTTCATGCAAAATTTCGGCAAAGATGATGCCGGTCAACGGTGCGATTTCACTCGGTTTTAGCACCACGGTGCAACCCGCGGCAATGGCCGGCGCGACTTTGCAGACGATCTGGTTGAGCGGCCAGTTCCACGGCGTGATCAGCGCACACACGCCGATGGCTTCACGCACCACACGGGTGGTGCCGTGCTGTTCGCTGAACGTGAACGACTTCAGCGCGCTGATGGTCGACTCAAGGTGCGCACGACCGCTCCAGACCTGCGCGTCGCGGGCAAAATGCAGCGGCGCGCCCATTTCCTGGCTGACGGCCTGGACCAGGTCGTCATAGCGCAGGTTGTAGACCCGCAAAATCTCTTCCAGCAGTGCCAGACGCTCACCGACGCTGGTCAGCGAAAACGCCGGGAAAGCCCTGCGGGCCGCTGCCACAGCTTTGTTCACATCCTCGCCATTGCCTACGGCGATTTTGATAAAGGCCTGTTCGGTTGAGGGATCAACCACCTCAAGCGTCTCTCCAGACTCGGCCTCAAGCCATTGACCCTCGATATAAAACTTCAGTGCATTGTTCATTGTGTTCACTCGGCTCAATGGTGACTGGGGAAGGCAAACTGTGCCGCTTCGTGGCTGGCACGGCGCGGCCAACGTTGGGTAATGGCTTTTTTCCGGGTGTAGAAACGTACCCCGTCCGGGCCATAGGCGTGCAGATCGCCAAACAGTGAGCGCTTCCAGCCGCCAAAGCTGTGGTAGCTCACAGGCACGGGCAGCGGGACGTTAACTCCGACCATGCCCACTTCGATTTCATCGCAGAACAACCGGGCTGCTTCACCGTCGCGGGTGAAGATGCACGTGCCATTACCGTATTCGTGTTCATTGATCAGTTGCATGGCCGCTTCGAGGCTGCCCACGCGAACGATACACAATACCGGGCCGAAGATTTCATCGGTATAGATGCTCATCTGCGCGGTTACCCGGTCGAACAGCGTACCGCCGACAAAGAAGCCGTTTTCGTGCCCTTGCACCTGCAAGTCACGGCCATCCACCACCAACTCAGCACCTTGGGCAACGCCCGCATCAATGTAGCCCTTGACCTTGTCCCGCGCCGCAGCGGTGACCAACGGCCCCATGTCGAGGCCGCTGGAAGTGCCCGCACCAATTTTCAGTCCACGGATTTGCGGCAGCAGTTTTGCTATCAGCGCATCGGCAACCGCATCGCCCACACACACCGCCACCGACAGGGCCATGCAGCGCTCACCGCAAGAGCCATAGGCTGCGCCCATCAAGGCGCCGACGGTATTGTCCAGATCCGCGTCGGGCATCACCACGCAATGGTTTTTTGCCCCGCCCAATGCCTGTACACGTTTGCCGCGCTTGGTGCCCTCGCTGTAGATGTATTGCGCAATCGGCGTGGAACCGACAAAACTCAGGGCTTTGACATGCACAGACTCGATCAGGCCATCTACTGCTTCCTTGTCGCCATGCACCACGCTCAGCACGCCGTTGGGCAAACCCGCCTGAATCAGCAATTCAGCGATATACAAGGTCGAACTCGGGTCGCGTTCCGAGGGTTTGAGGATAAAGCAGTTACCGCAGACGATCGCCAACGGGTACATCCACAACGGCACCATGGCCGGAAAGTTGAACGGCGTAATGCCTGCCACCACCCCTAGCGGTTGCAGGTCGCTCCAGGCATCGATGCCGGGGCCAACATTGCGGCTGTAATCACCCTTCAGCAGTTGCGGCGCGCCACAGGCGAATTCGACGTTTTCAATCCCGCGTTTGAGTTCACCCGCTGCATCTTCAAGCGTTTTGCCGTGCTCTTCGCTGATCATCAGGGCAATCGCCGCTTCGTGTTCCTCAAGCAACTGTTTGAAGCGGTACATCACCTGCGCGCGCTTGGCCGGTGGCGTGTTGCGCCAGGCCGGAAACGCCGCCTTGGCGGCCTCAATGGCCTGCTGCAAAGTCGCTGCGTCAGCCAGAGCCACTTGCTTGCTCACCGCGCCCGTGGACGGGTTGTAAACGTCGGCGGTGCGGCCAGTGCCCTGAACCCGCACACCGTTGATCAAATGAGGAACGATACTGCCCATTACGACTCTCCCATGCCGGGCAAGCAGCCCTTGCCCGGCCGTATTAAATGGCTCAGGCCTTGACGGCTGCCTGCAAGGCGATTTCAACCAAAATGTTGTCGGCAGCCATATTGGCCTCGACGGTGGCGCGTGCCGGCAATGCATCCTGCGGAATCCACTCACGCCAGACCGCGTTCATGGCGGCAAAATCCTGCACGGCATGCTTGAGCCAGATCTGTGCGAACAGAATGTGTGACTTGTCCGACCCGGCTTCGGCGAGCAAGGCGTCGATCCGCGCCAGAACCTGCGCGGTCTGCCCGGCGACGTCTTGAGTGCGGTCGGCCGGGACCTGGCCGGTGATGTAGACAATACCGTTGTGTACCAGCGCATGGCTGAGCAGGCCCGGATTGGGTTGCAGGCGAGTAATGGTCATGGGTGCTAACTCCTGTTGAGGTTTAAAGGATCAGGTCAGGCGATTTTCAGGACCGTGCGCCCGACCAGTTGGCCCCGGCGCATGCGTTCAAAGATGTCGTTGATGTCTTCCAGGCGTTCAAGGCTGATCTGCGCCTTGACCTGGCCACGGGCGGCAAACGCCACCGCCTCGTTAAGGTCCTGGCGGGTGCCGATATTGGAGCCGGTGATCGACAGCTCCCAGCCGCTGATGCTGGAAATGGAAGCGCGAACCGTGTCGGCATCGCCGCCTGGCAAGCCGATAAACACCGCTGTACCACCGGGGCGCAGCATCTTGATCGACTGCTCAAAAGCGGCATTGGCCGTGGCGGTCACCAACACCGCATGCACGCCACCGGGGATTTGTTGCTTGAGTGTTGCCACCGGGTTGTCGAGGGCATTGATCAGGCACTCGGCACCATAACTGCCGGCCAGTTCGAGCTTGTCGGGCGACACATCAATGGCCGCTACGCGCAAGCCCATGGCGATGGCGTACTGCACGGCGACGTGGCCCAGGCCACCGATGCCCATGACGGCCACCCATTGCCCCGGTCGGGCCCGCGAGCGCATCAGGCCGCGATAAGTGGTGACACCCGCGCACAGAATCGGCGCCAGGGCGTAAAGGTCGGCACCGGAGGGGATGCTGGCGACGAATGCCGCCGGGGCAATCATGTATTCGGCATAACCGCCCTGCTTGCTGTAGCCCGTGGATTCACGCTGCTCACAGATGGTTTCCATGCCGCCCAGGCAAAACTCGCAGGTGCCGCAGGCGCTGTACATCCAGGGCATGCCGACCGCTGTGCCGATGGCGGGCTCAGTCACGCCTGCGCCGTGGGCGGCGACATGGCCGGTGATTTCATGGCCCGGGATCAGCGGCAAGGTGGGCAAATCCGACCAGTCACCGTCCATGGCATGCAGGTCGCTGTGGCAGACGCCACAGGCAACGATGCGAATCAGGATTTCACCGGCCCCCGGGGTCGGGATTGTCACCTGTTCGATCCGCAGTGGCTCACCCACGGCGTGCAGTACGGCAGCCTTCATGGTTTGACTCATCGCTGTCTCCTTGTAGTTGGGCCCTAAAGCCGGGCAAAGCGGCACCTATACCGCGGGCCAGGCCCGCAGCAGTGCGTATCAGGTAAAAGGATTGCCCTGGGGGGTTAGCCCGCCGGGCGCAAACTGCGTGTCGCGCTGGCGATGGACCGGGCGGTGTTGATCACTTTGGGTGCCAGTTGTTTACGGGCGTCGTCCAGGTTCCAGCGACTGAACGGCACCGAAATGTTCACGGCCCCCAGCGGGTAACCATCGGCATTGACCACCGCCGCGGCCACGCTGATATCCCCGGCGTAATACTCTTCGAGGGCGTAGGCGTACCCGTCGTGACGGGCCTCGGCGACGATGGCGCGCAGTTGATCAAGGTCGGTGACGGTGTTGGGGGTGTAGCCCTTGCGTTCGGAGGCGACCAGGATCGCGTCAGCCTCGTGCTCCGGCAGCGCTGCCAGATAAGCCCGGCCTGCCGAGGTGCAGTACATGGGCAGGTGGCGACCTAGCGGGATGTGAATGGCAATTTGTCTGTGGCTGGGAAAACGCGCCACGTAGAGCATGTCCAGGCCGCAGGGTTCCAGCAGGTTGCAGCTCTCTTCGACATCCCGGTTGAGCTCATGCAGGTACGGGTTGGCGCGTTCGATCAGCTCACTGGTTTGCAGGTAGCCGGTGCCCAGGTCAAGGGATTTGGGGGCCAGGCGAAAGCGCTTGGTGACCGGGTCCTTGTACAGGTAGCCCAGCGCCTCAAGGGTGAACGCCGAACGCTGCACGGCGCTTTTGTTCAGCCCTGTCGCTTCTGCCAGTTCAATCAGGCTCATGCTGGGGCGCCCGGCGCGAAAGGCGGTCAGCAAAGACAGACCCTTGGACAAGGCGGTAATGAAGAGTGGCGAGTCTTCCAGAGAACTCATGGTTGTTTCCTTGTGTGCCGCGAGGCATGTCGATCACGGTGCGTAAATTCGAGAGCCGGCGTGGGGCTCAAGCACGGTTGGTTATTCAAAATGACTCAATACAATACCGGGCTCTACCACGGATTGGTTACGTTCAAAACGGTCGACGGCGAACGGGCGCATACGCTCATCCACCACGCCCTTGACGATGGCCTTGGCCAGAAATTCACCGGCGGCCGGCGCCCCGGCGTGACCGTAGCACCAGCCAGCGCTGATAAACAAACCCGGCAAGGCATTGTGTGCGCCCAGCAGCGGGCCAAAATCTTTGGATATATGCACCAGCCCGGCCCATTGCCGCAAGATACGGGCATGCCCCAGTTGAGGAAACATCTCCAGATACGCTTTGGCAGTCGCGGCCATCACCGGCACGTCGGCATTCAAGGTGTTTTGCGGGCGTTCGGCAACTTCTGCGCCACCCACCACCTCGCCGCGTGCGGTCTGGTGCATGTAACAAAGTCGGTCCAACAACGCCACGGCGGGGCCTATCAAGGGCCGCATCGGCTCCAGCGCAATGGCTTCCAGACGCATCGGGTAGCCGTCCAGCGGTACGCCGGCCAATTGCGCCAACCGGTTGCTTTCGGCACCGCCAGCCAGCACCAGGGTGTCGGTGGCAATCCGCTGTTCACCCACACGAATGCCGGTCACCCGACCGGCGCTGCGGTCGATGGCGCTGACCTCGGTGCGGTAACGAATGCTCACGCCACGTGCTTCGCATGCTTGGCGATAGGCAAACATGGCGGCATGGTGCGGCGCGACTCCACTGTCGGGCAGGTGCAATGCCGCGCTGACCCGCTGGTGTGCCAGCGCCGGTAGCACCTCACGCAATTGCGCAGCGTTCAACAGGCTGGAATTGATGCCACAGGCTTTGTGCACCTCCAGCGTACGGTCAAGCATGGCTGCGGTGCTGCTGCGCTCGCCGATCATGCTGTAGCCGCGGCGCGAGTACATGACGTTCTCGCCCAGGCGCCTGGACAGGCCCTGCCACAAGTGGCACGAATGGGCGAAGAAGCGCGTCCATTCCGGTGAGCTGAACGCCCCGCGAATCAACGTCCCGTTGCGACCCGAGGCGCCGCCCTGCCAATAACCGGCGTCAAGCACGAGAATGTCGCGCACGCCCAATTCAGCCAGATTAAAAGCCAGCGACAGGCCCTGGATCCCCGCACCAACGATGATGATCGACGCCTGTGCAGGCAAAGGTTGTGTAGGGGTCATTGCAGAGGCTCCACAACATCGGCCAGACCGGCCGCTTGCGCGACACTCAGGGCCCGCCGTGGCGGGCGCAGGGTCGGCCTTGGCAAGGTGTGCAACGGGATCCCGCTGCGGGCGCTGACCAGCGCGCGCAGCAAGTCCCAGCAAGGTTGGCCCTGACACGGGCCCATGCCGCATGAGGTCAGGCGTTTGATCACTTCAAGATCGGTGATGCCCTGTTCAATCAAGGCCTCGACCTCGTGGCAGGACACATCAAAACACGGGCACAGCAACGCCTTGTAGCGCGTACGTGCAGCCACCGGCAGCGGTTGATCAGGTTCGACCGCCGAGCCAACCGTGCGCAGGCGGGTTTGGAGCTGCTCACGCAATTGCAGCAGCCCTTCGGCGCGGCTCTGGAACGTCAGGCTGGCATCAACCAGCCACGGCCCGGCGTGAACCAGCGCGTCGCAGGCGACCGGTTTATCGAACAGTGCCGCCGACACCGCGTTGCGCCCCAGAACACGGCGCAATTCGCTTACGGCTCTAACCGCCACCACGTTGACCCCCAGCTCACGTAAACGATTGGCATGGGCGGTTTGATCGCCATTACCGACCACCACTACCCGCGCACCGGGCGCCACTGCCTGTTCGTGGGCCATGATCAACGCGGTGCGCGCGTCCATGACGCCGGGCAGCCACATATTCGGGATAACCGGCGGGCAAGCACGCCGCCCGGTGGCCAGTACCACATCATCAGCGTCGAAGGCCAAGGCGCCTTGCGCCGGGTCGTGGGGCGCACCGAGTAACAATTGCCCTTCCCGGTAAGCCCCAAACACCTCAACCCCAGTCACCTGTTGCACCCGCTCATCCAACTGCGGCTTGGGCTGGCCAGCGCTTTGCGCATAACGGCCTAGTTGATGGCCACGGGTCACCAACACCACGCTGCGCCCGGCCCGTGCCGCTTCATTGGCGGCGGCACAACCCGCAGGCCCGCCACCAATGACCAAGACGTCGCTGCTCACATACTGGCCTTGCGGCACAGCCACTTCAGCCGTTCGCTCGGCCGGTTTGGCGACTCCTGCGAGGAACGCCAAGAGGGCTTCCCAGCGCTGAAACAGCGGCGAGCCGCTGGGCACCAGATTGGTGTGCTCAAATCCGCCCTGCAGCCAACGATCCGGAATCAGCCGCGACAGGCGCAGCACATCGAACGCCGGGCTCGGCCAGCAATTTTGCATTTCAACCTGCACCCCGGCAGTCACCGCCAGCAGATCCAGCCGCACATTGGGCACCCCGTCGACCCTGGCCAGCACCCCGGCCACGTAGCTGCCCGAGTAACCCAGCGGCCGATGGGATTTACGCGTCCAGGCAAGTGTCTGAACACCGTTGGCCAGCAGCGCAGCCGCCAGGCTTTCGCCCTTGCGCCCTTGCAGAGAACGACCGTTCCAGAAGAACTCGACACACTCGCTGCTGGCATGCCGCAGGCGCAGGTTGACCTCACTCATTCAACAGACCTCCCGGCCTTGCGTTTGGCCATGATGCTGATGCACAGCATGATGATCGACAGGAATGTCATCAAGGTCGCCACCACCGCGATCAAGGGGTCGATCTCGGAACGCAGCGAACTGAACATCCGCTTGGTCAGGGTCGACGTGTCGCCGCCACTGATAAACAGCGAGATCACCGCTTCGTCCAGGGAAATGGCGAAGGCGAACATCGCAGCCGCAATCACGGAAAAACGGATCTGCGGCAACGTCACGTCAAAGAACGCCCGTAGACGACTGGCGCCAAGAATGCAGGCAGCCTGCTCCTGGGTCATGTCATAGCTGCGCAACCCGGCGCTGACGTTGATCACCACGTAAGGCAGCGCCAGCAGCGTATGCCCCAGTACCAGGCCGGGAATGGTGTTGTTCAAGTCAAGCCGGGCGTAGACAAAGAACAGGCCAATGGCGATGAAAATGGTCGGCACAATCATCGGCGCCATCAACAAGCCGCGCAGCACCCCCGAGACTTTCGACTGGGTCACGTGCAGCGAATACGCCGCCGCGGTGCCCAAGGTGGTCGCCAGCACCATCACCAGTGATGCCGTAATCAGCGAGACCTGGGTTGCGCTGCGCCATTCCAGCGAGGCGAAATACTTGAAAAACGGCTCAATGCTGAACGACTTGGGCGGAAAGCTCAGGTAGCGCGCATCCGAAAACGACATCGGGATCACGATCAAGGTGGGCAGCACCAGGAAAATCATGGTCGCCAACACCAGTACATAGAGCCAGGAGCCGCGCACCGCTGCCATCAGGTTTTGTTTTAGTCGGACCATGATTTCACTCGCTGCGCCGGCCGAGGCCCGCGCTCTTTTTGACAATGAACAAGATCAGCAATGTGGCCAACAGCAGCACCACACCCAGGGACGACGCTGCACCCCAATTGGCGTACATGGAGACGTCACTTTCGATCCGCATCGAGATCATCTGCACCTTGCCGCCGCCCAACAACGCCGGTGTGACGTAGAACCCCAAGGTGATCACAAACACCAAGGTGGCACCGGCGGCCAGCCCCGGCCCCGACAGCGGCAGAAACACATCACGGAAGGCCCGCGACGGTGACGCGCCAAACGCGGCGGCGGCCTGGCTGTAGATCGGGTCGATGCTCTTCATGGCGGCATACAGCGGCAAAATCATGAACGGCAACATGATGTGGACCATGCCAATCACCGTGCCGGTCAGGTTGTACACCAGCGGCAGCGGCGCATCGGTAATGCCCAGGCTCATCAATAAGTCATTGGCGATGCCGCGCCGCTGCAAAATGATCAGCCAGGCGTAAGTGCGCACCAGCAACGACGTCCACAGCGACACCAGCAACAGCGCCATGGCCACATTGGCCAGCCAGCGCGGCCCCTTGATCATGAAGTACGCGTAGGGGTAACCGATCAGCACGCAGGCGATGGTCACAATGATCCCGGTCTTGAAGGTCTGCACAAACGTCAGCACATAGATCGGTTCCAGCAGCCGGGTGTAGTTCTCTATGGATAATTGCCCGTCGGCATTGAACAGTGACAGCCAGAACAGCCAGCCAATCGGCAGCACGAACGTCAGCAGCACCAGAAGCAAAGCCGGCAGCCCCGAGCCGAACAAATACCAGCGCTCACGTCTTTGCGCCTTGCGCAGGTCGCGCGCGTTGAGCGCATCGAGAAGGTCGCTGCTCATTGATCATCTCCAACCAGCAGCGTGTCCTGTACGTGCAGGCCCAGCACCACGGCATCGCCGCGGGCAGGCAGGCGATTGCCTTCGGAACTGTTGGTGGGCCGACGAATTGCCACCGACATGCCCTCCCCCAGATCAATCTGCACCAACTGGCTTTCACCCTGGAAAATCACGTCGGCTACATGTCCGCGCAACAGGTTGTAATCGCTGGCCTCGGCCGGGACGAACTGCAGTTTTTCCGGGCGCACCACCAGGCTCGGGTTCTTTAAACCGCCGGCAACGTTGGCGCCGCGCAAGGCCCGGCCCTGAAACAGTGCCTGGCCGCCCTGCAAGGTAATCGGCAAACACGACGACTCCCCGACAAACTCCGCAATAAAGCGGTTGGCCGGGCGCTCATAGAGATTGATCGGGGTGTCGATCTGGCGAATCCGCCCTTTGCTCATGACCGCGATCCGGTCAGACATGGTCAGCGCTTCACGCTGGTCATGGGTGACGTACACCACGGTCATGCCCAGGCGCTCGTGCAGACGGCGCAGCTCCAGTTGCATGGTTTCGCGCAGACGTTTGTCCAGAGCCGACAGCGGCTCGTCCATCAGCAGGATTTTAGGCTCGAAGACTATCGCCCGGGCCAGCGCGATGCGTTGGCGCTGGCCGCCCGACATTTCGGTAATGCCACGCTCGATCAGGTGATCCAGCTCCACAGTGGCCAACGCCTGCTCGACCCGCTGACGGATGTCGGCACGTTTATAACCGCGCAACTTCAGCGGGTAGGCGACGTTTTGGAAGACGTTCATATGCGGGAACAACGCGTAACTCTGGAACATCATGCCCACATCACGCTTGTGCGGTGGCTCGAAGATCATTTCGCGCCCGCCAAAACGGATACTGCCTGCATCCGGGCGAACGAACCCGGCCAAGGCCATCAGCAGCGTGGTCTTGCCGGAGCCGGAGGAGCCCAGCAACGACAGGAACTCACCGCTTTTGATCGATAGCGAAACATCATCCAGCGCGGCAAAACTGTCATAGGTCTTGGTCAGCTTTTCGATATCGATCGACATCGAAAGTTTGTGTTCTTCGGACATATTCACACTCGGCACATACGGACGTCAGGCGCCCTTGTTTCGTAGACGGGACGCCAGCGGCGTCCCACCCCACTGCTTAGTTGGCGAGGAACAGGGCGAACCGCTGGCGAACCGCCTCCTGGTTCTTGACCCACCACTCGGGCGACACGGTGACCACTTTGTCGATGTTCTGAGGCGAGGTCGGCAACCGCGCGGCCAGTTCGTCAGTAATGATCGGCAAGTCATACGCCTTGCTGTTCACCGGGGAGTACGGAATCAGTGTGGCCAGCGTGGCCTGGCTTTCGGGCTGCATGATGTGAGCGATGAGTTTCATGGCCTGCGCCTTGTTCGCCGCGCCTTTGGGGATGATCAGGCAGTCATGACTCAACAGCGCGCCATCGAAGCTGTAGTTGACCTTGTCACCGCTGGCCTTGACCTCGTTGACCCGGCCATTCCAGATCGCCAGAAAATCGACTTCACGGCTGCGCAACAACTGCGCCGAATCCGCGCCCGCGCTCCACCAGTTGACCACCTGCGGCTTGATCCGGTTGAGCACCTTGATCGCCCGTTCCACGTCCAGCGGGTACAAGTCTTTAGGCGCAACCCCGTCGCCCAATAAGGCCGCTTCCATGGTCAGCCACGGCTGGCGGTACAGGGCGCGGGCCCCCTTGAACTGCGGGTCGAAGAACTGTTGCCAGTTTTTCGCCACCGGCGCGCCGGTGTCTTCGGCCCAGGCCACCACGGTGGCGTAGGCATGGCTGGCAATCCAGTGGCTGCTGACCACGGATTTATCGACATGGGTGGCATCAATAACGCTGTAATCCAGCGGCTCGGCCAGCCCCTCCAGCTGAGCCTGGGCGCACTCGGTGCTGCCCAGTTCCACCACATCCCATTTCGGCTTGCCTGACATCACCTGGGCACGCACTGCCGCGAGGCCGTCCATGTTGTCTTCACGGATAGTCACGCCCAGGGCCTTGGCGGCGGGTTCGAGGTAGGCTTTGCGCTCGGCGTCCTGCAAGGCCCCGCCCCAACCGGCAAAGGTCAGGGTGTCAGCCAGGGCGGCAAAGCTGGCGCCCCAGCCCAAAGAAGCGATGACCGCCCCGCATAACAGGCTTTTCTTGAAACTGATCATGATCACGGCCTTCTCAATTCTGGATGAACAGGTCGTAGCGACGTTGAACCTCAGCTTGGTGGGCTTGCCACCAGACCGGATCGAAGAACACCACTTTGTCGATATTGGCCGGAGCCGTCGGCAACGTGGCCGCCATGTCCGCAGGAATGATGCCGGTGTCGTAGGCCTTGACGTTGATCGGCGGGTTCGGGATCACGGTCACCAGAGTTGCCTGGCTTTCAGGTTTCATGATTTCGGCGATCAGTTTCATCGCCAGGGCTTTGTTCGGTGCACCTTTTGGCACCACGACGCAGTCGTAATCCAGCAACGCATGGTCATAGGTGTAGTCCACGTTTTCGCCGGACTTTTTCAACTCATCAACCCGCGACGCCCAAATGGACAGCGCGTCCACTTCTCGGCTGCGCAACAGTTGTGCAGAGTCGGTGCCGCTGCGCCACCAATTGACCACTTGCGGCTTGATGCGCTCCAGCACCTTGAACGCCCGGTCGATGTCCAGCGGGTAGAGTTGCTTGGGTGAAACGCCATCGGCGATCAACGCCAGTTCCAGCGTGGTGTAAGGCTGGCGGTACAAGGAGCGCGAGGCCTTGATTGACGGGTCAAAGAACTCTTGCCAGTTCTTCGGGGTCGGGCCTGTGGCATCTTTTGCCCAGGCCAGTACGGTGGAATAGGCGTTACTGGCGATCCAGTTTTTGCCGTAGAAGTTCGAGGCCACGCCATCGGTGCTGATCACTGAATAGTCCAGTGGCTCGGTCAGCCCCTGCTCTTGGGCCAGCACGCAATCATTGGACGCCAGTTCGACAACATCCCACTTGGGCTTGCCCGACATCACTTGGGCGCGCACCGCCGCAAGGCCGTCCATGTTGTCTTCTTTGATGGTGATGCCCAGTGCTTTTTCCGCGGGCTTCAGATACGCCGTACGCTCGGCATCCTGTAGCGCTCCTCCCCAACCCGCAAAAGTGACGGTATCGGCTGCCTGTGCGTGCACGCTTGCACCGAAGGTAATGGCCAGCGCAAGACTGGCCATGGGTGTGTTGATTAATCGCATTTTCAACTCCTGAGTTTGTTGTAATTAGACAGTTGAATAAAACGCCGGCCGTGTTGGCCCGAATCACTCTTTTTATAATGAGCGCAGGCAATGTCACACCTGCACGGGTTGCTTCTTTTTCGCTTGAATCGTGGTCGTTATGAAGCGTCTTTGAATCGATACCAGGCATAGGCCATACGCTGGCCCATGCGCAAAAACGGCTGGAACGGGAAACGCTTGGGGCACTGATGAAGAAAGTCCACCTCGGTAGGATGCGGATCGCCGGTGACCATCTGTGCAAGACGCTTGCCCACCTGCAGTGAAAATGAAACACCGCTGCCGGCATAGCCGCCCCCGGCGAACACGTTGTCCAAATCAGGCACTTTGCAGACAAATGGCAGCGAGCTTTCACTGACGGCGACCCAGCCGCCCCAGTTGTAATCGACCTGGATACCTTCAAGCATCGGGAACTTGCGGGACAAAGCGTCCTGCAGGTTTTGCCGGTGCTTCGGGCTTTCGGCTTCGCGCCCGGTAATGGCGCTGCGCCCGCCAAACAAAATGCGGTCGTCGGGCAAACGACGGTAGTAAGACAACAGATGGCGGGTATCGAACATGCACTCGCTGCCGGGCAGTGTCTGGCGCTTTTCTTCAGCGCTGAGGGGGCGCGTCACGATAATTTGCGAGTGAACCGGTAACACACGCCCCGCCGTTGCACGATTAAGCGCCGTGGAGGTGTAGCCATTGGTGGCGACCACCACCTTGCGCGCCGTCACCACGCCGCCCGGTGTTACCAACCGGTGGCTGCCATTGGCGCTGGTCCAGTCGACTACCGGCGAACCCACGTGCACGGTGGCCCCCGCCTCACGGGCCAGGCGATGAACGCCCCAGGCCAGTTTCAACGGGTGCATGGAAAAGCCATCAGGCATGTACAGCGCGCCAAATGACTCAGTACCGCGATGCACCGCTTGCACCTGGTCGCCGCTGACCAGTTGCGCGCCATAACCCAGTACATCGTGATACAGCCCCACTTCGCGCTTGAGCGACTCAACATGCTTGGCATTGCTGGCGACCTTGTACACGCCGTCCGGCTGCGCGTCGCAATCAATCTGGCCTTCACGGATCAGCCCACGCACGGTGTTCAGCCCGGCAGTCATCTCGGCAAAATACTGTTTCGCGGTGTTCTCGCCGTAGCGACTGATCAACTGCGCCAGCGGCACTCGCCCGCCGGAGATACGGGCAAAGCTGCCATTACGCCCACTGCAACCCCAGGCCACCTGATTGGCTTCCAGGACCACGGCGCGAATGCCGTGCTCGCGGGCCAGGTGCAACGCACAACTCAGGCCTGTGTAACCGGCGCCAATGATCGCAACGTCGACCTCAATGTCCCCTTTGAGCGGGCCGTCATCTGGCGGCGCTGTACCTGCCGTATCCACCCAATAAGAAGACGAATGAGGCACTCCGACACCTGGATGAGCATTGACCAGTGGATCGTACAATTTAATCTCCGTATCGCTGTGCGATATCTATAAATCATTTAAGTGCAATGCTCAATCAAATAAATACAACTGTCAATTGCATTAACTGATTTTAAAATCATTAAATAATCGTGAAGACAGCGAAGCTGTAGCGCTAAAAATCGCTATCTATCTGAAAGATATGTTTATTTTCGAATTTACAGACACGTACCCCCGCCGATGAGCGGGGCGTTACGCAGAGGGAGGAATGGCAGGAAAACACCAACTGTTAAAAAGGTGGCGGGTTACCCCGCCACCGCGTATCAGAACTCGTAGCTCAAGCGGGTGTAGTAAAACGTGCCTTCGGGTGCCGCCGGTGACAGGTAGCTGTACTTCTGGCTTGGGGTTTGACGCAGGTGGCTGTCAAAGTCATCCGGTTTGCTGTTGAACAGGTTGTTGGCGCCAACCGACACGCGCAGTTGCTTGGTGAAGGCGTAGTTGACGTCCAGGTCTGTGGTCCATTGAGCGCCGAAGGTTTGATCGTATTGCGAGTCGCTGGCCTGTGCGGCGAACTTGCGGTATTCGCCATAACGGGTTTCGTTCAAGGCCACGGTCCACGGGCCGTAGCGGTGAATCGCGCCCAACACGAACTTGTCTTTGGGGTAGCCATACTCCAGGTAACCACGGCTTTCACGGGTCACGGTTTCAAAGCCGTTGGCGTTTTCGTGGACCTTCTCAATGGTGGTTTTAGCACGGGTGTAACCCGCGCTCAGTGCCAGCGAACCGTACTGTTGCAGATCAAAGTTGTACTTGCCGACGATGTCGACGCCACGGGTACGGGTATCGACCGCGTTGGTCATGAACTGCGCCCAGGTGTACTGGCCGTAGCCTGCCTCCGTCAGAATGCGTTCGGCGTCTGGCCCGGAAATACCGCCGCTGAACAGCAGTCGATCACGGATGGAGATCTGGTACGCATCGATGGTCACAGAGGCTTGGTCAACAGGACGCAGCACCAGCCCCAGCGAGTAGTTGGTCGACTTCTCAGGCTTGAGCTGTTCTGCGCCGAGAGCACGGGCAGCCGGGTTATCGGACGGCAAGATGCGTGTCAGCACCGGGTTGCCATTGGCATCGACGTTGGTGGTGGTGGTCCACGAGGTGCCGATCTGGCCCAGTGTCGGTGCGCGATAAGCGTTGTTGACGGTGGCACGTAACCCGACCTTGGGTGTGAAGTCATACCGCGCCGACAGTTTGCCCGTGGTGGCCGAACCGAAGTCCGAGTAATGCTCGGTCCGCGCCGCCAGGCCCAGTTGTAGCTTCTCTGTGAGCTGGTTTTCCAGGCCGAAATACACCCCGGCAACATCCCGCGAGTAGGTACCGGCATCGTCCGGAGTCAAACCGGAAGCCTGTACGCCACCCACTTGCACACCGTCGATTCCGCCAAACGAATAAGAGTCGGAATCACCCGACTCCAGGCGATAACGCTCGTTGCGGTAGGCGATCCCGGCCGAGATGTTCAGCGGGTTGGTCAGCCAGTTCACGGGCAAGTCTTTGACGTAGTCCAGACCCACGTTGGTTTGTTCGTTGATCAGCGTCGCAATCTGGAATTTGGTCGGGCTGGCGATGCCAAAACTGGGGTTGAGGGTGTTGTAGGCCAGTTCGTCATGTTCGTCGCGACCATAGGTGGCGCTCAGATCAAAGCGGCCCAGGGTATCGTCTTCATATCGGGTGCCGACCGTCAGTGCACCATCTTCATAGCGGTAGCGGTATTTCGGAATGGTCCCGTTCGGGTAGATCTCAGTGACGTTGTTCGGGTTATTGGCCAGCAGCTTTGGCGTGTTGTTGACCGATTTGTCCTGACCGAACGTGGCGAAGCTGTAGAGGCGCCATTGATCGTTGAGGCCGATTTCGGCATTCGCCGCCAGGTTGTATTTGTCACGCCCGGCACCGCCCCAGCGCGGGTCTTGCACTTGTCCATCGGCGAAAAACTTGTCGCCGATATCGTCCGGTTTATTGTTCAGCGCGTTAAAGCTGACGGTCAGAAAACCGTCCCCCGGCAGTCCCAGGCCATACCAGCCATCAGCGGTTTTGCTGAAGCCGTCACCCTGAGAAAACTTGCCCAATTGAGTGTTGATTTGCCCGCCGCTGTCGCGCTCTTTGAGCACGATGTTGATCACCCCGGCAATCGCATCCGAACCGTATTGTGCAGAGGCACCGTCACGCAGCACCTCGACGTGGTCGATGGCGCTGATCGGGATCATGTCCAGGTCGACAGACTGCGCACCAATAAATGGCACACCGCCCGACAAGTTCACCACTGCCGACGCATGTCGACGCTTGCCGTTGATCAACACCAGTGTTTCGTCCGGGGACAGCCCGCGCAAAGAAGCGCCTTTAGGGTCCTGGCCACGGGTTGCGCTCTGGTTTTGCGGAAAGTTGAACGAGGGCAGCAACTGGAACAGTACCTGGTTGAGGGTCACGGCGCCGGTCTGCACCAACTCTTCGCTGTTGATCACGTCCACGGGGGCGCTGCTGCTCAAGGC
The DNA here is from genome assembly GCF_009600325.1 of Pseudomonas sp. FSL R10-2189. Taxonomy (NCBI): domain Bacteria; kingdom Pseudomonadati; phylum Pseudomonadota; class Gammaproteobacteria; order Pseudomonadales; family Pseudomonadaceae; genus Pseudomonas; species Pseudomonas sp. FSL R10-2189. The sequence goes on from NZ_WIVZ01000025.1 coordinate 68,459, forward strand.
CGTGGCGTTGGCGCGCCGAGTGCCGATGGCGACCACCCGGTCCAAGGCTGTGGTGGGCGCAGCGTCCTGGGCCTGGGTCCCGGCTTTGTTAGCGCTGGCCGCGCCCTCTTTGATGATAAACGCCCCGTCCGGGCTGACTTGCAGCTGCAAACCGGTGCCGCGCAGGGCCTCGCCAACGGCCTGCTCCGCCGACAACGAACCATTGATCGCCGCCGACGAATAACGGCTCAGTTGCGGGGTAAACGAAATGACTTGTCCACTCTGACGGCTGATGTTCAGCAGCACTTCATCCAGCGGGCCGGAGGCAATGTGGTAGACCTGGCGGGCTTCTTCGGCCGCATAGGCGCAGGTCAGGAACAGGCTCGCCAGAGGCCCTATGGCAAAAGCCCGTAGCTGGCGACGTGAAAAGGTGTTGGACGCGCTCAAGGTGACTCTCCCTAAATCTCTGAACAACGCTGCTCCCCGCAGCGCTTACGGGAGAGGTGTGGATTGGCGCAGAGAAAACTTGCAGATCGTTTGGTTATGTCCTTAGAACCGCGATTAAGCGGAGGTGACGGTGACCCAGTAATCGCTGCGACGCAGCACCTGGATCGGCAGGGTCCGCGCCAACGTGTCGAGCACCTGTTCGGTTTTATCCAGCCGAAACATGCCGCTGACGCGCAACTCGGCAACCGCAGGGTCGATGCGCAGTACACCGCCGCGATAAGGCCGCAAGGCCTCGATAATCTGTGCCAGCGGCACATCCCGCACTTCGAGCAAACCATCGACCCACGCGGCGGCACCCAGGCTCATCACGCGCACAGGGCTAAACCCGTAGCGGTCATAAGAGACCTCATGCCCGGTTTGCAGTTGCAGGGTTTCCAGCCCCTGGCGAGCGATCTGCAGCGCGCCTTTGAGCGCCACCACCAGCCCCTGCCCTTCGCGTTCACGTACGGTCAAGTCACTGCCCAGCACGTGGATCAACGCCTGCGGCGTCACCAGTTGAAAAGGCATTGTCGGATTAGTGGCGACCTTGACTCGCAGCTCCCCATCAAGCAATCGGACGATCCGGTGCGGGCCGCTGAAATCCAGATCGACCGCGCTTTTGGCGTTCAAAAACAGCTCGCTGCCATCAGGCAAACTCACCGTACGCCGTTCAGCGGTGCCGGTTGAAACGTCCGCCGTCAGTTCCCCCAGCGTGGTGCGCTGGCTGACCAACAAGCTGGCACCCAACGCCACACCGGTACAGGCCAGCGCGCCCTGCAATAGTTTGCGACGGCTGGTGCCAGGGGTACTCAGGGCCTGTTGCAGCACCTTGCCGCTGACCCCTTGGGCAATCGGCACCTTAAAAACTCCCAGACGGGTTTCCAGTTGCGCACAGAGTTGTTCATGCCGAGGGTCTTGCGCGCGCCACTGCCGGTAAGCCTGCCAATCAGCCTCGCTGGCATGGCCTGAACGCAGCAATACAATCCACCGAGTCGCGTTGTCGATCACGTCGTCGTGTTGGTTTTCGATGTTCATGTCATTCCAGGCAAGCCCGCAGGCAGCGATTGACTGCCTTGGTCATGTAGTCACTGACCGAGCGTTGGGAAATGCCCAATTCAGCGGCAATTTCAGGGTAAGTCAGGCCATTGACCTGAGACAGCAAAAAGGTGGCCTTGACCTTGGCCGGCAAGCCATCCAGCAACTGATCAATGCACTGCAACGCCTCAATCATCTGCGCCAGTTCTTCGGGCGAAGGCGCTTCGTACACGTCATCCAGTTGCAAGGCATCCAGATAGGCCCGTTCCAAATCACGACGGCGCCACAGTTGGTACATCAAACGCTGGGCAATGGTGGTCAGCAGTGCACGGGGCTGGCGAATGGGCACCACGCCGGGCGAAGTCAGCAACTGGACAAACGTATCGGCGGCAATGTCTTCAGCGTGGGCGCTGGAGTCGAGGTGGCGGCGCAAGCGTGTGCACAGCCATTGGTAATGACTGCGGAATAATCCGCCCACGTATTCACTGTGAGAAGTGTCGGCGCCGGACATGGAGACTCCAATCAGGGTGAGATGCGCTGTGTGTCCGGTGTACCGGCGGGGCAATGCTATCAAAAGGCGTTATTCGCTAATAATACTTAAAATGTATTTTTCTATAACTTTTAGGAATATTAAGTTCAGGCCTTTTGAGACTGCGAGACACGTCACATCCCACCTGAATACAGATGGATATTTCGGCCTCATTGCTATGTGTGACGAGCGAGCAATTTCTTGCAAATTATTTGATCAACGGCTCAGATTGCTGCGATTTGGCAACTGCTCGCACCTTGGACGAGGCCGCCAGCAACACCTGACGCTCCAGCGTTCCTTCATCCACTGCGCTGACGATCGCCTCGGCAATGGCATCGAGCCCTGACTCGCTGGACACCAGCAACAAATGCGCACCCGCCGCCAGCGAAGCCACGGCCGTATCGGTCAAGGTATTGCCCCGCAGGATGGACACTGCGTCCAGGTCATCTGAAATGATCAGCCCGTCGAACCCCAGCGTGTCACGCAACAAGGCAATAACCTTGGCCGATGTCGAGGCCGACTGGTCCGGGTCAATAGCCGGGAACACCGCCGGGCCGGGCATGACCGCTTGCACGCCAGCACCAATCACTTGCCGGAACACCTGGAGGTTGTCGTCAAGCAACTCCAGCGGGCCGTGCACGGTGGCCAGGGCAATGGCCGGGTCATGCTCAATGGCGTAGTGACCCGGAAAATGTTTAGCCGTGGCAATGACCCCGGCGCGCTGAACCCCACGGATAAAGGCACAGGAAATGCGACTGACCTGCACCGGATCGTCCCCCAAATGCCGGTTAAGCAGCCACGGATTGATGCCGGTTACCACATCGACAATCGGCGCGAGAAACAGATTGACGCCTAACCGGCGTGCCACAGTGGCCATTTCATAGCAGCGCTGTTCAATAACCTCGGCACTCAGGTCATTGAGTTGCGCCCTTGAAGGAATTGTCGGAACCAATTGGTGCAGGCGCTCGATGCCACCGAGTTCTTGATCCACCGCGATCAACACCGGTCCACCGGCCAATGCCGAGACGTGTTGAGTCAGGCTGGCCAATTTGGTTTGCGTCTCGGCGTCGCGACGCGCCTGGGTCATGGCCCTGCCGATGTACTCATCCCGTGTTTCGCCCAACAACACCGAGACGCCACCACGGCTTAAATGGCGACGGACAGGCTCATCCAGATTCAAATCGCCGATGGCGGGCAACAATACCGAATACGCAGCCCGCAGCAGTTCACCTGACATTACGACTCCTTAACCGCTGTTTGACGCGTGACGAGCCGCCACGCATGATACCGATCACCTTCGAGCAAAAAACCAATCATCAATGCTCGTTTATGCTCAATTTAAACAGGATTCAACGGATGTCAATGCTCACTCATGAGAGTTTCCCCGGAGAGCGACAAACCCTGATCGCCCAACGGCTGGCGACTCACGGCCGGGTGGTGGCTGGGGAGCTGGCTCAGGAATTTAACGTTTCCGAGCACTCAATCCGTCGAGATCTCGCGGCGCTGGCGCAAGCAGGGCTGTGTAAACGGGTGTACGGAGGGGCCATTTCATTGGCGCCGGAGCGACCTGTGAAGGACAGGCAAACGCAACACATCGAGCGCAAGAGCTCGCTGGGCCAGGCGGCAGCGACGCTGATCAAAGCGGGCCAGCACGTGTTTATCGATGGCGGTACCACCAATGCCTGCATAACGAGCGCAATCGATCACAATATTGCAGTTTGCGTCACCACCAATTCGCCCGCCATTGCCCTGCAACTGGACACACTGCCGTTGGCCGAAGTCATCTTGCTGGGTGGGCGCCTGGACAAAACCTCAGGCAACATCCATGGCCTGAGCGCGATTCAACAATTGGCCCATTTCAATTTTGATCTGTGCTTTTTAGGCGCCTGCGCGATAGATGCCAGCAAGGGCGTGACTGCGTTCAACATGGACGAAGCAGAGTTCAAGCGGGCTGTCGTGTCGCGAAGCGGGCAAATTGTGGTGGCCGTGACCAATGAAAAGCTGTCCAGCATTGCCCACTACCACGTGGCCGCCTGCGAAGAGTTGAGTGTGCTGGTGGTGGAACATGACGCCCCGGCAGAACGGCTGGAGCCTATTCAAGCCAAGGTCTCGACAGTTGTGATCGCGAGCTGAGGTCAAGAGATCGCGTGGAGCTGCTGCAGCCTGCGATCTTTATCAAGCTATCCGAGCACAGAGAAAATCCACCAGCGCCCGCACTTTGGGCGACGGGTGTTTGCTGGCGGGCCAGAGCACATAAAACACCCCGCGGTGCTCCACATAATCTTCCAGAATCAGTTGCAGGTGGCCATCGGCCAAGGGCTCGCGGATGGCGAACTCCGGCAGATAAGTGACGCCCAATCCTTGCAGTGCAAAACACACGCGGGTTTCGACGTTGTTGCAGATCATCGAGGTGGGCAGTTGCAGTTCGGGCTCGCCAGGGGCTTGGCGCAACGCCCATGTTTCGAGCTTGCCGCTGTTGGGCCAGCGATAGTGCATGCAGGTGTGCTGCAACAGATCAGCCGGGACCTGCGGCGTGCCCCGCAGTGCCAAATAATCCGGTGAAGCCACCACCTGCATGGCGAATGAACCCAAACGACGGGCCGACAATCTTGAATCGACGGGGTTGCCAATGCGCACCACGGCATCAAAACCTTCTTCGATGACGTCAACCCTGCGGTCAGTAAAATCCAGGTCCAGCTCAATCTCGGGGTAGGCGCGCATAAATTCGCCGAGCACCGGCAACACCAGCGAGCTGACCATCGGCAGGCTCACCCGCAGGCGACCGCGCGGTGCCGAAGAGGCTTGTGACAGTTCCTGCTGGGCTGCTTCGATCTCAGCGAGGATGCGTCGGCTGCGCTCCAGAAACAACGCACCTTCCGCGGTCAATGTAACGCTGCGGGTGCTGCGATGAAAAAGCCGCACACCGAGCTTTTCTTCGAGCCGCGCTACGCATTTACCGACCGCCGAGGCAGACACCCCCAACAGTCGCCCCGCCGCCACGAAGCTGCGGGTTTCAGCGACCTGAACAAAGACCACGAAGCCATTCAGGCTGTCCATTGCATCCCTCGTCGTTTGATTGCGGACGTTCACGTCCGCACATCAAGGAACTGTATCCAGCTTTTTCTTTAATCTCGACCTTTATATTGTCAGGTCACGACTTATTTACCCAGGAGTGACCATGACCGCCTTCACCTATCCCCTGCCCCGAGGCGTTACTTCGGCGCAGCTATCTGAACGTATCCAGGCCGTTGTTCAGCAGGCGCGGGATGACCAACGACTGTATGCCCGGGCGGGCGTCTCGGACGGCATGGACGCTTCGGGCATCTGCCTGGAAGAAAACCTGCGCCGCCTGACCAGTGTGCCATTGCTGTTTGAGCCCGGTACTCAATGGCGCTATTCGCTGGCCACCGATGTCCTCGGTGCCTTGGTTGCGCGCATTCAAGGGGTGCCATTGGGCATGCTCGATACCGGTTTTACCGCACATGCCCCCCATCGGGTAGCTACCACCTACGTCAATAACCAACCACCGCATCGACTTGGCGAGGGTGAATGTGTGCCAGTGGTTGAAGGCACCGCAGGGATTGATTACAGCCCCGCGCGGATCTTCGATACGGATGCTTTCCCTTCAGCAGGCGCTGGCATGTCCGGGCGCTTCGTCAGTGATCTGCGCGATGCGGTCTACGGTGGTCTGGCGGTGCGTCCATGAGCCCAAGCGCAGCACTGACTAAGACCGAACGTCTGCCATTGGCCCCGCTGCTGGCGCTGGCCATGACCGCTTTTATCATCATCCTCACCGAAGCCTTGCCCGCCGGGCTGCTGCCACAAATGGCCGAAGGCCTGGCTGTTTCCGAGGCGTGGGTGGGCCAGACCGTGACGATCTACGCCATCGGTTCACTGCTGGCGGCCATTCCGTTGACGGCCGCCACGCAGGGCATGCGCAGGCGCCCATTGCTGCTGATCGCGATTGCTGGCTTTGTAGTGGCCAACACTGTGACGACGCTGTCTACCAGTTATGCGCTGACGATGCTGGCGCGCTTTCTTGCAGGCATGTCGGCGGGGTTATTGTGGGCACTGCTGGCGGGTTATGCCGCACGCATGGTGCCGCCCCATCAACAAGGTCGGGCGATTGCCATGGCGATGGTCGGTACACCGCTGGCCCTGTCGCTGGGTGTTCCGGCGGGCACGTTCCTGGGGGTGTTGGTGGGTTGGCGCATCTGCTTTGCGATCATGAGCGTGCTGGCCGTACTGTTAATGTTCTGGGTGCGCTTACAAGTCCCTGATTTTGCCGGGAAAGCTCAGGAAAAACGACTGCCGTTGCGTCAGGTATTCCAGTTACCCGGTGTCCGCTCGGTGTTGTTCGTGGTGCTGGCTTTTGTCCTGGCGCACAACATTCTCTATACCTATATCGCACCGTTCCTGGGCGCGGCAGGCATGGCCGAGCGTACGGGCCTGGTGCTGTTGGTGTTTGGCTTGACGTCTCTGCTGGGCATTTGGATTATCGGCATTTTGATCGACCGTCATCTGCGCATGCTGACGTTAACCAGCATTGCTGTTTTTGCCCTTGCCGCCCTGGCATTGGCCCTTGCGGACAAGGTACCGAGCATTGTTTATCTGGCGGTAGGCGCTTGGGGTTTGGCATTCGGTGGCGCCGCCACCCTGTTTCAAACCGCCATGGCCAAGGCCGCTGCCTGCGCGACAGACGTCGCTCAATCCATGCTGGTAACCGCCTGGAATACCGCCATTGCAGGCGGCGGGATTCTCGGCGGCGTATTGCTGGAGCAACTGGGTGTCAGCGCCTTCGCCCCAGTGGTGCTGGTGCTATTGGTAGCGAGCTTTTGGGTGGTATTGAAGAGCGGTTGACCACTCTGAAAACTGTAGGAGCGAGCTTGCTCGCGATTTTTTGATCTTTTCAAAGATCGCGAGGCAAGCTCGCTCCCACCCTCAGACGGGGCAGTCCACCAGCACTTGCAAGGTCTGTTGCGAACAGCGCTCGACCCGCGCCTTGACACCGTACACATCGGCAAACAGTTGCGGGGTCAGTACCTCTTCTGCGGCACCAAAGCCCATGATTTGCCCGTCTTGCAACACGGCGATAGTGTCGGCATAACGCGCCGCCAGGCTGATGTCATGCATTACGATTACCGCGATCAATTGGTGCTGGCGAACCATGTCACGCACGCATTCCATCACCCGCAACTGGTAGCTCAGGTCCAGCGCGCTGGTGGGCTCATCCAGCAGCATAACGCTCGGGCGACGCGCAATCAGTTGCCCCAGGCTGACCAATTGGCGCTGCCCGCCCGAGAGCGCATTGAGCATGCGATCAGCCAGATGTTCAATGCCAATCCGCTGCAAGGCAGCATACGCCTGTTCGAGGTAATCACCACCGCTGCCGCCAACACGCAAGGCCGCCATGACGCTTTCGATCACGCTGAGCCCCAGCCCCGGCGGCAGGTGTTGCGGCATGTAGGTGATGAGTCGCGCTCGCTCCGACACCGACATCGTCGTCAGTTGCCGGGCTTGCAAGCTGACCGTGCCCTGCAAGCGTTCAAGCCCCGCCAGGCCGCGTAGCAACGTGGATTTGCCGGCACCATTGGGCCCAATCAACGCGGTGAGAGTGCCGGGTTGAAGCTCGGGCAATGACGCATCTGCAATCACTACACGACGGCCATAAGTTACTTGGGCATGGCTGATCACTAAGCCCTGAGCACTCATAGCTGCCGACCCCGCTTGAACACCAGCGCCACAAAAATCGGCACGCCCACCAAAGCGGTGACGATGCCGACCGGCACGATCACCCCCGGCATGATGATTTTGCTGACCACCGAGGACAGTGATAGCAACAGCGCCCCCACCAGCGCGCTGGCCGGGAATAGAAAGCGCTGGTCTTCACCAATCAAAATGCGCGCAATGTGCGGGCCCACCAGACCGATAAAGCCAATGGTGCCGACAAAGGCCACCGCCGTCGCCGACAGCAAGCTGATGCGCAGCAGCGAGAAAAACCGCAGCCGGCGCACGTCAACGCCAAAGCTTTGTGCGCGGTCTTCACCCATGCGCAACAAGGTCATGCGCGAAGACGCGTGCAGCGAAAACGGCAAGATCAGCGCCAGAACCACGGCGAGAATGCTCAGTTTGTCCCAATTGGCCCGCGCGACGCTGCCCAGGCTCCAGAACACCAACTGTTGCAGCACATCTTCGGTGGCCATCAACTGCAACAGCGCCACCAGCGCGTTACAGCTGAACACCAGGGCAATGCCGAACAGCACCAGGGTTTCGACCCCTGCCCCCCTTAATCGTGACATGCCATGCAGCAAAAACATCGAGCCACAGGCAAACACGAACGCGGACAACGCGACGATGGAATCGCGGCTCAATAAAGCGCTGCTGACCGGAAAAACAATGATCAGCGAAGCGCCCAGCGCAGCCGCCGATGACACCCCCAGGGTAAAGGGGCTGGCCAGCGGGTTATTCAGGATGGCCTGCATTTCTGCACCGGCCAGTGACAGCGCGGCGCCTACAAGCACCGCCATCAGCGCGTAGGGCAAGCGGACATTCCAGATGATCACCCGGTCAGTCACGGCCAGGCTTTGCGGGTGCAACAGGCCGTCGGCCAAAGCCCCAAGGGTCATCCCCGAGGAGCCGGTCGACAGATCGAGCAACACCGCCGCAACCAACGCAACGCCGATACCCGCCAACAAGCCGACCCGTCGCGCCAGCAGACGCCGGTAGCCGTGGCTGGCAGCGGCCACGGCGGGGTTCAGGTGCGCGGTCATTTCTGTTCACTGATCCAGTATTGGCCTGCCAACGGCATGCCGAGGAACTGCTGGTTGATTTGCTCCAGCGTGTGCTGCGGGTCAAGGGAGGCGAACTTTTCGGGGTGAATCCACTTGGCCATGGCCTCGATCGCCAGGATGTTGTACGGCGAGTTGTAGAAGTCATGCCACAAGCCATGCACATTGCCTTCGCGAATCGCCCGCAGTTGGGCAAACTCAGGGCGGCTCAACACCAGCTTGAGCGACACTTGGGCCGTGGCCTGGTCAATGCCTGCGCCCATCATCACGCCCGGCTTTTGATTGCCGGTGAGTATGTAAATGTCCGGATCAGCCTTGAGCGCGTATTCAACACTGATATCGCCCAGTGCGCCGGGCACTACGCCAGCGGCAATATTGCGTCCGCCCACCAGTTTGATCAGTTCGCCCATGCCGCCTTTGCCCGTGGTATGCCCCGGGTTGGCCCAGACACCGGCCAGCAGTTCAAGAAACACGCTAGGGCGTTTGCTGTCGTCGATTGCGCCCAAGGTCTCGGTGATGTGGTCAATGTGCTGCTGGTAGAAATCCAGGAAAGCTTGAGCTTGTGCTTCACGCCCCAGTGCCTTGCCCAGTGCAGTCATGCTGTCATGGGTGCCCTGCACCGGGTTGACCCGAAAGTCGACAAACAGCACCGGGATGCCGGCTTTTTCGAGGATATCGGCTACCGGGCTGTGCTCGGTCGGGCCATGCCCGGAGATGCTGAACACCGCCAGGTCCGGCTTCAGCGAGAGGATTTCTTCGGCGCTGACGCTCTGCTCCGAGGCCTGGCCAATCAGCGGAATGTCTTTGACCTCTGGAAACTTCGCCACGTAAGCGGCGTAGGTATTGGGGTCAAGTTTGCGCAGGTCGTTCTGCCAGCCCACGACACGCTTAAAAGGCTGATCGCGGTCAAGAATGGCCAGCGTCGAAATCAATCGACCCTCGCCCAGCACCACCCGCTGCACATGTTCCGGCACGTCGACCACCCGACCCAGCACGTCGGTGACGTCTTTAGCCCAGGCCGACGACACCATGCCGAACCCGCCAACGATTAACACCACCAGCAATGACCACACGCGTGTAAACGATTTGGACACGATTAATCTCCCACTAAATGAAGGGCTCACACGTCGCTCCAGCGACGCAAGAGGTTGTGGTACACGCCGCTGAGTTGCAGCAGCGACTCGTCATCGGCCTGTTGTGCGTTCAGGCGCTGAATGGCTACATCCATGTCGAGCAACAGGCTGCGCTGGCTGTCTTCGCGGACCAGGCTTTCGATCCAGAAAAATGCGGCCACCCGCTCGCCGCGGGTGACGGGATTGACCTTGTGCACGCTGGTGCCGGGGTACAGCACCAGATGCCCGGCCGGTAACTTGACGCTGCGCTCGCCAAAGGTGTCGCGGATCACCAGTTCGCCGCCGTCGTAGGTCTCGGGATCAGTCAAAAACAAGGTGGCAGACAGGTCGGTGCGCACGCGTTCGCGCACACCTTTAATGCCGCGAATGGCGTTGTCGATATGAAAGCCGAACGCCTCGCCACCGCTGTAACGATTGAACAAGGGCGGATAAATCCGCTTGGGCAGCGCCGCCGACATAAACAACGCGTTCTCGGACAACCGCGCGAGGATGCGCTGGCCAAACAACAAGCCCAGCGCCGAATCCTCGTTCAATTGGCGGTTGAACTTGTCACGGGCCGAGCGCTGCCCGGCCGTGACTTTGCCATCCACCCACGGTTCAGCCAGCAGCCGCGTGCGCATCTCGTCCACTTCGTCGGCGGTGAAGACGTCGGCAATGTCGATCAGCATGCGCGGCTCCCGCGCCCGGCAGTCTTAAAAGTCATAGTCGATGCTGGCGGTCAGCGTGCGCCCGGCACCCGGTACGCCATACAGCTGGAAACCATCCAGCGAGGCGCCGATGCGGCTGAAATAAAAGGTGTTGAACAGGTTGTCGACGTTGAGGTTGACCGTGGTCTGGCGATTGACCTTGTACTGCGCTGCTACGTAGTGCACCCAGTAGCCCGGCGCCTTTTCTTTGTCGCGGGTATAGATCGGCAGCACCCCGGACGGGCCATCGGCGTTGCTGCTATTGTTGTTCAGACCGCCCACGTATTTGTTGTCGGTGTAGCGCCGACGCCCGACGTAGTTGGCGCCGTAGCTGAAGCTCAGATCGTCGGTGAAGGCATAGGTGGTCCAGAGATTGGCGGTCAGGTCGGGAACGTTCTTGGCCTCTTCGCCTTTGTTGACGCCCTTGGTCTGATCGCTTTTAAGCGCCGAGAAACCGCTGTAGGCCGTCCAGCGCTCGGTAATATTGCCTTGCAGGCCCAACTCGACGCCGTCGACCCGTTTGGCCGGCAGTGCGCGCACAGGCGAAGCATCGCCTTCGGTGTATTCCCAAGAGTTTTCCAGCTCGGTACGGAAAATCGCCGCCGTCACGCTGATGCCTTTATCCAGCAAATCCCACTTGGTGCCGAGTTCATAGGTTTTTGATTGGGCGGGCTTGTAGCTGCTGGTGCTCGCCGCGCCATAAATCTGGTTGTTGGTCGAGGCACCCACCGCCGATGGCTGCGCCGATTGGCTGTAAGACGCGTAAATAGTGCCGTTTGGCCGGGGTTTGAAGACCACACCGGCACGGCCGCTCCAGGCGCCCGAGGTGTCTTTGATATTCGCCTGGCCGCTCTGGGTGGTTTCGGCGGTCCAGTGGTCGTAGCGCAGCGAGCCCATCACTTGCCACCACTGATTGAAGGTCAGGGTGTCGGCCGCGTACAGCCCGGCGTTGTCGATGCTGGAGCGCGGTTCGTTAAAGCCTTTGGTGGTGTAGACCGTATCAAAGCTGTGTTGCGGGTCGCCCATGTCGAACGTCATGTTCGCCGCCGGGACCTTGGCATTGCGGTGCAGGCCGCCGTAGGTTTCGTGGTACAGATCCAGCCCGGTGACAGCCTTATGGCTGATGGAGCCGGTGTCGAAGGCAAAGCTGAGGTCAGTCTGGTTGTCGAGGATGGTGTAGCGCTTGGACAGGCCGAAATCGCTACCGCGCAATACGCCGTTGGCGGTACTGCCGTTGTTGGTGTAATCGGTGTACACCTTGACCCCATTGACCGTCGACACAGGGCCCACGCCGACATAACCCAGGGTGGCGCAACGGGTGCCGGTGCAGGTCTTGGAGCCATCCGGGTTGGCGGAGAAAAACCGTGCCGGGGACAAGACCGCGAAGTTGTCAGTCTGTTGCCAGCGCACCTGGTTGGTCAGCAAGGCACCGTTGTCAAAGTCATGCTCCAGCTTCCCGGTCAACGAGGTGGTCTCGGTCTGCTGGGTGTACAAACTCGAGTCACCGTACCAATTGTTGCGTTTGACGCCGGGCATGCGTTTGCTATCGGTGCCGCGCAAAATCGGCAAGCCGCCGTCGGGGGTGTTGTCGTCCTTTTGATAGAAGAAATCGAGGTAGGCACGGGTCGGTGTCGACAAGCCCAAGGCCAGCGAGGTGGCAATGCCCCAGCGGTCGTAATCGACGTCATCACGGTCGGCCACCTGGCTTTCATGCTTCATCAAGTTGATGCGCATGGCGCTGGTGTCGGTCAGTTCCTGGTTGATGTCGGCGGTCACCCGGCGGTAACCGTCGGTGCCGACACCGGCTGAGATGCGGTTGGCATCGCCCAAATGGGCTTCCTTGCTCACCAGGTTGACGCTGCCGCCCACCGCTGAAATGCCCGACTCAATCGCGCCGGTGCCTTTGAAGACTTCAGCCTGTTGCAGGTTAAAGGTGTCATTGCGACTCGACATGCCCGCATCGCGCACGCCATCGACTGTCAGGCTTTGCTCGGACGAAAACCCGCGTATAGAGAACAGGTCACCCCAGCCCAGGTTGCCCTCCCCTGACATAAAGGTGATGCCCGGCACGTTGCGCAGAATGTCTTGCAGGCTCTGAGCATTCTGCTCCTTGAGCACTTGTTGGGGCACGATGGTGATACTTTGCGGGGCGTCCAGCAGCGGTGTCATGACTTTGCGCGAGGACACTTCGTCCACCTTGAACGGTGAATCGTAGCTACCCTGAACGCTCAAGGCAGGCAAGGTCAGGGCAGCGTCAGCTTGCTCGGCAGCACGGGTTGGCACGCTGAAGACTCCGAGCGCCATCACTCCGATAAAGGGCGCCAGCGTCCCGTTCAAGGCATAAGGGGTATTGCGAACAACAGCCGCATCGGGTGACGATGGCATCGGACCTTCCTTAATTACAATGACTCGCATTTAGATTCGCCATTCTAAAGAGGGTCATTGCCGGCAATTGTTCGACTTTGTATTGGCGGCGCATGAAAATCGCCGCCACAACATTTCATTACATTTCGCTGGCCTCGCCATCGCAAAATCCGCTATTGCACATCTTTCCCAAGGCCCAGACGAGTTCACATGTCCAAGCTAGATCACGTATTAATCGTCGATGACGACCCCGAAATCCGCCAACTGCTGGCCGAGTACCTGCGCGATGCCGGCTATCAGACGTCAACGGCCTGTGACGGCAAGGAAATGCATCGCCGCCTGGAGATGAACGTCATTGACCTGATCGTTCTGGACCTGATGCTGCCCGGCGAAGACGGCCTCAGCCTGTGCCGCACGTTACGGGTGACCTCCAATATTCCGGTGATCATGCTCACCGCACGCGGCAGCCTGATCGACCGCATCGTCGGCCTGGAGATTGGCGCGGATGATTACCTGCCCAAACCGTTCGATCCGCGAGAATTGCTGGTGCGAATCAAGGTGGTCTTGCGCCGGGCGCAGAGTTTTCCGGAGCGGGCACGGGTCGACGAAGCGCCCTATGTGAACTTCGACGGCTGGCGCCTCGACACCCGCGCGCGGCAAGTGCTGTCCCCCGAAGGGCTGGTGATCAGCCTCGGCAATTCTGACTACCGCGTGCTGCGCTTATTGTTACAGCACCCTAACCGCCCGCTGAGCCGGGATTTTTTGCTTAATCATGTGTTTGAGAAAGACAGCACGCCCTTCGACCGCTCGATTGATGTGTGCGTCAGCCGCCTGCGTCAGCAACTGACACCCGAGCTGATCAAAACCGTGCGCAACGAAGGCTACATGCTGACCTCAAGCAAGGTGACCCACGAATCATGAAGCTGATACCACGCACCCTCTATGGGCGACTGGTGATCATTCTGGTGGCCGGTATGCTCGGCGCCCAGGTGGCCACCAGCAGCATCTGGTATGACGTGCGTCACAGCCAGGTGCTGGAAATCCCGACGCGGTTGATTGCCAGCCGCCTGGCCGATATCGTGCGGGTGTCAGCGTCCAGCCCCGAGAACACCGCCCTGTTGCTGAGTACCTTGAATACACCGGATTTTCAGTTGACCGAGCGCGATGCTCCTCTCCCCGCCAGCTCGCGGCTGTCGACTCAAGATCAAGCAACTGAAGACCTGCTGAAAAATCTGATCAATGAAAAAACCGGCACCCGCACACCGCTGCGCTTACTCAACTTGACCCTGATCGATCAACAGGGCCAAAAAGCCGGGATCAACAGCTTGTTCGGCTCCAGCCCGGTCGCGGGCCAATACGCCATTGAGTTGCAACTGCCCGACGGGCGCTGGCTGCAGGTGCAGGCCAAAGAAGACCAAGGCTGGACTAGCCTGTCCCCTGCCGATGTGATGCTCGACTACTTTTGGCGTATCTACCTGGTGCGCATCATCGTGCTGGTGATCATCGCCCTGTTTGCCGTGCGCCTGGCCATTCGGCCTTTAAACCAACTGGCTCAGGCCGCCCAGGCGCTGGGCAACGATATCCGCCGCAAGCCACTGGAAGTCGAAGGGCCGGTGGAAGTCCGCCGCGCCGCCGAGGCTTTCAATCTTATGCAACAGCGTCTGCTGCACAGCCTGGCCGAACGCACACGTTTTTTGGCGGCGGTGTCCCATGACCTGCGCTCGCCAATCACCCGCCTGCGCCTGCGCACCGAAATGCTTGATGACGAGCAACAAAAGCAGCGTTTTCGCAAAGACCTGACCGACATGGAGGGGTTGGTGTCGACCACGCTGGAGTTTGTCAGCAGTGGTGAAATCAACGAAGCCCGGCAGAACATCGACATCAACGCCTTGTTGCAGAGCTTGCAGGCTGACCTGCAAGACATTGGCGAGCACATCACCCTGACAGGCCGCGCCAAACACCCGGTGTCGGGTTATGCCCGCAGCCTCAAGCGGTGTGTGCAAAACCTGCTGGAAAATGCCGTGCGCTACGCCCGTGACGTGCAGGTGATCGTCGATGAGCAACCTGAGCAATTAGTCATTACCGTGCGCGACAGCGGCCCCGGCATTGCGCCTGAGCAACTGACTCAAGTGCTGGAGCCCTTTTACCGCCTCGACACCTCACGCAACAGCAGCACCGGCGGCTACGGCCTGGGTTTGAGCATTGCCCAAACCGTAGCGACTGCCCATGGCGGCACGTTGGTGCTGCGTAACCGGCCCGAAGGCGGGCTGGATGCCGTATTGACGTTAAAGAACCTGTAGCCGCTGAGGCTGTAGCTCAACAAATTGTTTGCTGATGGACTTCACCAGCGCAGCATCTGCCACCGGGTCCAGCCCCGGATAGGCTTTGCCGTTGTAGGGGCCGCTGTACGTCAGCACGTCTTCAATGTTCCCCGACGCGTGATACACGCTGCGGATCAACTGGCTTTCCGGGTCTTTGCTGTCGGCGCAATACAGTGCGTAATGCAACGCCAGGGCGCTGCCATACTCCAGGGCGCTGCTGTCAATGCCGTGCTTACGGGCCAGATCAATGCTGCGAAAAATCCGTTCGTTGCGCTGCAGTTTACGCAACGGATCACGCCCAACGCGGGCACACGGGTCTTTGAACGAGGTGTTGCAGCGTTCCAGAAAGGTTCTCGAAAAATCAGCCACCGCCTCGGCCATCTGCGGGTATTCGGCCACCAGCGCCGGTCCCACCTCGAGGTGAATCAGCCGTTCAGCCAGGGCGCTCACCCGCGCATCGCCCATGCCCTGCCCCAACACGGTGTAACCCAGCACACTGGCGTACCAGGCAATGATCGCGTGCGGGCCGTTCCACAGCAGGTTTTTCATGACCTGGGTCTGGCTGATGTCCTCCACGGTTTTGACCTGACGCAAACGTTCCAACAAGTTGCTGCTGCGCTCTGCATACAGCGGCATGTCCGACTCGCTGTTAAACAAAATCAGGTGCAACTGGCTAAGGGCATTGCTCGATTGGGCAAAGGGCCGAAAACGTGCGATCAAACGCTCGTACTCTGGTGCAGGCACTTTAGGCGAAGCTTTACGGGGCAATGGCTGCTCGTCCAGGCTGTTCTGGAAAATCTTCGACTTGATACGCAACTGCCGCACCAGTGCGTCGTTGGAAATCTTCGAGACGATTCGACTGACCACCGTTTCTGCAAAATGGGTGTTATCAAGAATTTTTTGCGCAATCTCCGGCGACACCAGTTGGGCCAGTTGGGTTTTAACGTGACGCCTTACAAAATCTGCTCCGCCCACCTTATTCAGCACCGTCAGAATCGTCAGTTCACGCCCGCGTCGCTCGTAGCGGCGGATCAATCCCCTGGCTATCACGTGCGCCTGATTGCGAATGGCCGTTTCGGGCAGGCTCAGCCCGATGATTTCCGCCACGTCGTACATGCGGATCACCGCTTCGGCGTCGTCCAGGTCGATCATGGTCAGGTTATCGATGGTCTGGTCGAATGACGTCGCGCCATAGCGCACGCTGTAGCGGCCAAATGCCTGGATGGTGTCGCGCAACATCCGCGAGCGGGTCGCGGCAATGATTTCACACGGCCGTGTATAGCCATCCCAGTGAGAGAAAATCTGCGTCAGGTAGCCGCCGCCCATGGCGCCAAAACCATGAATCCCGACGCTGAACTGGTTGAACGCCTGCGGGAAGCTCTCGGTCAGCTCGGGCGTGCCCAGGTCGGGCATGCAGTCGTTCAAGTCAGCCAAGAACTCATGCATGTTCTGGTAGGCCTTAAGAGCCCCGGCCTTGACCTCGGGCGCGGGGGCCTTGATGTCTTCGATCAGAATCGGCTGGCCTTCGGCGCGGATCGCCGAGAGCAAACCATTTTCGGAGTCTTCGAGCATCAGGCAATGCGGCGCCAGGCAATTCAGCGCACTGGCTGCGGTCAGAAAAATCTCTGGATGTGGTTTGCCCTGGGTCACTTCGTCACCGCACACCGTGACATCGAAATACTTCAAGACATTGGCGTTGATCAGGTATTCCTCGGCAATCGCACGCCGACTGGAGGTGGCTACAGCCATGGTCAAGCCGTATTTACGCAGGCGTTCCAGCACTTCGAGCAAGCCATCCTTGATCGGTACGCCATGGTCACGCAAATAGGCCAGTTCCAGCTCATCCGCGCGCTTGCGCACTTGGGCATAGGGGAAGTCTTCGCCATGATTGGCCTTGGCCAGCGCTTCGGCCTTTTTCGCGCTCAAGCCTAATGACCCAATGAGGGTTTCTTCACTCAGCGGCGTGCCGTGAAGCTCAACGGCAGCTTGCTTGAGGGTTTTGAAACGCAGGCGTTCGGTGTCAAACATGGTGCCATCCATATCAAAGATGGCGCTCAAGATTCTCTTGCCCTGGAAATAGATCATGGGGGTGTCGTTCCTTGTACTGCGAGCGCTTGGCCGCCTGTTTCTGGATGGCCAGCAAAGCGCTGATGGAGACCTGAAACCACTGTCCAGTAGACGCAGCAGGTCAACAATGAAAGGTTCAGATAAAAAGCCGGGCAGCCGTACTCGCCGTTAAAAACGTGCGGTAAACGCGCCGGTTGGGCGAACGATCAGAAAAAATCAGGCGGAGGGATGTAACAGTGGCGCCAGTTGGCGCTGCTACCTGAAAAGCAGGGTTTCAGGTGGGGTAAAGCGAGGTTTGCCAGGAGGCGGGAGAGACACCCTGCGGTTGCGCAAACGCAGCCTTTTAAATGAGGCCCACATTGCGCAATCAGGGTGGCGAAATGTGAGCCGAACTGGCGATGGATACGTGTGCTTCCGTCCATAAGTGTTTGTCATTTCCTGTAAAACTATTGAATACCTTTTTAGCTATAACGCAGGTAAGCGCTCTAAATCAAGGTTTGATACGCAGATAAACCCGCCGTAGTCGCTGCCGAAGGCTGCGATCTTTTGATTTTTTGTCACAAGATCGCAGCCAATAACAGCGCCTACAGACTGTTCAAACGCTCTATCAGCACCCGATTGAACCCCGCCGGATCTTCCATTTGTGGCGCATGGCCCATGCCGGGGAACTCGACCAGTTGCGCGCCCGGAATCAGCTTGGCCGCTTGCTTGCCCAAGACCTTGTAATGCCCGATTCTAGCCTTGACCTCAGGCGGTGCAATATCACTGCCGATGGCTGTGGTGTCGGCATCACCGATCAGCAACAACGTCGGCACTTTCAGGTTGGGCAATTCATAGAACACCGGCTGGGTAAAGATCATGTCGTAGATCAACGCCGAGTTCCACGCCACCCGCTTGTGCCCGGGCCCTTTGTTCAAGCCGGCCAGCATATCGACCCAACGGTCGTACTCGGGCTTCCACTGCCCTGCGTAGTAGGTGCTCTGTTCGTAGGTACGAATCCCTTTGGCGTCCAGCTTCAATTCACGCTCGTACCATTGATCAACGCTGCGCCATGGCACACCCAGGGCCTTCCAGTCTTCCAGACCGATGGGATTGACCAGCACCAGCTTCTCGGTCTGCGGCGCGTACATCAGCGCGTAACGCGTAGCGAGCATACCGCCGGTGGAGTGGCCGATCACATCGGCTTTGTCGATGCCAAGGCTGGCCAGTAACGCATGGGTATTGGCTGACAACTGTTGAAAACTGTATTGGTAGTCTGCCGGTTTGGTTGAACTGCAAAAACCAATCTGGTCCGGCGCCACCACCCGATACCCCGCCTCGCTTAGCGCTTTAATGCTATCCCCCCAGGTCGCCGCGCAGAAGTTCTTGCCGTGCAGCAACACCGCCGTGTGGCCATTGGCGGTGCCGGTCGGTGCTACATCCATGTAGCCCATCTGTAACGCTTGGCCCTGTGAGTGGAAGGCAAAGTGATGCAGCGGGTACGGGTATTCAAAACCCTGCAGTTCCTCACCGTAGCTTGGCGTTGAGGGTTCGGACGCCGCATTGGCCATTAACGGTAAAGCGCAGGCGACCAACAGACAGGCGGATGAGCGCTTGATAAATGACATAGCAGTTCCTTAAAGGGGCCGGGTACCAGACGCAACGCTGAAAGAAGTAAAGCGCCCTCTTCAACGGCTCTGGAGCGTCACACCGGGCGATTAACCCAAGGTTAATGCCTCACTCGACTTTTGATTCACGCCCCTATGTCAGTGTCAGGCAAGCAAAACGCCTTTATCTGTAACAAGAAGCGATATCTCCTAGCTTGCAAAGGGCTCGGTCTGGCTGCCTGCACCTGTAGGCCTTGTTAGCTTCAAAGCGGCCAAAGGATTGTCCATTTGGCCCTAAGGAGTAGCCTTGCTATGCCCGATTCCCTCCCTCTGCTGCATTCGTTAATCGATACTCCAGCGTCACCCGCCGAAGGCAGGCTTGACTTCAAACAGACCATGGCAGCGCTCAACCTGCATTCGGTCTTCGACATCATTCGCTTATCCAGAACCGAATTTATCGAGCAGGTGGCCCAACACTGCGATGACGATGCTGGCCAGGCCTATGACAACGCCTGCGGGTACGCCGCACAGTTGGAATTCCTGCACCGCGAGCAAGCGACGCTCAGTGCTGGCGAGCCCCGGCACAAACGCAGCCCGGAGAGTGAAACCGATGCAGGCCCGACCTATGCGGCCTTGTTCAAAGAAAATTGGAGTGCATTTTGCGAGGCATCATCAATCGCTGCACTCGACTCACCTGCGGCCTACTTGCGAGCCTTGCACCTGTTTGCTGAACAGGTCGAGAAAACCGGTAAAGGCACCCGTAAGCGCAATACCCTCGCGATACGGCGCCCCACCCTTAAAAGCATGGTAATAGACAACTCAAGCGTGTCCAGGCAGCTACCGATGCTGACCATCGTCAATGAAACCTTGAACGAGCATTTGCAAACCCACCTGACCCAAAACTCCGATGTGTACAAAAGCAAATCGGTGAATGAGGTGCTGGCAATCACGCGCTACCCTTTTGATCTGCCTTTTGACCTTGCGCACCAACAATGCTTGCTGGGCTTGAGCGATAACAAACCCAGGCTGGGAGAACTGAATTACCGTTTGAGCCTGAGTTTGCCGCTTGGCCAACTGCCATCAAACGCTTATGGCAAGGTCCATCACGAGGCCTACGAGGCCCAGCGACTGCTTTCAGAGTTAAGTCCGGAACAACAAACCCTGTTAACCGAGCCGTTTTGGACAGCCAGTAAATCCGCTTTCGATGCCCACTATGGCAGTGGTGAAACCGAACTCAATAAGCTCGCTCATTTCTTGCAACAAACCGGGCTGACATCGACCCAAGCAGATGAACTGTTGGCGCGCGGCAAGTACCTGCCCTATCTCTCTAACAACACACCGTCAGCCCCTATAAACACTGACCTGACCCATTTCTATGGCGTTTGCTACGTCAATGGCACAGGGAGCAACTCAAGCACGCGACTGGACCTGAAAGCCAATGAGAACGGTCAGATTGTGCTGCTGAACAGTTCTGTTGAGCGTTTTGATCGCCTGCAGCGGATGATCCGCTTGCAGCGCTGGATCAAATTACCTTATGCGCAATTGGATAACCTGATGCTCAGCGCCAGGCTTTGTGAAGAAAATCCAGGCGTGACCTTTACAATTAATGACAACACTCTTCGCGTGCTCGGTGTCTATCGCTACCTGAACCGTCGCTATGGTCTGCAGGCAGAAGAGTTTTCGGCGTTGCTGTATCAATTGCCTGTGCATGCTGTGGGTAACATCGATTCGCTATTTGATCGCGTCTTTAACCAAGGGCAATTAAACGAACACCCTTTGCAACTGGATAACAGCCCTCTGAATCCTGATGCGCCAGATATCGCAACACAAACTGTTCTGTATCAGATTTGTGCAGCACTTGGCCTTAGCAACACGGCTGAGTCGCTGGGTTTTGTAGTCAAGCGTACACAGCAGATCAACGGTTATCTGAAAAAAGACCTGACTACGCTGTCTGCTCTTTACAGGCAAACGCGGATTGCCAACCTGTTCGGGCTCACCGTGATGGAATGCGCCTATCTGGCAGATATGTTGGGTGCTGCAAACACTTCAGAGCAATGGGTCAAACCCGGTTTGCGCATTTCAGGCTCGAATGCGCCGGCGGACTTTCTTGATGTGCTTATGCAAATGGACTGGGCCGTCAATTGGTTGAAGAGTAACGGCAGCAGTGTGCAGCAATTGCGCTATCAACTGCTTCTGAGTAATGCACCGCAAAACTTGCTCATCAGCGAGCAGTTGAAAAAACTCGGTGAATTACGTGATGACATTCAGGCGCGACTGATTCCCCAAGCAGAGATCGAGGCGCTCAACCTCCCCGTGGCCAAGGCCAAGGCAAAACTCAATCCTGGGCCCAAAGTCCCGCTTGCGCCACACTCGTGGAGCAACTTGATTGCCCTAGGAATAATAAGAGGTCAGCCACAGTTAGAGCCACAAGCCAGCCTGAGTGATCTTAAGCGCGGTCTCTCACTGGTGATTTCTGATCACGTTGAGTTCGACACTGATACCAAAATCGATCAACAACTAAAAGACAAAGTCCTACAAGATCTTGAACCCCTTCTGCTGCCGGCCTACCAGCGTCTACAACCAGTGGCGGAGCACATTACACAGCTGTTCAAGGACTCTTCGCACGTCTCGGACACGCGTTTATTGCTAAAGCTGAGGTTCAAATTCGCTACCCGACAGCTCATTAGTGCGCTTGGGCGGCCACGTAGTCATGGGCTGAAGCACTTGTTACTGCTACTCCCCGATGCTGACAATTCCCTGCAACTGCCGCTAACACGGGAGGCCTTGCAGCTGTTTTTGCAGAAACCGCACTGGCTTGACAACCATAACGACCATCATTCAATGCTTAAGCTAACGCTAAGTACTTTGTATTTGTTCCAACAATTCAATCACTGCATTACCACCTACGCAGTAACGCAAGACGTCCTGCTGAAATACTTCGAGATCTCAAACCCTGAACCCGCGACAGGTGACACCACCTTGCTGGCAGCGGACTGCAACAAATTGCTAGGTGCGATCCTCAATTGGGACCCCAAGGAAATTGAAGGATTTGTGAATCGCTTGCCAGCCAAGCGAGTGCGCTCAATGCAGGAACTGGAGTGGCTGATGCGTGGACATGACACCGCTACAATCACCGGACTTTCCAGCAAATTGCTGCTGACAGCAACCCATTTAAACGCACACATTCCCCATCCTGATTGGCAACTGGTCGGCAAAGCCGTCATCGCGGCGCAAAAACCATAACGTTTTTCTTTCCGAATAACTCAAGGAACGACCATGCCTCATACTCTCGATCATCAGCTCAATGAAAAACTGCGAGATGCACAACTTGCGTTTTATTTAACTCATGCAGTTCCCAACGATGGACGACTCACTGCATTTGGACTGGCACAAACCCTCAAGGCAGCCGAAGACCTTTACAGCCACTGGTTGCTGGATGTGCTTGTCAGCCAGGCCGTGCCCACCAGTCGGGTGGCTTGCGCCATTGCCAGCCTGCAGCAATATATCAATGGCATTTCACTGGGACTGGAGCCCGGCTATGAATCCGAGGGCATGTCCCCAGCGCAACTTACAACCTGGCAAGACACACTGCACACCTATTCAATCTGGCATGCCAGCCAGCAGTTACGGTATTTTCCTGCTACGTTTTTAAATCCAGAGTTGCGAATTAACAAAACCGATAATTTCCAGCAACTTGAAAACGACATCAATCAAAGTCGAATTCAGTCCAGTTCTATTCTGTCTGCAGTACAAAGTTATCTCGGTCGGTTCGAAGACATTGCCAACCTGACCACCCTCAACGGCTACATTGATGGCGGCATCGACAATATGGCCAACAGTACCTATTACTTTGTTGGCAAGTCTCGAGCAGAAAACACCTATTATTGGCGGTCATTGGACATGGCCAAACGCGCCATAGATTCGTCAGCCACTCGCACAAGTACCTCAAAAAAAGACACCCCCGAAGCCTCTGCCTGGTCGGACTGGCAACTCATCCCGCTACCTGCATCAGAAAACATCCCGGATCGCAGTGTACGCCCGGTGTATTTCAACAATCGGCTGTTCATTATTTGGGCTCAAGTGGTAGAACCCACCCCCTCATTCAGTGAGCCCGCCCAGCTTTCCGACTTTAAATATGACGAAGACGAAAAGCAGTATAAACTCCGCTCCGAATCGTTTCTTAAAACTCGCCTGTCCAAAATCAGCCTAAATTTCATCTATCAGAAATACGATGGCAGTTGGAGCATGCCACAAGTCTGCATTGATGAGTACAACACACTCAAGGTAAGTGCAGAGGGTATTAATGCTGCCACGACTACTATCGCCACGTTGGATTCAACGACTTACCCACCTTCTCTATTTTTGGGCCTGCACATTAAAGGCCTCAAAAACAGTACCGATAAAACAACCACAGAGTTGACTCAAGGTTTTTACCAAGCGGTTAGACTTGACCTGCAATTTGGCATCAAGCCACTGTATTCTGCTGGAACGCTGCAAGACTTTATAGCCAATCCAGATGATACGAAACTGGCCAAACAATACGGAGCCATTTTTGCAGTTCACAACGAACTTAATTTTAACTTTCACGCCCCCGCCAGCCAATTAGTAGAAGTTGAATACACCAGCACCCCCGTCGACGAAAGCACACTCGCATGGAACTATGAGGGCAAGCAAGACAACATAAAAAGCATTTCAAATGAGCATGAACTACAACTCAACACCACCACCAATTCACTTGAAATAAAGTGGCTCTTCGCATTTAAGGGTGTAGAAAAAATCTGACCGGCTGGAAAAGGAGTCGAGGATCTTAGAAAATGTAAGCTC
>NZ_WIVZ01000026.1:0-83247 GCF_009600325.1 Pseudomonas sp. FSL R10-2189
GCCCCATCGGCGACCTGATCGGTGGTTCCCGCGAGCAGTGAAGCAGCGCCCAGCAAAATATCCGACCCGAAAATAAAAATGCCAGTCAGCTTAACTGACTGGCATTAACCCGAAGGTGGCCTTTCTTTTGCGGTGCGTGACTATACCGTGGGTTTGGTGACCCCGAATGTCTTGTCAAACATCGCAGCAATGTGCCCCCCAACCGTGATAGGTGCCGGGTAGGTTGTGTCAGGCTTGCGAAGTGACGGTACTACTTCGACTTCGTAGTAGTAATCCAGGTCGAAGAAAGTAGGAATCGAGTAACGAGCCGCGTCTTGTCGCGCGTTGAAGACCCGATGCATGGTGGAGTGATACAGACCATCCGTCAGCAACGGAACCATGTCGCCCAGATTCACCACGAAAGTACCATCAATGTACGGGGCTTTCAGCCATTCGCCGTCGGCATTACGTACCTCCAGACCACCCACTTCATCCTGTAGCAGCAGAGTGATTAGACCCCAGTCGGTGTGTGCACCGGCACCCAGCTGATTTTCACGAGCATCGGCCGGCTGACTTGGGTAGTGAAGCATCCGACTGATGATCATTGGTTCCTTGAGACCCTCGTCGAAAAAATCTTCAGGCAGTTGCAGTGATAGCGCCAGTAAGCGAACCAGCCTACGGCCGAGGAGATCCATGTACCGCATGTAATCTTCGGTATGCTGGCGAAATCTGGGACTCCCTTCTGGCCATTGGTTGGGCCCATGGTAGGGAGTCTTGCGCTGAACATGGGGATGCGCCTCGGTTAACTCTCGCCCCAAAAGGAACCCTTCCTTCAAATCGGGTGGTGAACCCTCGTCCAGGGTTTGTGCCGCGAGAGGCTCATAGCCACGCAGACAACTCGACTTCTTAGAGTTGATTCGCATCTTATCTTCAAGCGGAGTGCGGAAATAATCTTTGGCTACCGCAAATTGCGCCTGTTGCAGTTCTAACGGAACGCCGTGGTTCTTTATGTAAAAAAAACCAGTCTGTCGAGCAGCTTTATGAATTTCCCAAGCTACTGCCTTGCGTTTTTCGATGTCGTGAGAAAAGCTGTCGAGCAAATCGATAACAGGAATGTTCTTTGCCACTGATGGCGGGGTGTAAATGACCATTTCCAAGCCTCATTCAGCCAAAGGTTTTTAGTAGCAAGGCAGCATTAAAGCTTGATCGGTTCGGCACGAATTTTCGGGCGCCGATGCACGGCTCGGCGCTTCGCCCAGTGCCGATCCTGATTAGTGCGGTGCGTCTCCTGCGGGGAAAATCCCTGACATTACTGTAAATCCAGGAACACGTTTGACTGCATCCAGCCACAAACGTACAGATGGATAATTTTGCAGGCATAATCCCGCTTCATCGGCCATCGCTACATACGGAAAACAGGCAATGTCAGCAACAGTCGCATGTGCCAGCGGGCATAGATAAGTGAAGCCCCGTTGACGTTGCATCCAAAGATGCTTATCCATCACATCTAGCAGATCGTAGGCGCGAGAGCGGCAACTCTCGGCATCAAATTCGTACATGAATAACTCATGCAACCGCGCAGCTGAGATGGACCCTGTCAGACTATCGGCGAATGCTAGCCAGATCTGGATATCTCCAAGTACGTCGGGGCGATTGACCGGATACCATTGATGTGTCGAGTCATACATCGCGGCGAGGTAAACCAGTATCGCTTGGGAATCTCGAAGGGTTTTTTCGCCATCCTGTAAAACTGGCAACTGCCCCAGCGGATTGATTTTCAGAAACTCTGGAGTTTTATGTTCCCGCCCTGGATAAAATTCCACGACCTCGGTCTCATATATGAGACCGAGGATCGACATCATTAATCGGACTTTGAAGCAATTGCCAGACAACTCGAAATCGTAAAGTTTCAACATGGGGCACCGATTAAATATTCAACACCAGCTTCTTGGAATTACAGCCCGACACGCACGGCATGATCAATTTCCCACCTTCCTTCTCTTTGGCGGAAAGGTAGACATCTTCATGATTTAGATCGCCACTGATAACGGGGGTAACACAAACCCCGCAGACGCCTTGCTCGCAGGAATAATCTATTGTTATGCCGTGATCCAGACACGCCTTGAGGAGTGTTTGCCCAGGTTCGACGGTGAACTCTTGGCCTGTGGAATTGATTGCGACCTGGTACCCGGTCGTTGTGGTGGCGGGCACTGAGCCTGTGGAAGGCGTCAGACCAAAGTATTCGAAGTGAATATGCTCTGGGGTAAAACCTGCTTGCTGAGCAACCGCAGCCACCAACTCGATCATCTGTTGCGGGCCGCAAACGTACACATCGTGCTTGTCGCTATCAACCGACTCCAGCAGTTCGGTAATCCTGCGTTGGGTCCCCGGCACATCCAACCCTAGATAAGGTGGATGGCCGCTCGCCAAGGTGGCGATTCGATCTGGGAAGGAGACATGTTGCTCGCCTCGCGCCAGATAATGAAAGCTATAGGGGCGCCCAACGTGCTGCAAATGTAAAGCCATCGCCAAGATCGGTGTGACCCCAATGCCCCCCGCTATCAGCAATGCTGTACGGCCAGGTGGCTGAAGCATGAACTGGTTTCGCGGCAGTGAAACCTGGATTCGAGTACCTACTTGCACGTCGGCGTGCATGCTGCGTGAGCCGCCCCGTGAGTTCACTTCGTGCTTGACTCCGATCACCAATACGTCCCGTTCCTCGGGGGTATTCACTAATGAATACTGGCGCAGGTGTCGGGATGGCGTGAGTACGCTGATATGCATCCCCGGTTCGAGATCGAGCTCTTGCGGTTCGTCAGGCGTAAGCCAGTAAGAGTCAATGTCCGGGGTTTCAGTACGACGCGACGTAACGGTGCACCAGAACTGTTGGCTCGCCGTAGGCTTGCTTGTTTCCGCCTGCGGTGCGGCATCAGAAGCAATCAGTCGGACAGGGAGAGCAGCAACGTTGCTAGTGCTCTCCCTCGCGGGCAAGAACAAATTTCCCAGAATCTCAATGAAAGTCGACTTACGCTCCAAGGACACGGGATGGTTAGAGTAAAGTCGAGCATGTATTACTGCTCGTCCATCTGACTCCGGCTGCACGAACAGCCGCAGGCTGTCCAAAAGGCCTGCGCACTTCAGATCAATAATCAGGCCGGTGGCCAGCACCTGAACCTTATCGGTAGAACCGCCCAATACAGGGGCGAATAACGCCGCGGCTTCTTTGAGCAAGCCAGCGGCCGCGATGGCGCTCAGGGGAACGGTCTGACTGCGTAGGTTGCTCGTTACGCCCGCATCGATCGGCGCGGAGTTGTTCGGTTTGTGTCCAGATCCAGCGGCCTCAAGCCGAGCAAAAACCACACCGTCTACTTCCGCACACTGGAACGTGCGAACGCATGCAGTGCTAGGTTTTGCGCTGGGATGTGCCGGCACAAAGGAGCACTGACCCGAGCCGCTCTCGTATTTCCAGCCGTGGTATTGGCATTTGAGCTGGTCGCCGACATTGACGCCTAGGCTTAACCGCACACCACGGTGGGGGCAGCGATTCTCCCATACGTTCACTTCACCTGCGTCGTCACGCCAGACGGCAAGCTCCTGCCCAAGCAGACGTGTCTGGTACACATGCCTGAACGGCAAATCTTCGGAGCTGGCAATCACGTGCCATTGTTGATTCAACGAAACCATATCTCATCACCTGCTAATACAGCTCACCCACGGGTGGTGCCGAACGTCACGTTTCTGTCATTGAGCCAGCGTCGATAGGCACTGGAGAGTGCGTCCGCTCGCACGGGGGTTTCATGTCTTGGATTAAGGGGCAAGGCCTTGGGGACTTGGTTTATCAGGATCATGATGTCCTGCCCAAAAATGCGTTGCTGGAAGTCGCGCAGCTGTTTGTCCGTATTGATGTCGTCCAGGTAGCACATGATGGTGTGAGCGATGCAGCTCTCCTGATCCACCGGCTGCACGAAAAGTCCGAGCACATCCAAGCGGTTGGCATCGATCACACACGTTTTGTAGAGGATGGCTATGAAAGGGCGAGCTATACGGTAGACGTATTGCATCTCCACAGGCTCGCTTGCGGCGGCAGAGCCCTTGGGCTGCGGGAAGCGGCAATTGACCGCTAGAATTTCATCAGCTGCTTCATCTATTTCGACATCGTAAGCTGCAACCTCGGTCAGGGGCTCCGCGCCAAGAATGTCTGTATGGACAAACGGAAAATGTGCCATGTCGAGAAAGTTCTCGATTACCCTTAGCCCTGAAGTAGCGACTCGAATAGAGCCAGCGCTGACTACTCTGCGGTCCTCCTCCGCGTACTCCGGTATCGCAATCACGTCCCTGGGTTTGTCGCTCAGTGACACCCAAAGCAGACCATAAATACTCTTGGACGCTAGCTCAGCCGTTTGATCGGCCAGCCCGGCAGATACACCGTCATCAGTAAGCTGGTACCAGATTGCCGTACCCAATATTCGAGTGTGGTATTTCCGGCCGCTGACTGTCTCGGCCAGTGCCCCGACGGGATACCAGTCGTCGATTACAAAGCTGTTTTCTACGTGCATGGAAATGCCTTCTGCAGCCCGGCGCACCGCGGAGTGACCGGGCCAGTCACGGTTATTGGGCCCGGTACTGGGCAACGAATTCGGTAGGTGAAACAGCACTGCGGGCTTGATGGACAGCCGCACGCTCGGCATACAGCTCACGAACGAAGTTCGCGTAGGCGCAGCTGTCAGCGAACATGTTGTACTTCCAGCCTAGGCCGTAGGCGTTCAGATTGATGTTGTCGATGGTCATCAGTGACAGCGAGGTGTCGTCACTTTGCAGATACGCATCGATGACTTTGCGGGTCACTTCTTTGGTGCAAGCCAACTTGTGCGCATGCCACATATCGGTGTGCCATTCCCCCTTGGCCGGACGCTCGAATGGGTACTGAATAGATCGACCTGGGCGGTCAATGCCTTTCGCGTCCCAGGGGCCAGTCTCGAAGCCCCACCAATTCAATGGGCCATTGGGTGCCGCTGGCCGCATCTGCGCCCAGTGCACTAGGTTGCGGCTAAGCCATTGATCTGCGTAGCTGTCGGAATTGAACGGGTCAAGCATCGCAATGGACTCGTTGTCTCCGCGCATCTGTGAAACCGCGTGCTCGACCTCGTTTTCAATCTTGAAGATGCAGTGGCTGTAATCCATGGCCATGTTGAATGGCACACCGCGAGCCTCAACCAGATCGGCTACTTCCAGCACTCGCCGGTAGTCTTCTGACCACATGTCAACGTGGTTTTCGAAGGTGATGATGACCCCAGATTTGGCAGCGTATTCATAGGCGTCGAGGTAGCAGGCAACCACTTCCTCATTGGTGACGTAGTGCCCGTCCTTGTGTTTGGCCCAAACCATGAAGTTATGGTACTTGCCGCCGACTTCTACGGTGAGATCCAGGTTTTCCCTAATGACTGCCTCATCGAGCCCCAAGGTGTAGCAGCCACTGCCCGACAGTACCGGCAGATCGTAGAGTTGGCTGCCCTTGATGTACTCGTCCAGCTCCTGACGGTTGTTCGGGATACGGTCAATGAAGTCCCAGGCTTGGGCTTCCTTTACCAGCTTGAACTGTTCGAGGATAGGTAGTTCGACCAAGGAAACTGGCCGCTCCATGGACGACGCTTGAATACCGAGGCCGGCACATCCCAGCTTGAACATCTTTTTCATGTGTTGATCCCCTATCGCGCAAGCCAGAGTCAAAGGCCATTTGATGTCATCATCGGATTTTATGGCTTTCCAGACAGACAATCTGGTATACCAGCTATGCCGATGTCAAAGCACTTCCTGTGCCAATTCACTTGATTGATAGGATTAGCCCTTTATTTGACTGGTCGGAGAGGTTTTTGATGAAAGCGTCCAAAGATGCTTGGCGAGGTTCTTAGCGCCAAAGAGGTGCGCCAATCTCTCTTTGCGATTCATATTGGTGCGCCGGTAAGGGCGTATGTCTGCTTGCGCAAGCGTGCTACCTCCAGTCTTCGCCCTAGCATCGCTTAGGCTGAAGACCTTTTAGCCCGCATAATGATTTCAGGTATTAACAATGGCTCGCCGTTTAAAGTTTCACTCAATTGCGGTCACCTACTTCGACATGGTCCGCCGTTGCGAGTCCATTCGCGAAGCCGCGCGGCGGTTGAATGTCGCCTCATCAGCGGTAAACCGTCAGATACTTAAGCTCGAAGATGACATTGGTGCACCTCTGTTCGATCGACTCAATTCCGGACTTCGATTGACGCCCGCCGGCGAGTTATTCGCGCGTCACATCGGTGTGGTTTTGCATGACGTTGAAAGGCTGCGCGTAGAGTTTGACGCGATGGAGGGGCTACGTGCTGGGCATGTAGAACTGGCAACGGTTGAGACGCTGGCGGTCGACCTCTTGCCAACGGTGATGGAGATAATGCATCAGCGTTATCCGAGGGTGACTATTGGGGTTTCTCTCTGCCGTGCCGATGGTATTCCTGACGCGATCGTTACAGGAGACGCTGACCTTGGTTTGGCGTTTGCGCTGCCCAGGCACGAAGAACTTCAGCAGCTAGCCCTCGGGCATTTTCGACTCGGAGCAATAGTGCCCCCAGGGCATCCATTAAGTGCAAGGGTTCAAGTTAGTTTCGGTGCTTGCGCCGATTACGATCTCATCCTGGGCAAACCTGAGCTATCGACTCGCCATCGATTGGCGGCCCTGCTGAAGGCAGCGAGTATTCCAGGCAAAGCCCGAATTGAGTCTGGCTCACTCGAACTTGCTAAGCAGATGGTGCTCCGGGGCCGTGGCATCGCTTTCCAGACCAGATTTGGTATTGAGGCGCAAATTGAGGCAAAGCTGCTAAAAATGCTGCCGTTGACGGACGGCGGCGGGGTTTTTTGCGATCTTGGGTTGTATAAACGGGCAGGTCGTTATATCCCGACTGCCGTTGATGCCTTTGCCAGAATTCTCGCAGACGAGATCTTGCTCCGCGAGCGCCAAGAGGCCGCTGATTACGGGGCTTCTGGATAGCGCTGCCAAAAAGGCATCAGCTAGAGCGATATTCGATGCTTTTCGTATGCGGCTCAACCGATGACACTACAAGTCTTCAAGCAGGAGTTGCTCCCATGGCAAACGCTCAACTCGTACCAACAACCATTGAAATCTCCGATACGGCTGCATCGCTGCCGATCATCGATATGTCCGGACTGCGCTCATCGAACCTCGCTGTACGCGCCAAGGTTGGCCGGCAAATCGGTGAGGCTTGCCGCGATAAAGGGTTCTTTTATGTGACCGGTCACGAGATATCTTCGGCCCTCCAGCAGCGAGTCATCGACCAGGCAGCGAAGCTGTTTGCAATGGCACCCGAAGAAAAAGCCAAGGTTGATAAGTCGCTCTCTCAAGCAAATCGAGGCTACGAGCCGCTACGCAATCAGGTGCTTGAGGCCGGGGCGCCTGCCGACGTTAAAGAGGGATTTTATATCGGGCAGGATAAGCCACTGGACCACCCTGATGTGTTGGCCGGTAAGTTCAACCAAGGTCCAAACCTCTGGCCAGAAGCCTTGCCTGAGTTTCGTGCAACGATGGAGCAGTACCAATGGGAGCTCGAGGGTGTAGCGCAACTGCTGATGCAAGGTGTCGCGTTGTCCCTAGGTCTTCCTGAGCAGCACTTTGCCGGCTTCTGCCAGGACGCGATGACGACCTTGCGGTTGCTCCATTATCCGCCCCAGTCACCTTCGGCAGCACCTGGTGAAAAAGGTTGCGGAGCACACACCGATTGGGGCGGCCTGACGCTACTACTGCAGGACGATAATTCGGGCTTGCAGGTTTGGGATCAGGAAAGTAACGACTGGATTTGGGCGATGCCTGTGCCTGGTTCCTACGTGGTGAACATAGGCGACCTGATTTCGCGTTGGACCAACGATCTGTATCGCTCGACCTTGCATCGGGTGGTCAATCTGTCAGGGAATGAGCGGTACTCAGTGCCCTATTTTTATTCTGGAAATGTTGATCACAAGATCGAGTGTATTCCGCAATGCCTGATTCCAGGAGAGTCGCCTAAGTACCCGGTGATCACTGTCGAGGACC
Source organism: Pseudomonas sp. FSL R10-2189 (assembly GCF_009600325.1). Taxonomy (NCBI): domain Bacteria; kingdom Pseudomonadati; phylum Pseudomonadota; class Gammaproteobacteria; order Pseudomonadales; family Pseudomonadaceae; genus Pseudomonas; species Pseudomonas sp. FSL R10-2189. The sequence goes on from NZ_WIVZ01000026.1 coordinate 8,048, forward strand.
ACTACAAAAACATGTTCCGCAAAACCTACGCCATGTAATGCGCTGTGCACGGCCAGCGCGACCGCGCTGGCCCCGATCCAAACCTTCCGACAATACCCCGCACGGAGCTTTTGGCGACGATGAAAACACTTGCGCTTAAAAAATGGCTACTGGGGATGGTCACTGGTATGGGCTTGACCGCGGCTTTTGCGAGCTACGCCGCGGATCCGCTGAAAGTGGGTTTCGTGTACACCGGCCCCGTGGGGGATCATGGTTGGACCTATCAGCATGAGCAGGCGAGGTTGCTACTCGAACAAACACTGGGAAACAAGATTCAGACAACGTTTGTGGAAAACGTTGCCGATGGAGCCGACTCAGAACGAGTCATCCGCAACATGGCGAAGAGTGGCTACGACCTGATATTCGGTACGTCCTTTGGGTACATGAATCCTATGGCGAGCGTTGCCAAGCAATTTCCAAAGGTTACGTTTGAGCATGCCACGGGATATAAGCGCGGCAAGAATCTCGGTACCTACCTCTCGACTTCGTATGAGGGACGCTACGTCGCAGGCTATCTTGCCGCGAAGATGACCAAGACGAAGACGATTGGTTATGTCGCATCGTTTCCAATCCCCGAAGTCCTACGCGATATAAACGCAGTTCAACTGGCCCTTAACAAGTACAACCCAGGGGCGCAGGTTAAGGTCATCTGGTTGAACGCATGGTTCGATCCTGGCAAGGAAGCAGATGCCACCAATGCACTGATCGATCAAGGCGCCGACGTGATCTTCCAGCACACCGCGAGCCCAGCACCGATTCAGACAGCAGAGCGAAGAGGTGTGTTTGCCGTGGGTTATGCCTCAGACATGGCCAAGTTTGGCCCGCATTCTGTGTTGACGTCGATTGTGTATGACTGGGCGCCATTCTATATACGTACCACCCAGTCGGTACTTGATGGCACCTGGAAGGAAGCGGACTACTGGGGCGGCCTCTCTGACGACGCACTGCATATGCCGGTCAGCGATCTGGTCCCTGCAGCCTACAAGGCTGAAGCTCAGGCGATTATCGCATCCATCAAGACTGGAGCCTTCCACCCCTTCGATGGACCACTGCTGGACCAGACGGGCCAAGTTCGAATTGCTCAAGGGGTCAAAGCCAGCAACGCCGATCTCGCCAGCATGAATTTTTACGTCCAAGGTATCACTTCAGATATGCCCAATTAATCTAGGGCGATTGGCGCTATGCACTTCTAGCCGTTAGCATCGTGAAACCATGAAAAGCCTCGTCCAACGATAGTCCGACGAGGCTTTTCATGGGAGATCCTGACCGCTCCAGATTGCGTAGACAGGTTCGGCCACTTAGATCAGCCGAGTAGCATTTCCCCGCCTCCTAGGGTAGTTTTGACGATTCCTGCAATCACTCGTTGCCCTGTTTCCTGCGCGAGCTCTTGATACCAAGCTTGTGTCTGCGCCGGGCTTCCTCCGTGGGTCACTTCTGACCGGCTACGGGCACGAAGCATGATCTGCGCGGTGCGATCGACACGAGCGTCGTTGTAGAGGTTGAGCGCGGCTGCGACATCAGAGCCTCTTAGCTCTAGGCACTTGGCGAGTACCCAGGCATCCTCCATAGCCTGACAGCCGCCTTGGCCCAGGTCCGGCGCCATGGGATGCGCCGCATCGCCTAGCAAGACTACACTCCCTTTTACGAAGCTGGTGATTGGCACTATGTCGTGGATTTCGACTCGGCTGACGATGGCAGTATCCATACGCTCGATCAGAGCTAGCACCGGAGGGGCCCAGCCTTCGAAATGGCCGTACAGCTCTTCGCGGTAGCTTTCCCGCACATTGGGGGTTCCAGCGGGAAGTGGTACATCGAAGAAGAAGTAGAACTCGCCATTTCCCATAGGCATCAGCGAGACGCGTTTGTGGTCACCGACGAACTGGGTCCACTCGGTACCGGAAGCCAGATCGTTGCTAGCGTCCACGCGACCATTCCAGTTGACATAGCCGCAGTAGTCACGCGCGACTTCGCAGCTTGCCACATAGTTGCGCAGCCGCGAGTGGGTGCCGTCAGCGGCCACCACAAGGTCGGCCTGGATACGCTGGCCATCGGAAAGCGCCACCAGCACACCGCTCTCCTGAGCCTCAACACTCTCGCAGCTCACACCAAGGGTGACGTTATCAGCGCCGCAGGCATTTAGTAGGACTTTCTGCAAGGCTGTACGGGCGATGGGGCAAGCGCGCTGCTCGACGGACTTATATAGCGGCTCGAGGCCAAAGCGGGTTAGCTGGACACCTTTATGCGTGCTGTAACTCATGGTGTCCATGCTACCGCTCACACTTTTGATCTGGTCTCCGAGACCAAGCTTTTCTAGGACATTGACGCCGTTGGGCCAGACGGAGATAGCTGCGCCTGCAGGTGTCAGCTCTGCAACCCGATCGAACAGCCGTACGCGATGCCCGTGACGTTGCAGGGCAATACCTGCTGTTAGCCCACCGATGCCTGCGCCGATGATGACGATATCCAAGGGCTTTGAGTGAGAAGGTGAAAGAGTCATTGCGAGCGTCTCAAAGGTGAAAAGATGAAAAAGATCGCTTGGGCTTGTTGCCCTAAGTCATTTGCCTGTGTGTGAATTGGGAGAGCACTCTCACGAGCACTGGCTAGTGGTGCGGGCCTCGCGACACGTGGGAGCATGCCACGCAAGCTCCCCACGGCTATTAGTTAGGTAAACCAATCGCGTACTTAGCTCAGGAAAAACTGACTTAGTCCTTGGCTTCGCAACCCTTTGCGGTAAGCAATCGAGCTCATGTCCGCCGGGATATGTACTTCTAGGGATGGATCGAGTGGCAGCCGCTCCGGTTTTTGAGCTTCGACAATAAGGCGATCCTCTTCGAATACCTGAAAGTTGAAGCTATGAACGTCCTCTACAGGAATATGCTTGTCAAAATTGCGCGCGATCGGGGCAAACATTCGCGTGTATTTCGCCGATACGGGGGAAGCAGCATTCATGATGACCAGCCGACCGTCGTTCGGAAAATGCACCGTCAAGGTAGCCGTGAACGGCAGGTGTACCTCGAAGTGTCTCAGCCAAGTGAAATCAGCCGGAACGTCAGCCTCCACGCCGATCGGGTAGTTTGCCACTGTGCTTAGATAGCGAACTTCAAAACCCTGAGGTGTTTCTGCGGGACGATAGGCAGGCACCTCAACGTTGTTCGGATTGCCAAAAGTGTCCGTGTGAACGAAGCCAAAGTGAGCCACGTCGAGGAAGCCCTCAAGCTGGCGCCCCGCAAATGCCTTAACGTCGAAAGCCGGGCAAACTATCTGCTGAAACCCCGCATCTTCCCAATGAGGCATGTTCGGAATGTCGGCTTGATCGTTCTGCGGATCAAGGCATGTCCAGATCAGTCCATAACGCTCGACCGCAGGATACGTGTAAAGCTGCATACGACTCGGGATAGATCCATTGGGACTTGCCGGAACCTTGTTGCATTTGCCTGCGTGACCAAAGCGCAAGCCGTGATAGGGGCAAACTACACCTTGGCCGTCGCTCTTCCCCATACTCAGCGGAACGCCACGATGCGGGCATACGTCTCGCGCCACGACCAACTCCTCGCCTATCCGATAAACCACCAGCGGCTCGTCTAGAAGCATCGCTTTGATCGGTTCGACGCCCACTGTGATTGACTCGGTGATTGGGTACCAATGCGAAGCGAGGATGCGCCAGTCACTTTCGACAAAGGTGCAATTGAGTGGAAGAGTACGGTCTTTGATCATGGGCATAAGCCTCGTCAGCTGCCGGAACGGTCTGAAAGTGCGCTCTGAGGCGCTTCGGTATGGACTTTAAGAGCCCGGCGTGATGAACTCAAACATCGATTTCTCATCATGGCGTTGCAAAAAACACAACACATGTTCCCGTTCTCTCGGTTCACCAGGTACTTTCTCGAGGTCACCCAGCACCGCAGCATCCGCCGAGCGGCGGAGGTTCTGCACGTCTCAGCCTCGGCTATTGATCGGCAGATTCTTAAGGTTGAGGAAGAGCTTGGAGTGCCCTTATTTGAGCGGCTCCCGAGCGGTTTGAGGCTTACGTCCGCAGGCGAATTAGTATTGGCCAATGCCCGTCAGTGGCAGAAAGAATATGCTCGCACCCGTGAGCAGATTGACGAGATGCAAGGGCTGCGCCGTGGTCATATTGATATTGGATTGATCGATGCGCTTAGCGAAGGAATGGTAGCTGAAGCCGTCTCGACCCTCATGCAGCAGAACCCGGGCTTCACATTTGGTATAAAGGTTGCAGACAGCCAGAATGTCGCAAAAATGATTGCCTCTGCTGATGTGGACTTCGGCTTCGTTCTGGATGCTGTTGCAGGGGCTGAGCTGTCGGTGACCGCAAGCACAGTGATCAAGATGGGTGTTGCCATGCCCACTTCCCATCCCTTGGCGGGTAGGAAGACCCTACGGCTGAGCGATACTCAGGATGAGACAGTGATCTTCCCTGCTGCTCCCCTGGTTGTACAAAAGCACGTGCATGCGCTTCACGATCATTTGAGGCTAGATGTTCGGCAGCGCGTAACTTGCAACGATTTGCGCATGATGCGTTCGTTAATTCGCGCCGGAGTGGGTGTCGGGATTCTGACTTGGTTAGATGTCGCAAGCGAAGTGGAAGCGCAAACCATTGCCTTCGTCCCTCTTGACGGCATCCACGTCAGTCATCCAGTTCTTTCCATTTGTGTAGCTCCTCATCGCCAACTGTCCCGTGCGGCATTGATGGCATTATCGGATTTACAGAAACGGATGGCTGACCTGATGCGATCTTAATATCTTCATCCATCAACCAGTTGCTGCGGCTTGCGGGCTCGGTGCGACGGGCCTTTCAAGATATATCGCACATCAGAAATTACACCGTTGATTGGAGGCTACGGCTCTTCATAGCCCTGCCTATAACGAATGACCGCTTCTGGCCGGAAACGGACCTACGTCGATGGATAATCTCGTGATGCTAATTGCGAAATGCCATGACCTTTACGATGGCAGTGGGTCTCTCATGGTCGACCTTCCTTCCGACCTCTTAGAAATCATGAATCTTATTGTTGGTGACGCGCTGAGTACCGAACCGTTTAACAGAGGCGTAGCGCTCAAGCCAAATTATGATGAAGATACTGTGTGCTGAGTCAGCTGCCGTCGCAGAGAACGAAGGCTCGGTATCCAACGACGCCGGAATGAGTTGACATCCTGACAGCAAAGGCTAGCTTGAGTCCAAGCGAACAGATCCGGGATGCCGACATGAAAAACCAAGAAAATGAAGAAGTGAAGGCGGCGGCGTGTGCGAAGCTAAAAAAGATTCAACAATCGGCTGGCTATAAAAGCTTTTTTAATGAATCTGCAATTGAGGCGTTTGGTCGCGTTCAGGCCCTTGAGCGGAAAAGCTTAGGCTGCGCCAGCCCGAATTTCTCATGCGATTGTGTGATCTGAATTCGCGGGGATATGGGACGGCAGCTTTGACCAAAGCGGACATCCATGCACGGAGCGTTGTATTTTGCCTGAGCGCATATAGTGAGGATGGTGCTAGCGATATGGGTGATTCATTTCAAACGATTGTGATTTGTCAGGACCCAGGCGATGGCAGCAGAGACGTGATAATCAACCTTACGCCAGATGTTCTAGCAGCGATGAATGCTCGTCTTGGTGATACTTTCAGCATCGAATTGGTCAACGGATCGATCGTGCTGAAGCCAATACGTGACGCTGGGACTCGATCCTGAGGGTGCTATCGATCACGAGCCGGCCTACGCATAAGCCGCCAGTAGCCACAAGAATGCGGCTCTATGCCATCCGTTAGGTCTCCGGTGTCAAATTCGCAGCGCGCACGAGGCGCGTGCTCTTCAAGGTGGGCCGTCTGAGACGCTGGCATCATTTCTTTTACGAGAGGCTGATCTCTTGGTGGGAGGCTTTGTGAAGGCAGTGAATACGGCAGTAGAAGCCCCAAGAACTTTTTCTAGCCTTTCTTGCAAATCGGGGGAGAGCCAGGAGCCGCGGTTCAAGCATTTCATGACTTCATCAAGTTGGCCTGCGCTGAGCGATGTCAGTACATTTTCTTCAACTGCATGCAACAGCACTAATGTGCCATTTCGGAGACGGCTAGTTCCCTTGACAGCGCCATGAATCCGCCCCAGTTCCTCGCTAACGTCCTGCCCCTTCAAGTCTTGAAGCCATTCTAGGAGAGTCGGGTGTGCGAGCACGTTTGGCGTTTTATTAGGGAGCTTGCTTGGTAAACTACGCTTCACCTCCGCGAGCGTCAGTGCTGGCCAATCGTCTGGGCGCGGTCGGGCGTAGTATGAAAGTGGCCATATGGCGTTGTAGGCGTACCCAAGTGGCACACCCAGCCGCTCGAATTGTAGGTTGGCTTCATGTTGTTCCAGATCGTAAGCTGGAAATTTTCCCGAGCAGCAGTCTAGTTCCTTGATTTCCAAAAGGATTACCTGTGCATCATTCAGCCGGCCGACAAGATCTGCACAGAATTTTCGAAGGGTTGCCCCCTGTTGTACTGCATATGGCGGAAACAATTCTAACAATGGCCCCCCGGGCCGATCGCAATGAACCTCTAAAGCCCCCGTGATGGCGGCTTGCAGGACATTTTCTTTCTTACCCAATTCTAACCGCTCCAGGCTAGTTGATCCGCAGCATCCAGTGAGCTGATGGTTCCTCGTTTTGAGGTTTTGAGGTTTTGAGCATACAGGAGTCCAGGTTATGCTGAGCAAGCTCTCGGGGATCAACATAGATCAACCAACCAAAAGGAGATCTACGTTGCCAGTGCAGAAATTAAAGTGAGTTAACGTGGATTGCTGTTGACGATCCTCCTAATCCCTGCACGGGCCGAATAGCTCCGGACAACGCCAACTCACCCAAACACTCCACTTGCTCCAGCGCCTTGATGGGCAGTTGCCCGCTGGCGGCCAGAATGCCCAGCGCGATGGCCAAATCAAAACGCCCGCCGTCCTTGGGCAGGTCGGCGGGCGCCAGATTGAGGGTGATACGGCGCGCAGGAAACTCCAGGCTGGAATTGATAATCGCGCTGCGGACCCGGTCTTTGCTTTCTTTAACCGCGGTTTCCGGCAGCCCGACCAAGGTCAGGGCGGGCAAACCATTGGCCAGATGCGCTTCGACCGTCACCACGGGCGCCTCGACGCCCACTTGGGCGCGGCTATACACAATCGCCAGAGACATGACTCATTCCTTGAGTTCGCAAAGCACGCATCCTGCGCGAATCAGCGGCCAAGGGTGGCGAGGAATGGATACCGGATGTGACGGTTACCCCCTTTCGGAGCGAGCTCGCCTCGCGATCTTTTGATCTTTTAAAAGATCGCGAGACAAGCTCGCTCCGACAGGCGCACTGAACGCTTACTGCGGGCCTTGCTTGTGAATCAACGCCGCCAGCGCTTCGTATTCTTCTGGCAACAAATCGGTCAGAGGGGCGCGCACCGGGCCTGCGCTATGCCCAGAAATGGTCGCCCCGGCCTTGACGATGCTCACGGCGTAGCCCGCTTTGCGGTTGCGAATATCAAGGTACGGCAGGAAGAAATCGTCGATGAGTTTGCCCACGGTGTCGTGATCTTCGCGGGCAATGGCGTGGTAGAACTCCATCGCGGTTTTCGGGATGAAGTTGAACACCGCCGAGGAATACACCGGCACGCCCAACGCTCTGTACGCTGCGGCGTAGACTTCTGCCGTCGGCAAACCACCGAGGTAGCTGAAGCGATCACCAAGACGACGGCGAATCGAGACCATCAGTTCGATGTCGCCCAGGCCGTCCTTGTAGCCGATCAGATTCGGGCAGCGCTCGGCCAGGCGCTCCAGCAGCGGCGCGGTTAGACGGCAGACGTTGCGGTTGTAGACCACCACCCCGATGTTCACTGACTTGCACACCGCCTCAACATGGGCGGCCACGCCGTCCTGGCTGGCTTCGGTCAAGTAATGCGGCAGCAGCAACAACCCTTTGGCGCCCAGCCGTTCGGCTTCTTGCGCGTATTCGATGGCTTGGCGGGTAGAACCGCCGACACCGGCCAGAATCGGTACGCTGGTGGCGCAGGTGTCTACCGCGGTTTTGATCACTTGCGAGTATTCGCTGGCCGCCAGGGAGAAAAACTCACCGGTGCCGCCTGCCGCGAACAAGGCCGACGCGCCATACGGGGCCAGCCATTCCAGACGCTTGATGTAGCCCTCACGGTGAAAATCACCCTGAGCATTGAAATCGGTGAGCGGAAAAGACAGCAGGCCAGACGAGAGGATGGACTTCAGTTCTTGTGGATTCATTATTCGAACACCCTGAGTAATACGCTTCAGAAAGACGTCAGCCAGTGCTGATGTCGTATGTCATCGTACAACATGAATTTGAAACGCTCAAGAACACGAATGCCGTCTCGCTTTTATCACCCGTTCAATCTCTCGCACTTACCTATACAGGTCCTGTTGTTTGCCCGTCCTTGAGGATCCCCTTCAGTTTTTAAGGCATTCAGACCGCACCTCAAATAAATCAGCAGACGCTCGTATTTTTCCTGATTTCAATGCAGATTGCCGATTGCGAAAACAGATCTCGTTGTCATACCATGTCGTACAACAATAGTAGGCGTAGAGTGACTCTCTACGAACCTCCACAACAGGCGGGTATTTTCATGAGTTTCGAAAGCCAGCGCGTCAAACAGATCTCTTCGTCCCCCAGCATGGTTATTTCCATGCGCGCCAAAGAATTAGCCAGCCAAGGCCGCGACATTGTCGACATGAGCCTGGGCGAACCTGACTTCGACACCCCTGCGCATATCATTGACGCGGCCTGCCAGGCCATGCGTGACGGCCATACCCGCTACACCGCCCCCCAAGGCACCCTCGCCCTGCGCCAGGCGATCTCGCGCAAACTGCTGCGCGAAAACGGCCTGACCTACAGCGTCGATGAGATCAGTGTCGGCAACGGCGCCAAACAGGTGATTTTCAATACGTTTATGGCCACCCTCGAAGCCGGCGACGAGGTGATCATCCCGGCGCCATACTGGGTGTCCTATTCCGATATTGTCACGCTCAATGCCGGCACCCCACGCGTGGTGCACTGCGGCATCGACGTCGGCTTCAAGCTCAGCCCGCAGGCGTTGCGCGCCCAACTCAACGACAAATCGCGCTGGCTGATCCTCAACACACCGTCCAATCCGAGCGGCGCCATCTACACCGAAACCGAGCTGCAAGCCCTGGGCAAGGTGCTGGAGGACTTCCCCACTGTGCTGGTGATGTCCGACGAGATTTACGAGCACGTGTTGCTGGCTGACCAGCCCTTCGTCTCATTCGCCACCGCGTGCCCGCAACTGCGCGAACGCACGCTGCTGATCAACGGCGTGGCCAAAGCGTATGCCATGACAGGCTGGCGCATCGGTTACGCCGCTGGCCCCAAAGCGCTGATCGCGGCGGTCAGCAAGATCCAGTCGCAAAGCACGTCAGGCGCGAGCGCCATTTCTCAAGAGGCGTCCCGCGCCGCGCTGGACGGCCCGCAAGACTTCGTCGCCAGCAGCGCCCGCGAGTACGCCGAGCGTGGCCGCTTGTTGGTCGAAGGTCTGCGTGAATGCGCCGGGTTGCGTATCGACGCGCCCGCCGGTGCGTTTTATGCCTTCCCCGAATGCAGCCAGTTGCTGGGCCGCGTCAGCCCTCAAGGGCAAGTCATTGACGATGATGTTGAACTGTCTGCGTATCTGCTCGATCACGCTGGGGTCGCTGTGGTACCGGGTTTGGCCTTTGGCCTGCCAGGGTACTTTCGGCTGTCGTTTGCGACCTCTCGCGACCACATAAAAAAAGCTGTTATCCGTATCAACGAAGCCCTTTCAGCCTTGCGCTAAAACCTTCGTCCTTTGCTGTGCAAAAGCTGCCATAAAAATAGTCGGAGATCCCCATGTTCGATCACAAGAAAAAGCTGCTTGCCCTTATTGTCGGTGCTTGTCTGTGCACCGCTGTTCAGGCTGAAGACCTCACCGGAACCTTAAAAAAAATCAAGGAATCGGGCACCGTTACCCTCGGGTACCGTGACGCCTCTTTGCCTTTTTCTTATCTGAACGATGACCAGCAACCGATCGGCTACAGCATCGAGCTGTGCCAGAAAATCGTGGACCAGATCAAGGTCAAAGTCGGCGAACCCAACCTCAAGACCCAGTACGTCTCGGTGGTTGCAGCCACCCGCACGCCTTTGCTGATCAACGGCACCATTGACCTGGAATGCGGCGTCACCACCAACACTGTTGAGCGCCAAAAACAAATCGGCTTTCTGTTCACCAGCTATGTCGCCAGCGCCAAATATGCGGTGAAGAAGGCCTCCGGGCTCACCAGTGTTGCTGACCTCAAAGGCAAGGCCGTGGTGGTGATTACCGGCGGCAGCGGCGAGTGGATCACCAAAAACCTCAACCGCGAAAAAGACCTGGGCCTGAAGATCCTCAACGCCAAGGACAGCGGCGAAGCCTTCTTGATGCTGGAGACCGGCCGCGCCGTCGCTTACATCAACGACGATGTGCAATTGATGGCCACCATCGCGCAAAGCCGCAACCCGAATGCCTACACACTACTGCCCGAACCTATGTCTGCCGAGCCGTATGCCATCGGCATTCGCAAGAACGACCCGCAGTTCAAAACCTTCGCCGACGGCGTCTTGAGCCAGCTGTACAGCTCTGGCGAGATCGATACGATTTACCCGAAATGGTTCCTCAAACCCATCCCGCCCAAAGACATCGTAATCAACCTGCCGATGAGTGACGCCTTGATAAAAGCCATCGCCAACCCGAACGACATCGGCGTCTGATACTCCCGTCTCAAGCGTTCTGATTCCAGCCAGCCAAAGACAAGGAGGCGCTTGGTTGGCCGGAGGCAGAGTGTGCAACGACCTCTATCTCCTTTCAAAGGTTGGTGCTTCATGGATTACAACTGGAACTGGAGTATTTTTTGGGAGCACGCTCCCGGAGAGTCTTCGTCGTATCTGCATTGGCTGATCACCGGCACCAGCTGGACGTTGGCCACCACACTGGCCGCGTTCATCCTGGCGTTTTTGATCGGTGGTTTGGTCGGCACCCTGCGCACCACCACGCTGCGCCCCGTGGTGTGGCTGTGCAACCTGTACACCGAAGTGTTTCGCAACATTCCCCTGTTGGTGCAGATGTTCATCTGCTTCTTCGTCCTGCCCGAGTTATTACCCGTTTCGGCCGGTGATTACCTCAAACAGGATTTGCCCTACCCGTCGTTTTTCAGTGCGGTAGTGGCATTGACCCTGTTTACCTCGGCCAAGCTCTCGGAGCTGTTCAAGGCCGGCATTGAATCGGTGGCGCACGGGCAGCGCGGTGCGGCGCTGGCTTTAGGCCTGCGGCCCTACCAGATGTACCTTCAAGTGCTGTTGCCACAAGCGATCCGCGTGGTCTTCCCGCCACTGACTTCCGAGGCGCTGAACACCCTCAAGAACTCATCGGTGGCGCTGACCATCGGCCTGATGGAGCTGACCGCGCAAGCGCGCAACATCAGCGAATACTCGTTCAACACCTTCGAGGCATTCAGCGCGGCGACCCTCATTTACGTGGTCATTTCGCTGCTGGTGACCTTCGTCATGGGCCATATCGAACGTTCCCTGACCATTCGCGGCGCGACGAGGTAGTCATGTTTGATTTAGATCCGAGCGTTATTGTCCGGGCCATGCCCGCCCTGTGGAACGGCCTTAAATTCACCTTGCTGCTGACCTTTGTCGCCATGTCGGTGGGGATCATCACGGGCACCTTGCTGGCCATCATGCGCCTGTCGCACAACCGCGTGCTGCGTGGCTTTGCCCTGGGTTACGTCACGGTCATGCGCAGCATCCCGCTGGTGCTGGTGATTTTCTGGTTCTACTTTTTGATGCCGCTGTTGCTGCAAATGACCTTCGGCACTGAACGCCCCGTGCAGATCGGCCCGGTGGTCACGGCCTTTGTGACGTTCTGCATGTTCGAGGCGGCGTATTACAGCGAAATCATTCGCGGCGGCATCCAGAGCATCAGCCCCGGCCAGAAGCAAGCGGCGGCGGCCCTTGGCCTGCGCCCGGCGCAAGCGATGTTCTACGTGATCCTGCCGCAAGCCTTGCGGCGCATGGCGCCGCTGTTGCTGACCCAGACCATCATTCTGTTTCAAGACACCTCACTGGTGTACGTGCTGTCCATCGCAGACTTCACCGGCGCCGCGAGCAAGTTCGCGCAGCGTGACGGGCGTCTGGTCGAGCTGTATCTGTTCGTTGCCTTGGTCTATCTGGTGATCTGTTACCTGCTGTCCAGCCTGAGCAAACGCCTGAAAACAAACGTAGGGAAAACCGCATGATCCAGATGAACAACCTGAGCAAATGGTACGGCAACTTCCAGGTCTTGAAGAACTGCACCACTGAGCTTGCCCGCGGAGAAGTGGTGGTGGTGTGCGGCCCCTCCGGCTCAGGCAAGAGCACCCTGATCAAATGCGTCAACGGCCTGGAGCCCGTGCAAGAGGGCGATATCTTCATCGAGAACCAGCCGGTGACCGGCAAGGGCGTCGATTTGCCCACATTGCGCGCCAAGGTCGGGATGGTCTTCCAGCATTTCGAACTGTTCCCGCACCTGAGCATTATCGACAACCTCAACCTGGCGCAAATCAAGGTGTTGGGCCGTGACCGCCACGCGGCGACCAAAAAAGGCATGGCGCTGCTCGAACGGGTAGGGCTCAAGAGCCACGCCCACAAGTACCCCATTCAATTGTCGGGCGGGCAGCAGCAGCGCGTCGCCATTGCCCGGGCGCTGGCCATGGACCCCATTGCCATGCTCTTCGATGAACCAACGTCAGCGCTGGACCCGGAGATGGTCAACGAAGTCCTGGACGTCATGGTGGAACTGGCGGGCGAGGGCATGACCATGATGTGCGTCACCCACGAAATGGGCTTCGCCCGCAAAGTGGCGGATCGCGTGGTGTTCATGGACGGTGGCGAGATTATTGAAGACGTGAAGGCTGAAGCGTTTTTCAGCGCGCCACGTTCAGACCGCGCTCGCAGTTTTCTGTCCAAGATCTTGCAGCACTGATAGATCTGTGGGAGCGAGCTTGTCTCGCGATCTTTTAAACCGTCAAAAGATCGCGAGGCAAGCTCGCTCCTACGGTTGCACCGCATGCGGGCATTACTCGGTCGGCGGCAGCAACCTGGCTTCCAGCTCGGCCACTTTGGCCTCAAGGCTCTCAAGGCGCGCGCGAGTGCGGGCGAGGACGACCATCTGGCTGTCGAATTCTTCGCGGCTGACCAGGTCCAGTTTGCTAAAGCCACTTTGCAGCAAGGCTTTGAACTGGCTTTCGATTTCGTTGCGCGGCAGCGCGGTGTCGCCACTGAACAGACGCGAGGCTTGGCCACTCAGGGCGTCGAGAAAATCTTTGGGCGCGAGCATGGGGTAGGTCCTTAAAACAGATGGCGGTGAGTGTATCACGCAGTATCAGAAGGGCATTGCCTGCCCGGCCTCGCACATTTATTGGGCATCCCCCCGCCCACCTACGCACCGTTTGCGTGCGCAAAACCTCTGCGAAATCAGGCACAACGCCACCAACTGTCAATAAGCACCTGAAATTATTGGCTTTTCCAGACATGGCAAGGTTTCTGCTTAGTTGCTCATGACTCATGTACTGATGCAGTTGCTATGACGATGGCAGTGCGGCAGGTGGTTCAGGGAGTGCTTGCGTCACCAGCGACTGATGCACGTTGCGCGGCCTGAAGAAGGTCAACGAAGCGTTACAAAGCCAGACACTGCGCATAGACTTGAGCCGGGTTTGTTTTCCTGGGGCAAGTCCACCAATTCGGGAGAAGTTTCATGAAGCTAGTCACCGCCATTATCAAGCCGTTCAAATTAGACGACGTACGCGAGTCGCTGTCTGAAATCGGCGTGCAGGGCATTACCGTTACTGAGGTCAAAGGCTTCGGCCGGCAGAAAGGCCACACCGAGCTGTATCGCGGTGCGGAGTACGTGGTCGACTTTCTGCCAAAGGTGAAGATTGATGTCGCTATCGACGACAAAGATCTTGACCGGGTTATCGAGGCGATAACCAAGGCTGCCAACACCGGCAAGATTGGTGATGGCAAGATTTTTGTAGTCAATCTGGAACAGGCTATTCGCATCCGTACCGGCGAAACCGATACCGACGCAATCTAAGCCGCCAAACCCCAACGCCCCAGGAGAAAACACTATGACTCTGCGTAAAATCGCAGGGCTGGGAGCCCTGTTGTCCGCTGTATTGCCTGGCCTGGCCATGGCGGCGGATGAAGTGGCTGCTCCAGTCCTCAACTCCGGCGATACCGCCTGGATGCTGACTGCAACGGCTTTGGTGCTGTTTATGACCATTCCCGGCCTGGCGCTGTTTTACGGCGGCATGGTGCGCTCCAAAAACCTTCTTTCTGTGATGATGCAGTGCTTCGCCATTACCGGTCTTATCAGCATCCTGTGGGTCATTTATGGCTACAGCATCGCGTTCGACGCTACGGGCATGGAAGCAGGCGTCACTAACTTCAACTCGTTTATCGGCGGCTTCGGCAAGGTGTTCCTCGCGGGCATCACCCCCGAGAGCATCACAGGTCCTGCGGCGTTGTTCCCGGAAGCGGTGTTCGTCACCTTCCAGATGACCTTTGCCATCATCACCCCGGCCCTGATCGTCGGTGCGTTCGCAGAGCGCATGAAGTTCTCGGCCATGCTGATTTTCATGGGCGTGTGGTTCACCCTGGTGTATGCGCCAATCGCCCACATGGTCTGGGGCGGCCCGGGCAGCTTGCTGGGTGACTGGGGCGTGCTGGACTTCGCGGGCGGCACCGTGGTGCACATCAACGCCGGTATTGCAGGCCTGGTCGCGTGCATCGTGCTGGGCAAGCGTAAAGGCTACCCAACCACGCCAATGGCACCGCATAACCTGGGTTACACCCTGGTCGGCGCAGCCATGCTGTGGATCGGCTGGTTCGGCTTCAACGCAGGCTCGGCAGCTGCCGCCAACGGCACCGCCGGTATGGCGATGCTGGTAACGCAAATCGCCACCGCCACCGCCGCACTGGGCTGGATGTTCGCCGAGTGGATTACCCACGGCAAGCCAAGCGCACTGGGCATCGCCTCGGGCGTGGTGGCCGGTCTGGTTGCAATCACCCCGGCTGCAGGCACCGTCGGCCCAATGGGCTCGATCGTGATCGGTCTGGCGGCAGGCGTGATCTGCTTCTTCTGCGCCACCAGCCTCAAGCGCAAGCTGGGCTATGACGACTCGCTGGACGCATTCGGCGTACACGGTATCGGCGGTATCGTCGGCGCCATCCTCACCGGCGTGTTTGCAGCGCCAGCACTGGGCGGCTTCGGCACCGTGACGGACATCGGCACACAAGTGTGGATCCAGTTCAAAGGTGTTGCCTTCACTGTGATCTACACCGCGGTGGTGACGTACGTCATCCTCAAAGTGCTGGATGCCGTGATGGGCCTGCGGGTTAACGAAGAAGAAGAGGCTGTTGGCCTCGACCTGGCACAGCACAACGAGCGTGGTTACAACCTGTAATCCGCCCTTTAAAAAAATACCCGGCTTGCCGGGTATTTTTTTACCTGAAATCTGGCGCTATTCGCTGCGATGAAATGATTTTTCTGATCACTTTAGGCTCAGATCAGTTCTACGCTTGTTTGTAGGAAGAAGGCTTACGTGACAACTCGACTATTAGCCGCTTTGCTTTTTTATTCAGCACGCTAGAATGCGCGCCAAGGGGCGAAAAACAGCCCCTGGCAGGACGAAGGCGAGGATAAGCACCCGACGCTTTCAAGGCCCGCAGCTTGGGCTACGGGCAACGTGTTTACCTGAACGAGCAGCGCGAGATCGCGAAACTCGATAAGTTCTCGTCACCTTTACGGATGAAGAGGCTTGAGCCTCGGTTTGCCCAAGGCTACTTTTTCACCAGCGGCAGTCGACACTGGGTGCAGCTGGTCTATAACTAATCTGCTTTACGCAAGTCATGGGGTAGAACATGAGCGACGATGATCTGGAAAATGATGACCTCGAAGTAGGTGACGATGACGAGGCCGAAGACGGTCTGGAAGCGGCAGCCGAAGACGTTGCAGACGACGACGGTGGCGATGATGCGCCGGCCCCTGCGGCCAAAGGCAAATCCAAGGCTGCGGTGTCGGTTGACGACCTGCCCAGCATTGAAGCCAAAAACAAAGAGCGTGATGCTCTGGCTCGCGCCATGGAAGAGTTCCTCTCCCGTGGTGGCAAAGTGCAGGAAGTCGAGGCGAACGTGGTGGCAGACCCACCCAAAAAGCCTGACAACAAGTACGGCAGCCGCCCTATCTAAGGGCAGCTCCATTGCTTGAAGAAAAAACCCGCCGTCGCTGCGGGTTTTTTTGTGGGTGACGGCTGAGCGCCGAGCCCCATAGGCGGCCGCTGCGCAGCCGGACGTAGCCTCGCAAGGCTCGTCAACTGCTACGAGAGGGGGGGGTGTGTAGGAGCGAGCTTGTCTCGCGATCTTTTCGCAAAGCGTTTAGCGCAGGTGCTTAAGCACCGCTGGCAGTTCGCTCAAGCAGCCCACTTCGGCATCCGGGGCTTTGTCGCCTTCCCAGTGTTTGCCGCCAGGGTTGAACCAGATGGCGCGCAAGCCCGCCTGCTGGGCACCGGCAATGTCATCACCGGGGTGATCGCCCACGTGCACGGTCGCCGCAGGCGAAATATCCCCGCCGCGACGCAGCGCCTCGTGAAACAACCGCGCATCCGGCTTGGCAATGCCAATGTCTTCGGCGCACAACACAAACTTGAAGTGATGCCCCAGGCCAATGCGGCGCACGTCGGCATTGCCATTGGTCACGACGCCCAAGGCGTAGTCAGAGGCCAGCGCTATCAGCGTAGGCTCAGCTTGAGGAAACACTTCTAGCGCATGGCGCGCCTCAATGAACACCTCAAACGCTTGCTCTGCCATCGCCGCAGCATCCGCATAACCCGCACCCTGCAAGGCGTGGAACAACACCCGCCGCCGCAACGCGCTGATGCGATGCTTGAGCTGCGGCTCGTCGACCAGAACTCGCTGGCGCAACGCCTGATAACCCGCAACATCCAGCGCGCCCAATTTTGGTGCGTTAGTGGCCAGCCAGGTCTGCAGCACGGTTTCGGCACTGGCAATCACCGGCGCGGTGTCCCACAGGGTGTCGTCGAGGTCGAAGGTAATCAGCTCAATGGTCATTCACTGCCCTTACTGCGTTTGGCCCGTGGGTGGGCGCTGTCGTAAACCGATGCCAAGTGCTGGAAATCCAGATGGGTATAGATCTGCGTGGTTTTAATGTCCGCATGCCCGAGCAGTTCCTGCACCGCACGTAAATCCTGAGACGATTCCAGCAAATGGCTGGCAAATGAATGACGCAGCATGTGCGGGTGCAGGTTCTGCCCCAGCTCGCGCTCGCCTGCGGCTTTAACCCGCAACTGGATGGCCCGCGGGCCAAGCCGGGTGCCGCGCTGGCTGACGAACACCGCGTCGTCTTGCGGGTTGGCCAGGCTGCGCAAAGGCAGCCACGCCAGCAGCGCTTCCCGGGCCTTTTTGCCGACCGGCAGCACGCGTGTCTTGCTGCCTTTACCGAGCACTTCTACCAGGCCGTCTGCCAGGTCGAGCTGGTCCAGGTTAAGCCCGGTCAGCTCCGACAAGCGCAGCCCGGACGAGTAGAACAGCTCAAGAATGGCTTGGTCACGCAACGCCAAAAAGTCGTCCTCGACAGCGCCTTCGAGCAGTTGCAGGGCCCGGTCAGTGTCGAGGGTTTTCGGCAGGCGGCGCTCGCCCTTGGGCGGCGACAGGCCGTTCGCCGGGTCGTGATCACACAGCCCTTCGCGGTTGAGGTAGTGATACAGCCCGCGCACCGCCGACAGCAGCCGCGAGATACTGCGCGAAGACTGGCCTTGCTGATGCAGGCGCGCCACCAGTTGGCGCAAGCGCTGGATATCCAGGGCAGGCCAATCGGGGATGGATTCTTTAACGCAAAAGGCCAGCACCTTGTTCAGGTCGCGGCGATAGGCTTCCAGCGTGTGGGGAGACACTTGGCGCTCACTGCGCAGGTGCGTGCAGTAAGCGTCCAGTTGCCGTTCCACCGCTAGCGGACCGAGCGCAGGGCGCTGGTGAAGCGCGGCAAAACCCGACCCAGCACTTCGGCGATATGCCCCAGAAACAGCATGCCCACCGAGCTTTTATAGTGCTGCGGGTCGCGGCTGCCCACGGCCAATACGCCATGCAAGCCCAGATGATTGAGCGCAACCACCGCCGTCGAACCGATTTGCTTGCGCTGTTCTTCGCCGAACAAAAAGTCCAGCTCATGCTCACGCAGGCTACCGCTGACCGCTTTACCCTCGGCCAGCAAACCGCCCAGGGCCCGTTGTGCATCGGCGCTGTTGACCCAGCGCCCGACCGGCATCGGGTTGTCGCCGAACAGCACCAGGCTGACAAACGGCACCTGGAAATCCTGGCGCAAGCTGTCTTCGACGGCCATCACCAGTTCTTCAAGGCTGGTGGCGTCCATCAGGGCGAGGTTGAGGCGACGGGTTTTTTCGAACAAACGATCGTTGTCGCGGGCCACGTCCATCAGTTGCGATAAACGATGGCGCATCTCGATGTTGCGACCGCGCAACAGTTCCAACTGGCGCTCAACCAGCGAAATGGTGTCGCCACGCTGGTGCGGGATCCGCAATGCCAGCAGCAACTCGTCGCGCTGATTGAAGAAGTCCGGATGAGCCTCCAGATAGGCCGCAACCGTCGCAGCCTCCAGAGCGTCAGCAGGCAGTTCAAGGTCGGAAGGCTGTGGCTGGTCGGTCATCAGATGCGCTCGCTCATAAACGGACTTGTCCTTCGTACACACGCATCGCCGGGCCGGTCATGATCACGGACTGGCCTGGGCCACCCCATTCAATGGACAAGCGACCTCCGGGCAAATCGAGGGTCACCGGTGAGTCCATCCAGCCCTGGCTGATTGCCGCCACTGCAGCCGCACAGGCGCCGGTACCGCAGGCCTGGGTTTCCCCGGCACCACGCTCCCACACCCGCAGTTGCCCGCGCTGACGATCAATCACGTGCAAAAAGCCCACGTTAACCCGCGCCGGAAAGCGCGGATGGTGTTCAATTTTTGGCCCCAGCTCATGCACCGGCGCGGCGTTGATGTCGTCAACGCGCAACACCGCATGGGGGTTGCCCATCGACACGGCAGCCAACTGCACCGGCTGCCCGTCGACATCCACCTCATAGCTCAACGCCTGGGCATCGGCCACAAACGGGATCTCGTGCGGAACCAGGCGCGGCGGGCCCATATCGACGCTGATCTGCCCATCGCTGCGCACGTTCAGTTCGATGATGCCGCTTTTGGTTTCGACCTTGATCTGACGCTTGGTGGTCAACCGCTTGTCGAGCACAAACCGGGCGAAACAACGGGCACCGTTGCCGCACTGTTCAACTTCAGAACCGTCGGAGTTGAAGATCCGGTAACGGAAATCCACCTCCGGGTTGCTCGGTGCCTCAACGATCAATAATTGATCAAAGCCGACACCCGTGTGCCGATCACCCCATTGTTTGGCGTGCTTGGGCAAAATGTGCGCGTGCTGGCTGACCAGGTCAAGGACCATGAAGTCATTGCCCAGGCCGTGCATTTTGGTAAAACGCAGCAACATGGGCTCACTCCGGCAGAAGGCTTTCGCCGGCATACAGCTCAGCAACGGTCTCGCGACGGCGCACTTCAAACGCTTGGTCGCCATCCACCAGAATTTCGGCGGCGCGGCCACGGGTGTTGTAGTTCGAGCTCATGACAAACCCGTAGGCACCTGCCGAATGCACGGCCAGCAAATCACCTTCGGCCAGCGCCAACTGGCGGTCTTTGGCCAGGAAGTCACCGGTTTCGCAGATCGGGCCGACGATGTCGTAAGGGCGGGCTTCGGTGTCACGCGGGCGTACCGCGGTCACGTCCATCCAGGCCTGGTACAACGCCGGACGAATCAGGTCGTTCATGGCCGCGTCGACAATGGCGAAGTCTTTGTGCTCGGTGTGCTTGAGGTACTCGACCTGGGTCAGCAACACGCCCGCATTGGCCACAATGAAACGGCCCGGCTCGAACACCAGTGCCAGATCACGGCCTTCAATGCGCGAACGCACGGCTTTGATGTAGTCAGCAGCCAAGGGCGGCTCTTCATCGCGATAACGCACGCCCAAGCCGCCACCGAGGTCGATGTGGCGCAGGTAAATGCCGCAATCGCTCAGGCGATCGATCAGCCCCAGCAGGCGATCAAGCGCATCGATAAACGGTTCGAGGGTGGTCAGTTGTGAGCCGATATGGCAATCGACGCCCACCACTTCGAGGTTAGGCAGTTGCGCGGCGCGGATGTACACGTCTTCGGCGTCGGCGATGGCGATGCCGAACTTGTTTTCTTTAAGGCCGGTGGAGATGTACGGGTGGGTGCCCGCGTCTACGTCCGGGTTGACCCGCAGCGAGATCGGCGCACGAACGCCCAACTCGGCGGCCACCACTTGCAGGCGCTCCAGCTCGTCAGTGGACTCGACGTTAAAGCAGTGCACGCCAACTTCCAGCGCACGACGCATGTCGTCGCGGGTCTTGCCGACGCCCGAAAACACGATTTTGTCTGCCGAGCCGCCAGCGGCCAACACACGCTCCAGTTCACCGCGCGACACAATGTCAAAACCAGCGCCCAAACGCGCCAGAACATTGAGCACACCCAGGTTGGAGTTGGCCTTGACTGCAAAGCACACCAAATGCGGCATGCCTTCCAGGGCATGGGCATACGCGTTGTATTGCGCCTCGATGTGCGCCCGGGAATAGACGTAGGTCGGGGTGCCGAAGCGTTCGGCGATAGCCGTCAGCGCAACACCTTCGGCGAACAGCTCGCCGTCCCGGTAATTAAAAGCGTCCATGGTGTTCCCTTATTGATGCTTGTGCGCTTGAGATTGCGACGATTTGGCTTGGTCATCCGGGTTTTTGCTGTCATCGGGCAGATACAGCGGTCCTTTTTGACCACAGGCAGAAACAAGGCAAGCAACCGCGACAAGCGCAGCAAACGAAGAGATCAGGCGCTTCATGGCGAAATCCTTTGAAAAGCATTAATTGCGACCGAGTATACCGACCACCCACCAGCTTGCCTATGCAGCAGACGGCTCGCGCGGGGGGCACCTGTCCGGATAATCAGGTGTGCTATTGCGGCGGGTTGTCTTAGGGTTTGCAATCGGTCTGGAGCGCCCGTATCTTGCGAGCTCCGAGCATGACTAGACACTACGAGGTTCCACCATGAGTTTGACTGAAGCCCGTTTTCACGATCTGGTCGATGCAACCCAGGAAAACCTGGAAGACGTTTTCGACGACAGTGATCTGGATGTTGATATTGAGAACTCGGCCGGCGTTTTAACGGTCAAGTTTGAAAATGGCACCCAATTGATTTTCAGCCGACAGGAGCCGCTTCGCCAGCTCTGGCTCGCCGCACGCAGCGGTGGTTTCCATTTCGAATACGACGAAGATAACTCGCGCTGGGTACACGACAGTACCGATGAGCTACTGAGTGAAATGGTGGCTCGCCTGACACTGGAACAAGCGGGCGCCGAGCTGGAATTTGAAGAGATCTGATTGTGACTGCGCCTGCTAAACCCGCAAAACCGCTCTACAGCAACGTCAGCCCGGCCGTGCCGTCCCCTTGTATCAGCACGTGCCGGCTGGATGAACACAAGGTCTGCCTGGGCTGTTTTCGCCACGTCGAAGACATTCGCGAATGGCGCTCGGCAGATGATGCACGCCGCCGGGTCATTTGCGAGCAGGCCCGCGAGCGCAGAGGCTGACCGTTGTAGGAGCAGCCGGTCGACGCTCGATTGCCTCGCGATCTTTCAAAAGATCAAAAGATCGCGAGGCAAGCTCGCTCCTACAGGCAACCTTGTGTATTTATTTTGCTGTGGTAGTGTCCAAGTTCGCCTCGTCGACACGAGGCTGGTCAAAACCCCGCCATGTCCTGGCGGGGTTTTGCTTTTCCGTGCAGAAAAAAGGAGTCTGCCAGGTCATGAGTACTTCACCCGCCATCACCCTCACACGCCTGGACGTACAACGTCTGGAGAAGCTGATCGACAGTCTGGATGACACGTTACCCGGTGTTGTTGCGCTGCAGGCCGAGCTGGATCGTGCCGAAAACGTCGTCGGCCACGAAGAAGTGCCGGCCAACGTCGTGACCATGAATTCGCGCGTGCATTGCCGTGAAGAAAGCAGCGGCAAAGATTATGACCTGACGCTGGTCTACCCAAAAGATGCCAACGCAGACGAAGGTAAAATTTCGATTTTGGCACCGGTCGGCAGCGCGTTGCTGGGCTTGCAAACGGGTCAGCACATCAACTGGCCGGCACCCGGCGGCAAGACCCTCAAACTTGAATTGCTTGAAGTTAAATATCAGCCAGAAGCCGCAGGCGATTTCGAGCTTTAAACTGCCCCGATACACCAGATCCGTGGTAGCGCTCGGTGTTGCAGCGCTGCCCAAACGCCCTAGACCGTTATAACGGGCAACCTGATCGGGTATTCATGCCGAGCCAGCTGGCTCAAAAAACGGTAGCTGTCATTAAACTCACGCGACAGCGCCAGGCGCTCACGGCTGTCCGGCCCGGTCTTCCATTTCGAACGGTTGTCCAGCTGCGCCAACTGCTGCTCATCCCAGCCCCATTCGTGGGTCAGGCGCTCCAGCAGGGCGCGCTGCCAAGGGGCACCCTGCGCCGGGGCATGGCCTGAGAGCTTGTGATTGACCTTGAGGTACAGGCTGCGGCGCACCAGCTCCAGGCGCTGAACATCGCCACGGGCCTGCAAGTAGCCCTCAATGCGCCGGTACACCATCACGTACGGATCCAGCTCATCGAGGTCCAATTGATGGGCGTACACGGCGCGCTTATAGCCCAGGCTCAGGCAACTCACCCGAGGGTGCTCGCTGGCATACACCTCAATCAACAGCAGTTTGAGCACCGACTTGTAGGGCGACTCGATGCCCTTGAACAACTGCTTCAACCCGGCCCCTAAAAACTCGGCCGCCGGGATGTGCGCCAAATGCCCGAGGTCGATCACCTCATCCACCGGGATCAGGCGCTGGGCCTCAAGCGTCTGAATGAATTCGCCATAGCGGGCTTCTTCATATGCGGGCACCCACCACCACAACGGTGTGCGCCCGCCGAGCCAGATCGCCGTGCGATAAAACTCGTCGAGCAACAACGAATGTTGCGCGTTCACAAAGTCATCCACGTCGCACTGCAGAGCACGTTCGCCTTGGGCGAAACGCTGGGCATCGATCAGAAAAAAGTGCGCCTCACTGCCCTGGCCCGCGGCCCATGTTTCCAGGCGGCGGCATTTTTTGCGCAAGTTGGCCAACGCCTGGTCGTCCAAGCCCGGCGCATGGCAGAGCCACACGTCCATATCGCTCTGGTCGGTCTGCGCCAACGTGCCCAGGCTGCCCATTAAGTACAGGCCGTGAATGGCCTGGGGCTGGCCGGGCTGCGGGCGATAGATAAAGTCAGCGGCTAACGCCTGCGCCGCCGTCAGGGTTGGCGCATCCGGGGCATAACCCGAGACACCGGCCGGCGTGCAGTCCGAGACATAGCCGGGCAGCAGCGGGTCGTTCACATGAAACAACAGGGCCAACAGCTTCAGGATCGTTTGCTGAGCGGGCAACAGGCCTTCCATTGCGCGCTGCAGACGTCCTTTGTTGACCGCCAGAAACCGCTCACGCACCTGATGGAGAACCTGTCGATCGATTCCCTCACTCAGAGCGGGTCTTACTTCCAGGGGGCGCGTCATTGCACACTCAGACCGGCTCGCCAAACGAGAAAGAGGAGGGGAGGTGAGTTTACAGCCAGCAGCACAAAAGACTTAGGACGATTGTGTTTTTGACGTCAGATTTTTTACATATCTGAACATTAGACGGGAAACAGGGAATGCGCCCGCGGAATCAACAAAGGGGGAGATTCCGTGGGCAATGCGGGATGTCAGGCAATTTCTGCCAGTTTTTCGCCCAGCTTCGACTCTGAGGTAAGGATCAGCAGCAGCCCTTGGACATGCTCGGCAGCATCACGGCCCAGGCTGGTCAGGTAACCACCATCGGGTTGATTGATCAGGTCTTTGTCATACAAACGTTGTGCTGCCGCGATCCGTTGTGGATTGGCGGTCTGATGGATCTTCAGGCCCTCAAGCGTACTTTCCAGGTCAAACAGTGCAAGGACTTCCAGTTCGGCAACCAACTCAGGGGTAAACGACATAAAAACTCCAGACTATGCAGGAAAAGGCGACAACTGCTCTAAGGTGATCCCACTATCACCAACTGTCCAGTGACAGTTCCTACCTTATATAAGCAGCGTGTCGTGCCGGCCCCGCATTGATGCGCTTACGAGGCAATTGGAGTGTAGACCCTGCCCTCGATTACGCGCGCGAATAAAGCCTCCCTTCGGCTACCACGCTTTCAGTTATATAAACATTCTTAAATAGTATTTTTAAGAATAATCGCGCCTCACTACTATGACATCCACGCCAGCACCTCAGTCGGCAACCCATATTTCCAGGAGCACACCATGAGCGCATCTCTGCGTAGCGTTGACGGTCAGGACGAAGCCACCATTCTGCGGGAAATCCAGAGCGCGCTACGGGACCTGCGCTTTGGTGCCGTCGAAATCACCGTGCACAACGCACAAGTGGTTCAGATCGAACGCAAAGAAAAATTCCGGTTACAGAACCCGAGCCAGAAAAGTAATTGAGCCAAACGCACTCATTGGAGTGCGTTCATAACAACTAGAAACGCTTTGGAGCCTCACCTATGTCCCTACGCCGTTACGCTCTGGCCGCGCTGGCCAGTGCCATTTTTGCTGGCTCCGCTGTAGCCAAAGACTACGAATTGCTCAACGTTTCTTACGATCCAACCCGTGAGCTGTACCAGGATTACAACGCTGAGTTTGTTAATTTCTGGAAAGCCAGCCACCCGGGCGACAACGTCAAAATCCAGCAGTCTCACGGTGGTTCGGGCAAACAGGGCCGTGCCGTGGTTGATGGCTTGCGCGCCGACGTCGTGACCCTGGCATTGGCCGGTGACATCGATGAAATCTCCAAACTCAACAAAGGCTCGCTGCCAGCCGACTGGCAAACCCGCCTGCCGGACGCCAGCACCCCGTACACTTCGACCATCGTGTTCCTGGTGCGCAAGGGCAACCCTAAAGGCATCAAAGACTGGGGCGACCTGGTCAAGAAAGACGTCTCGGTGATTACCCCGAACCCTAAAACCAGCGGCGGCGCACGCTGGAACTTCCTCGCGGCCTACGCCTACGGCCTGAAAGCCAACGGCGGCGACGAAGCCAAAGCCAAAGCCTACGTGCAAGAGTTGTTCAAGCACGTACCGGTACTGGACACCGGCGCACGCGGCTCGACCATTACCTTCGTCAACAACGGTCAGGGTGACGTGTTGCTGGCGTGGGAAAACGAAGCGTTCCTGGCGCTGAAAGAAGACGGCGGTACAGACAAGTTCGACATCGTCGTACCTTCGCTGTCGATTCTGGCCGAGCCTCCGGTGGCCGTGGTCGACAAAAACGCCGAGAAAAAAGGCAACCTGGAGATCGCCAACGCGTACCTCAAACACCTGTACAGCCCGGCTGGCCAAGAGATCGCAGCCAAGAACTTCTACCGTCCGCGTGATGAAAAAGTAGCGGCCAAATACGCCGAGCAATTTCCGAAACTGGAGCTTGTCACTATCGACAAAGACTTCGGCGGCTGGAAAACTGCGCAGCCGAAATTTTTTAATGACGGTGGCGTGTTCGACCAGATCTACCAGGCGCAATAACCTGTGGGGCGGGGCATTAAGCCACGCTGAAAGCTAGAACATAGAGCCCGCGACCCCGTTGCGGGCTTCGTGCGTTAACCAAGGACTCTTATGTCTCGTCGTATTTCCCCCGTCATACCCGGCTTCGGGCTGACGCTGGGCTACACCTTGGTGTACCTCAGCCTCATCGTGCTTATACCGTTGGCTGCCATGTTTGTGCATGCCGCGCAACTCACCTGGGAGCAGTTTTGGGCCATCATCACCGCACCGCGGGTGTTGGCAGCGCTCAAGCTCAGTTTTGGCACCGCCTTTTTTGCTGCCTTGATCAACGGCGTAATCGGCACCGTTCTGGCCTGGGTGCTGGTGCGTTACACCTTCCCCGGGCGCAAGATCATCGATGCCATGATCGACCTGCCCTTTGCCCTGCCAACGGCGGTGGCCGGTATTGCACTGACCACGTTGTACGCGCCCCATGGCTGGATTGGCCAGTTCGCCTCGGACCTGGGCTTTAAAATCGCCTACACCCCGCTGGGCATTACCCTGGCCCTGACCTTTGTGACCCTGCCGTTTGTGGTGCGCACCGTGCAGCCGGTGCTGGCAGACATCCCGCGTGAAATCGAAGAAGCCGCCGCCTGCCTGGGCGCCAAGCCCCTGCAAGTGTTCCGCTACATCCTCATGCCGGCCCTGTTGCCCGCCTGGTTGACCGGTTTTGCGCTGGCCTTTGCCCGTGGCATCGGTGAATACGGCTCGGTCATTTTCATCGCCGGTAACATGCCGATGAAAACCGAGATCCTGCCGCTGCTGATCATGGTCAAGCTCGACCAGTACGACTACACCGGCGCCACCGCCATCGGCGTGATGATGCTGGTGGTTTCCTTCGTGTTGCTGCTGCTGATCAACTTGATCCAGCGCCGCATCGAAACCCCATCCTGAAGGAGGCCAGCGTATGTCCAGTTCGTCCATAAACGCGGCTTCCGCCGCCAACGCTGCACGCCGTGGCAGCCCGCTTTCACGCCGGCTGCTGATCGCACTTGGCTGGTTGTTCTTTATCGGCTTCTTGCTGTTGCCACTGCTGATCGTGGTGTCTCAGGGCCTGAAGCTGGGCTTCGGTGCGTTCTTCGATGCGATCCTTGAGCCTGACGCCTTGTCAGCCCTCAAGCTGACCATCATCGCCGTCGTCATTTCGGTACCGCTCAACGTGGTGTTTGGCGTGAGTGCGGCCTGGTGCGTGAGCAAATACAGCTTTCGCGGCAAAAGTATCCTGGTCACCCTGATCGACCTGCCGTTTTCGGTATCACCGGTGATCGCCGGTCTGGTCTACGTGTTGATGTTCGGCGCACAGGGTTTCTTCGGCGAGTGGCTGCAAGACCACGACATTCAGATCATCTTTGCGTTACCGGGCATCGTGCTGGCAACCATCTTTGTGACGGTGCCCTTCGTGGCCCGTGAGCTGATCCCGCTGATGCAAGAGCAGGGCACTCAGGAAGAAGAAGCCGCACGCTTGCTGGGCGCCAATGGCTGGCAGATGTTCTGGCACGTCACTGTGCCCAACATCAAATGGGGCCTGATCTACGGCGTTGTACTGTGTACGGCGCGGGCGATGGGCGAATTTGGCGCGGTGTCGGTGGTTTCCGGGCACATTCGCGGGGTGACCAACACCCTGCCGCTGCACGTCGAGATCCTCTACAACGAATACAACCACGTCGCCGCCTTCGCTGTGGCCACCCTGTTGCTGATCCTGGCGCTCTTCATCCTGCTGCTCAAGCAGTGGAGCGAATCCCGTATTAACCGCCTGCGCGCCAGCGCCGCGGAGGAATAAACCATGTCGATCGAAGTCCGTAACGTCAGCAAGAACTTCAACGCCTTCAAAGCGCTGGACAGCATCAATCTGGACATCCATAGCGGCGAGCTGGTGGCATTGCTGGGCCCGTCGGGCTGCGGCAAAACCACCCTGTTGCGCATCATCGCGGGGCTTGAAACCCCGGACCAGGGCAGCATCGTCTTCCACGGCGAAGACGTCTCGGGCCATGACGTGCGTGATCGCAACGTCGGTTTCGTGTTCCAGCATTACGCGCTGTTCCGCCACATGACGGTATTCGACAACGTGGCCTTCGGCCTGCGCATGAAGCCCAAGAGCGAGCGTCCGAACGAAACCCGCATCGCTGAAAAAGTCCACGAGCTGCTGAACATGGTGCAGCTGGACTGGCTCTCTGACCGCTACCCGGAGCAACTGTCGGGTGGTCAGCGCCAGCGTATCGCCCTGGCCCGCGCCCTGGCGGTAGAGCCTAAAGTGCTGCTGCTCGACGAACCGTTCGGCGCCCTCGACGCCAAGGTCCGTAAAGAACTGCGCCGCTGGCTTGCGCGCCTGCACGAAGATATCAACCTGACCTCGGTGTTCGTGACCCACGACCAGGAAGAAGCGATGGAAGTCGCAGACCGCATCGTGGTCATGAACAAAGGCGTGATCGAGCAAATCGGCTCACCGGGTGACGTCTACGAAAACCCGGCCAGCGACTTTGTTTATCACTTCCTGGGCGATTCCAACCGCCTGCATTTGGGCGAGGACAACCACGTCCTGTTCCGTCCGCACGAAGTGTCGTTGTCGCGTCACGAACTCGAAGACCACCACGCCGCCCAGGTACGCGACATCCGCCCGCTGGGTGCGACCACCCGGGTGACGTTGAAGGTTGAGGGTCAAAGCGAGCTGATCGAAGTAGAAGTGGTCAAAGACCATGACAGCCTGACCGAACTGGCCCGCGGCGAGACGTTGTTCTTTAAGCCGAAGGTGTGGCAGAAGGCCTAAAAACACCCTCACCAGAGGGTTGTAGTCGCTGATGAGGTACGAAGCTGCAATGTGGTTTGCATCGCAGCCTCATGCTTCGTCAGCGACTACAGGGTTATCGTAAGGCTTTAGGGCTTTTTCAGCTTCGGATTCGGAAAGAACTGCACCGCCTGAACGTTCGGGGTCGGTGGTTTTTTCAGTGCCGAGGTGTTGACCCGCGTGCCCAATTCCTTGGGCACCGACAGACCTTGTTCATTCAGCGTGTCGGAGTAGCCGCAGGCCACGCATTCGCGGTGCGGCACGTCGTTTTCGTTCCACATCATCAGCTTGTCAGGCTCGCTGCACGCCGGGCAGACAGCCCCGGCGATAAAGCGTTTTTTTGTCACGTTAACCGGTGCATCACTCATGCTGCCGCGTCCTCGGTCAGGCCGCTGTGGCGCAACAAGGCGTCAATCGACGGCTCACGGCCACGGAAGTCCTTGAACAGTTCCATTGGGGCCAGCGAGCCACCGCGCGCCAGAATGGCCTGGCGGAATGCCTTGCCGGTTTGCGGGTTGAACACGCCTTCCTCTTCAAAGCGCGAGAACGCGTCTGCCGACAGCACTTCAGCCCATTTGTAGCTGTAGTAACCGGCTGCGTAACCGCCTGCAAAGATGTGTGCGAAGCTGTTCGGGAAGCGGTTGTACGCCGGCGGGCGCATGACCGAGACCTCATCACGGATGCCGTCCAGCACTTGGGCAACGCTGCGGCCATCGCCGTGGGTGGCGTGCAGTTCGAAGTCAAACAGCGAGAACTCCAACTGACGCACCATCATCAGCCCGGACTGGAAGTTCTTGGCCGCGAGCATTTTATCCAGCAGATCTTTTGGCAGCGCTTCGCCGGTTTCATAGTGGCCGGAGATCAGCGCCAGGCCTTCCGGCTCCCAGCACCAGTTTTCCATGAACTGGCTTGGCAACTCGACTGCATCCCACGCCACGCCGTTGATGCCGGACACGCCTGCGTGTTCGATCTCGGTCAGCATGTGGTGCAGGCCATGACCGAATTCGTGAAACAGAGTAGTCACTTCGTCGTGGGTCAGCAGTGCAGGCTTGCCCGCAACGGCCGGGGTGAAGTTGCACACCAGGTTAGCCACCGGGCTTTGCAGCTCGCCGGCTGCGGTGCGGCGACGGTCACGGGCGCCGTCCATCCAGGCACCACCGCGCTTGTTGGCGCGGGCGTAGAGGTCAAAGAAGAAACGCCCGATGTGCTGGCCGTTTTCTTTGATTTCGAACAGGCGGACATCAGGATGCCAGGTATCGAAACCTTTGATTTCAGCAATGTCGATGCCGTACAGGCGATGCACGATGGCGAACAAGCCATCCAGCACTTTGTCGATCGGGAAGTAGGCGCGCAGGGCTTCTTGCGACACGCTGTAACGCTGCTCGCGCAGTTTTTCGCCGAAGAAACCGGTGTCCCAGCTTTTCAGCTCGGTGCAGCCTTGCTCGCTGGCATAGGCTTGCAGTTGCTCAAGGTCACGCGCCGCAAACGGCTTGGTGCGCTTGGCCAGGTCACGCAGGAAGGTCAGCACCTGATCCGGCGTTTCAGCCATTTTAGTGGCCAGGCTCAGCTCGGCAAAGCTGCCAAAACCCAGCAACTTGGCCAGTTCCTGACGCAGGTCGAGGATCTGCTCCATCACCGGGCCGTTATCAAACTGACCGGCATTCGGGCCTTGGTCCGACGCACGGGTGCAGTACGCGGCGTAAACTTCTTCGCGCAGGGCACGGTCTTCGGCGTAGGTCATGACCGGGTAGTAGCTTGGGAATTCGAGCGAAATCAACCAGCCATCCAGACCTTTAGCCTGTGCAGCCGCGGCCATTTGCGCCTTGGCCGATTCGGTCAGGCCTGCCAGCGCAGCTTCGTCAGTGATGTGCTTGGTCCAGGCCTGGGTCGCGTCCAGCAGCTGGTTGGAGAACTTGCTGCCCAGCTCAGACAGCTTGCTCTGCACTTCGGCGTAGCGCTTCTGCTCGGCTTCTGGCAGATCAATACCCGACAAGCGGAAATCGCGTAGCGAGTGTTCAAGAATGGTCTTTTGTGCCTGATCAAAGTCAGCCACTTGCGGGCTGTGGGCCAAGGCTTCGAAGGCCTGGAACAGCTCACGGTTCTGGCCCATCTCGGTGGAGTAGGCGCTCAATGCAGGCAAGCACGCCTCGTAAGCTTCACGCAGCTCAGTGCTGTTGCACACCGCGTTCAAGTGGCTGACCGGGCTCCAGGCGGCGCCCAGACGGTCGTTCAACTCATCCATCGCCAGCACCAGACCGGCCCACGTCGGGTTCTTGCCCTGATCGGCGAGGATCTTTTGAATGCCAGCACGGTTGTCCGCGAGGATCTGCTCGATGGCCGGCTGGACGTGCTCAGGACGGATCGCCGAAAACGGCGGCAGGTCGTAGGGCTGCAATAGAGGGTTTTTCTCGCTCACGTTTGGCACCTTGGCTAGAAGAAATTGAAGATCTGTTGAGGTTTCATTGCAAAAACTGAACCACTCACCTCGTTGTAATGAAACGTCAGCAGACCTTGGGCCATCTTAATTACAATCGACCGTTACCGCAGCCCTGTAACGCCCTATTACTGCTAAAGAAGGAAGCTATTTGTGTCCATCCGTCCGTTCCAGCAGCACACACCTACCGTGGGCGAGCGCGCCTTTGTCGACCGTTCGGCCGTGGTGATTGGCGACGTCGAGATCGGCGCCGACAGTTCGATCTGGCCATTGACCGTGATTCGCGGCGACATGCACCGTATCCGCATCGGTGCGCGCACCAGCGTGCAAGACGGCTGCGTGCTGCACATCACCCACGCCGGGCCGTTCAACCCTGAAGGTTTCCCGCTGCTGATCGGCGATGACGTGACCATCGCGCATAAGGTCATGCTGCATGGCTGCACCGTGGGCAGCCGTATTTTGATCGGCATGAGCAGCATCGTGATGGACGGGGCGGTGATTGAAGACGACGTGATCGTGGGCGCGGGCAGCCTGGTGCCTCCGGGCAAACGCCTGCAAAGCGGCTTTTTGTATGTCGGCAGCCCGGTCAAGCAAGTGCGTGAACTGACTGAAAAAGAGAAAGCCTTTTTTACCTACAGCGCTGGCAACTACGTAAAACTCAAAGACCAGCACTTGGCCGAAGGCTACGACCAGCCCGTTTAAGCCGCCTATTTTGGAGCCCTGCATGCAGTATCAAAACGTATTGTTCGACCTCGACGGCACCCTGACCGACCCACGCGAAGGCATCACCCGCTCGATCCAGTATGGATTGAGCAAAATGGGCATTGATGAGCCAGACCTGCGCAAACTCGAACACTTTATCGGCCCGCCGCTGCTGCAAGCCTTTATCGAGTTTTACGGCTTCAGCGAAGCCCAGGCATGGGAAGCCGTGGGCTTTTACCGTGAGCGTTTCTCGGTCAAAGGCTTGTACGAAAACCAGGTATTTGAGGGCATTACGCCGCTGCTGGAAGAACTGGTGGGCCAAGGTCGCCAGCTGTTCATCGCCACCTCGAAGCCGCAGATTTACGCCCGCGAAATCGCCCGGCACTTTGACTTTGCCAAGCACTTTAAAGTGATTTACGGCAGCGAACTGGACGGCACGCGCACCAACAAGGTCGAGCTAATTGCTCACCTAATGGCCGAAGAAGGGCTGGACCCGGCGCAGACCCTGATGATCGGTGACCGCAAGCACGACCTCATCGGCGCCAGCCACAACGGCCTGGACGCGGCGGCCGTGGGCTACGGCTTTGGCAGCTTCGAAGAGCTGAACGCGCACGCGCCCACGTACCACTTTGAGACGCTGGCACAGCTGCACCAGGCGTTTAGATAAGCCCATCGAAGCGGGCTTGATCGCGATCTTTTAAACGATCAAAAGATCGCGAGGCAAGCTCGCTCCTACGCGAATCTCGCGTCGATTTCGCGCTGCAAATCCTGGCGCCAACCCAACAGGAACCCTAACTCCACCACCACAAACAACGGCCCGACTATCAGCCCGGTCACGTCGTCGATAAACGCAGGTTTGCGCCCTTCGTAGTAATGCCCCACGAACTGGATCACCCAGCCGACCACAAACAGCCCAACCCCCCAGCCCAGCCATGCGCCCGTGCTCAGCGCCGCCAAGGTGTACCCGAGCCAGACCGCCAGCCCCAGCAACACGGTCATCAACAACCCCAGGCGCAGTTCAAGGCGCAGGTAAAACACCGCACTGGCGATCAGCACTAACACCGCAGGTGAAATACCCGCCCATTGCGGTCGCGACAACAGCACCGCCACGGCAATCACAATCAACGGGATGCCCACAAAGTGGGTGACGATATTGCGTTTGTCTCGGTGATACGCGGCGTATTGGCTCAGATGATCAACCAGGCTTTTCATGGCGTTAGCTCGCAGGGTGGGCAACGCATTGAGTGTAATACGCCTGCGCGTTCTGGACGGCGATGGTTTTTTGGTTATTAACAAATAGCTTCTTATTCCTTAGCGAATCTAAAAACCGTCCCTATACTGACTCGGTAACACACATACCGCTGGAGGCGCACAGCCATGGGCAATGAATCGATTCGCTATTTGATAGTGCCGGGTTGGCAAGGTTCGTCTGACGATCATTGGCAAACCCACT
Organism: Pseudomonas sp. FSL R10-2189; assembly: GCF_009600325.1. NCBI lineage: Bacteria > Pseudomonadati > Pseudomonadota > Gammaproteobacteria > Pseudomonadales > Pseudomonadaceae > Pseudomonas > Pseudomonas sp. FSL R10-2189. The sequence continues at coordinate 41,258 of NZ_WIVZ01000026.1, forward strand.
GGCAAAACAGCTTGCCGAACAGTGCCCGGGTGGAACAGGCCGACTGGTTGACGCCACGCCGCGAAGACTGGATTGCCGCGCTGGCCGAGGCGATTGCCGCCGACAGCACACCGGTCATTCTGATTGCCCACAGCCTGGGTTGCATCACCGTTGCGCATTGGGCCGAACGTGCCCCCGCCAGCTTGCTGAGCCAGGTGCGCGGTGCCTTGCTGGTCGCCCCGGCAGATGTCGAACGCCCCACCTGCGCCCCTGCGTTGCGTAACTTTGCCCCGATCCCGACGCAAACCCTGCCGTTCCCGAGCCAAGTCGTCGGCTCTGACAACGATGCCGCGGCCAGCGCGCCTCGCGCCATGGAGTTTGCCCGCCATTGGGGCGCCGAGGTCGGCATTCTCAGCGGCGCCGGACATATCAACGTCAAGTCTGGCCACCAACGCTGGGAGCAAGGCTTCGCCTTTTTGTATCGCCTGCAAACCCGTATTGAGCACGGTGCCCTGCGCCGCGCCTGAATTTTTTGTAACGCCCGCGCCCACCCATCGGCAGCGGGCGGGAGCCCGCCATGAGTCTGCATGAAACCTTTGGTCAGCCCCTGCTGACCTTCCCCGACGCCGAAAAAAGCCCGCTGAGCATTCGCGCCAAAGCGCTGGTGTTTGTCGACCCGCGTTCGCGCCGATTGCGTGATGACCTGGAACTGCTGGCGCCGCGCGCGTTGCCGGTCTTGATTCGCGGCGAAACCGGCACGGGTAAAGAGCTGTTGGCGCGGCATATTCACCGTGCCAGCGACCGCACCGGTTTGTTTGTGTCAGTCAATTGCGGCGCGATCAGCCCGACCTACGCCGATGCCGAGTTGTTCGGTTACGCCCCCGGCAGCCACAGCAGTTCGGCCAGCAGCCGCGCCGGCTGGTTCGGCTCAGCCAATGGCGGCACGTTGTATCTGGATGAGATCGGTGATTTGCCGCTGGGCATTCAGGTCAAATTGCTGGCTGCGCTGGAAACCCACGAAGTGACCCGGGTCGGCGCCCATCAACCCAGCCCGGTGGATGTGCGCTTGGTGGCGGCCACCAGCATCGACCTGGCCCAGGCGGTACAGGCCGGTAAGTTTCACGAGCGGCTGTATCACTACCTCAGCGAAGGGCAGTTGCCGTTGCCTGCTTTGCGCGAGCGGCCGGGGGATATTTTGTCGTTGGCCGAATACTTTTTGGGCATCTACAGCCAGCGCCTCAACCTGCCGGTGCCGTTTATCAGTGACAGCGCGCAACGGGTACTGGAGCGCCACACGTGGCCCGGTAATACCCGTGAGCTGGAGAACGTCATCCACTTTGCGCTGCTGGTGAGCACCGGCGAAGAGATCCGCCCCGAGCATTTGAACCTGCCTGACAGCCTGGGGCAGATTGAGCATTTTATTAAAGGCGCAACGGCGCAGGAGCTGACGGTGCTGAAACAGCTGCTGGCATAACCCCCACCTGGCGATCTTTTAGACGATCAAAAGATCGCGAGGCAAGCTCGCTCCTACAGACAGGGATTTAAAGAACCAAACGATCTAAGCGAATGAATAAATATTATTGTTCTGGAATAAAGAAAGTCGGTATCTTTCGCTCCGACTCCAATAAAACCGTTACCAGAACGGTCACCCCTTAAGGACATTGCATGAAAAAGGTTCTGTTGTTTTCCGCATTGGCGGCTGCTCTGACGGCAGGCCTGGCACAGGCTAACGAAAAATTGGTGGTCGCTGCGACCCCGATTCCTCACGCTGAAATCCTTGAGTTGATCAAACCGGCCCTCGCCAAAGAAGGCGTGGATCTGGACATTAAAGTTTTCACCGACTACGTGCAGCCCAACGTACAAGTCGCAGAGAAGCGTCTGGACGCCAACTACTTCCAGACCCTGCCGTACCTCGAAAGCTTTAACAAAGGCAAAGGCACCAACCTGGTGACCGTGGTTGGCGTACACGTTGAACCGTTTGGTGGTTACTCCAAAAAAGTTAAAGACATCAAAGACCTGAAAGACGGCGCAACCATCGCGATCCCTAACGAAGGCAGCAACAGCGGCCGTGCATTGATCCTGCTGCAAAAGGCCGGTCTGATCGAACTGAAAGACCCGACCAACGCGGTGGCCACCCCGAAAGACATCGCCAAAAACCCGCACAACTTCAAGTTCAAAGAGCTTGAGTCGGCACTGCTGCCACGCGTGCTGGACCAAGTTGACCTGGACATGATCAACACCAACTACGCGCTGGAAGCGGGCCTGAACCCGGCCACTGACGCGCTGATCATTGAAGGCTCTGATTCGCCTTACGTGAACTTCCTGGTGGCTCGCCCGGACAACAAAGACAGCGACGCAATCCAAAAGCTGTCCAAAGCCCTGACCAGCCCTGAAGTCAAAGCCTTCATTGAGCAGAAATACAAAGGTGCGGTAGTGCCTGCGTTCTAATCCAACGCCCGCCCACTCAAAACGCCGACGGCTCCTACAGCGTCGGCGTTTTTTAGTATTTAGCAAAAGTACCTAGCAGAGTTAACAGGTAGGCAAGGTCTGGCATTGGAGCAAAGCTGGGGGGACTTCCAGCAAAGAGCCAACTCTCATGCCTCTTAAACGCTATGCCTACGATCCTCTGGATCGCTTAACAACAACGACAATGGGCGCCCAGCCCTCGACGCAGCATTTTTATCAGCGTGAGCGCTTGAGCACTGCACGCCGGGGTGAACACAGCCAGACAATCTTTCAGCACTACGATCAGTTACTGGCTGAAAAACACACAACCGCCACCCTGTTGCTGGGCACCGACCTGCAACGCAGCGTGTTGCATTCACTCAGCGGCGTACACCATTACCCGCGGGCTTACACCCCGTATGGCCATCAGTGTGGGCAACAGAGGCTGTTGGGGTTTAACGGAGAAGCCCACGATCCGTTGACCGGCCACTATCTGTTGGGTAACGGCCACCGCGCGTACAACCCCGTATTGATGCGCTTTAACAGCCCCGATACGTTAAGCCCGTTTGGTGCCGGGGGGTTGAACCCCTACTGCTATTGCCTGGGTGATCCGGTTAACCGGGTAGACCCCAATGGGCAGTTTTCCTTTGCCTTGATAGCCCCTGTCGTCCTGTCGGTCATTGGGCTGGGCGGGACAGCGGTCGGAGCAATTCCCTCTGTGGGCTTTTACGCATCCTTCAAAGCGTTAAAAGCTGGCCCCATCAAGGCCGTTGATCTAGCGAAGGTCGCTGGTGTGGGGTTTACAGCCTCCGCAGGTATTGTCGGCACCGTTCGATTGAGCATGGCAGCGGGAAGTAACAACACAGGCAGCACTGAAATGACCGCGGTGGGCGTGGCCTTGGCCATTTTAGGTTTAAGCAGCTCTGTCTTGGCCACTAAGCTGGGCTGGAGAGGCATTAGAAAGGCAGCCAGAGCTAAGAGAGTTGCCAAGTTAATGGGTAAAAACACCCCACCGCCGCGTCCCCCTAGAAACTCTCCTTCCTCAACGTCGAGCTCAACCTCGCAACGCCTTGCTATACAAACCACCGAAAAAGCCCCCCCAGAACCGCCAATGCCCACGCTTTACGTGCGCCCTATCAACGAACCCGCCCCCCAACTTGTCCCTTATGTACACCGCATACGAACGGCTTGATCGCTCTATCAATCCGCCCAATGCCAAGCCGGTTGATCCAGCATTCGCTGCCCCACCACCTCGGTCTGGCCGAGGTTTTTTTCCAGCACGATGCAGTTGCACTCCGGGTCTTGCTGCAAGGCGGCAATCAGCCGCCGCGCATGGGACACCACCCACACCTGGGAATGGAGCGAGGTACGAATGATCAATCGCGCCAGCGCGGGCAGCAGGTCGGGGTGCAGGCTGGTTTCGGGCTCGTTGAGCACCATCAGCGTCGGCGGGCGCGGCGTGAGCAGGGCAGCCACCAGCAGCAGGTAACGCAAGGTGCCGTCCGACAACTCCGCCGCCGACAGCGGGCGCAACAACCCTTCTTGATAGAACTCGACAGCAAAACGCCCACCGGGCAAGGCATTGATCTCCAGCCGTGCGCCGGGGAAGGCGTCACTGATGGCGCTGTGCAGGGCTTGCGGGTCGCCCATTTCGAGGATGGTTTGCAGGGCCGCAGCCAGGTCGCGGCCATCGTGGTGCAGCACCGGTGTGCGCGTGCCCAACTGCGGCTGACGCACCGGCGCATCAGGGTCGGTGCGAAAGTGATCATAAAAGCGCCAACCGCGAATCGACTCTCGCAACCGCAGCACTTCGGGCGAGGCCTGCAGGCTGCCGACTTGATCGAACAAGCTGTCGAACATCGGCGTGTGTTGCGCCAGTACCTGCCAACTGCGTTCGGTACGGGCACGGATCATCGGGCCATTACGCTCCACCAGCTCACTGGCCGGACGGTAGCTAGGGCCCACCCAAATGCTTTCGTGTTTGATTTGCGGGTCGAGGGTAAACGCTGACAGCTCAGGCGGCGACACCCCCAAGGCGATAGCGTAGCTGAAATCGTCGGCCGCAAAGCCCATGCGCAAGCGCTTAACCTTGTTGCGCGGGCCGCCCTCGATGGCCACCTCGCCAGACTTCATGCGCCGCGACACCACCTCGGGCCCCGCCCAGAACGTCGACTCCAGCCCGCCTTCACGGGCCAATGCATTGACCACCCCGCCCTGAGCCGTCTCGGCCAGCAAACGCAGCGCACGGTACAGATTGGATTTACCGCTGCCATTGGGGCCGGTGATCAAATTGAGCCGCGCCAGCGGGACGATCAACTGGTTGATAGAGCGATAGTTGGCCACCGCCAGAGTGGTGAGCATTGGGTGACCTCAAAAGTGTGAGCAAGGCGTGCACAGAGTCCCACAAAGTCTGAACCCTGTTCTACGCTATGTGTCGTATTGTCTCGATCACTCAGCACCAAGCAAAGGAGTCTGCATGGCTGGTCCACGAATCAAGTGTGCTTGGGGCTTAAGCCTTTTGGCGCTCCTGACGGCTTGCGGTAAAGAAGGCCCCAAAGAGCCTTTATCACCACGGGTTTATATACAAGAAGTTACCAGCCGCGACTATGCACCTCCCATTGCGCTCAGTGGCGACATTCAGGCCCGGGTCGAAACCCAGCTGTCCTTTCGGGTCGGCGGCAAAATCATCGAGCGCAAGGTCGATGTCGGTGATCACATTCAGGCCAACCAGGTGTTGGCGCGCCTAGACCCCAAAGACTTGAAAATCCAGGTCGAGACCGCCCAGGCCAGCGTGTATGCGCAACAGGCGCAAGTGGTACAAACCCGCGCCGCCTATGTGCGCCAGCAAAAGCTGCTGCCAAAAGGCTACACCAGCCAGAGCGAATACGATGCGGCCTATGCGGCCCAGCAGAGCGCACAAAGCGCCTTGGCGGCGGCGCAAGCGCAACTGGCCAACGCCCGCGAACAACTCAGCTACAGCAACCTGGTGGCGGAAGCGCCCGGCATCATCACCGAGCGTCAGGCCGAGGTCGGGCAAGTGGTGCAAGCCACCATGCCGATGTTCTCGCTGGCCCGTGATGGCGCCCGCGATGCCGTGTTCAACGTGTACGAATCGCTGTTTATCGAGCCGCCCAAAGACCCCACAGTGCAAGTCACCCTGTTGCAGGACCCGACGGTCAAAGCCAACGGTTTTATCCGTGAGATCACCCCCGCCGTGGCGGCGCAAAGCGGCACGCTGCAAATCAAGGTGCAACTGGACTCGCTGCCCAAAGGCATGGACCTGGGCTCGATTGTCAGCGTCAACCTGAGCCCGGCGCCGCAGCGCAGCATTGAAATGCCCTGGTCAGCCCTGACCAAAGATGTCAGCGACCCGGCGGTGTGGGTGGTCGACGGCGACAACAATGCGCGCCTGCAAAAAGTCACCGTGGGGCGCTACCTGACCGGCAGCGTGATCATCAGTGATGGCCTCAAGGACGGAGAAAAAGTTGTGGTCGCAGGCGGACAATTGTTACACCCCGGCATGAAGGTCGAGATAGCACCCACGCCAGCAGGGGGGATGGCGCTATGAACCGTCTATGGATAGCGCCTTTCGCGGCCCTGTTGTTGCTGGGCTGCTCTGAAAAAAAGCCGCCTGAGCCACCCATCAGGCCCGTGCTCTACGTGGTGGTAAAGCCCGACCTGACCCAACACCTGGGGCGCTTTGCCGGCAATATCGAAGCCCGCTACGAAAGCACCTTGGGCTTTCGCGTGCCGGGCCGCATCGTGCGGCGCTATTACGACGTTGGCGCGTTGGTTAAAGAAGGCGATATTTTGGCCAGCCTCGACCCGACCGATCAGCAAAACAATGTGCGCGCCGCCCAAGGCGATCTGGACAAGTCCCGCGCGCAGTTGATCAACGCTCAGGCCAATGCCCGGCGCCAGCAAGAGCTGTTCAATCAGGGCGTGGGCGCGCAAGCCCAGCTGGACACGGCACAAGCCGACCTCAAAACCGCGCAGGCCGCCGTGCAACAAGCGTCAGCGGCGCTAAATCAGGCCAAAGACCAGCTCAGCTACTGCAACCTGCGTGCAGACCATGATGCGGTGATCACCGATTGGGCGGTCGAGGCCGGCCAAGTGGTGAGTGTCGGTGAAGCCGTGGCCACCCTGGCGCGACCTGAAATCAAGGAAGCGGTGATCGACCTCCCGGCGCCGCTGGCCGAAGCCCTGCCCAAAGACGTCGTGTTTTTTGTCGCTGGCCAGCTCGACCCGAACGTCAACACCAAGGCCCATGTTCGCGAAATCGCGCCACAGGCCGACAGCGCCACGCGCACCCGCCGTGTGCGGCTAACCCTGGACCAGACCCCACCGGCCTTCCGCCTAGGCAGCTCCATCAGCGTGACGGTCAGCAGCCCGATTACCCAGCACTTCCAGGTGCCGCAGACCGCCCTGCAAGAAACCGACGGCAAAACCCGTGTGTGGGTCGTCGACCCGCACACACTCACCGCCAATACGCGGGAGGTAACCGTGTGGCGCCGCGACGCCAATACCGTGTTGCTCTCGGGCGGCATCAGCAGCGGTGACACCGTGGTCAGTGCGGGCGCCTACAGCCTTAAACCCGGACAAAAAGTCAGACTCGACAAGGAAAGCTCGCAATGAATGGGAAATTCAACCTGTCCGAGTGGGCCCTCGAGCATCAGTCATTCGTGTGGTACCTGATGTTCGTCGCGGTGCTTGCCGGGTTCTTTTCGTACTTCAACCTGGGCCGCGCCGAAGACCCCAGCTTTACCATCAAAACCATGGTGATCCAGACCAAGTGGCCCGGCGCCACGGTGGACGACACCATGCTGCAAATCACCGACCGCATCGAGAAAAAGCTCGAAGAGCTGGACACCCTCGATTACGTCCAGAGCTACACCCGGCCGGGCGAGTCCACGGTGTTTGTGTTTTTGAAAGACACCACCAAGGCTGAGCTCATCCCGCATATCTGGTACGAGGTGCGCAAAAAAATCGGCGACATTCGCGGCGACTTCCCCCAAGGCATTCTCGGCCCGGGGTTCGACGATGAGTTCGGTGATGTGTATGGCACGATTTACGCCTTTACCGGCGACGGCATCAGCATGCGCCAGCTGCGCGACTACGTCGAAGAGGTGCGCCTGGGGATTCGCGACATTCCCAATCGCGGCAAGATGATGACCATCGGCGAACAGGCCGAAACCTTCTACCTCGACTTCTCGACCCGCAAACTGGCCGCGCTGGGCCTTGATCAACAGCACATTCTGCAAAGCCTGCAAGAGCAAAACGCCGTGACCCCGGCGGGCGTCATTGAAGCCGGACCAGAGCGCATGTCGGTGCGCGCCTCCGGCCAGTTCCACAGCGTGGCCGACCTTGAGGCGGTCAACCTGCGGGTCAACAACCGTTTCTACCGGCTCGCTGACGTGGCCGACATCACCCGTGGCTATGTCGACCCGGCCGCGCCGATGTTCCATTACAACGGCCAACCGGCCATCGGCCTGGCCGTGGCCATGAACACGGGCGGCAACATTCAGGAATTCGGCGAGCAACTGCAGCAGCGCATCAACGAACTGACCGCGCAACTGCCGGTGGGCGTGGGCGTGCACATGGTCTCTGACCAGGCCGAAGTGGTTCAGGTGGCCGTACACGGCTTCACCAGCGCGCTGTTTGAGGCGGTGATCATCGTTCTGGCAGTGAGTTTTATCAGCCTGGGCCTGCGCGCAGGCATGGTGGTGGCGATCTCGATCCCGCTGGTGCTGGCGCTGGTCTTCGTGTTTATGGAATTCACCGGCATTGCCATGCAGCGTGTGTCGCTGGGCGCGTTGATCATCGCCCTGGGCCTGTTGGTGGACGACGCGATGATCACGGTAGAGATGATGATCTCGCGGCTGGAACTGGGCGAAACCAAACAGCAGGCCGCAACGTTTGCCTACCACTCCACGGCGTTCCCGATGCTTACCGGGACCTTGGTCACGGTGGCGGGCTTTGTCCCGATCGGCCTCAACAACAGCGCGGCGGGCGAGTACACCTTCACCCTGTTCGCGGTGATTGGTGTGGCCCTGCTGGTGTCATGGATGGTGGCGGTGCTGTTTGCCCCGGTGCTGGGCGTGCACGTGCTGCCGGCCAAGGTCAAACCCAAGTCCGAAAAACCGGGGCGGTTGGCCCAAGCGTTCAACACCGGCCTGCTGTGGTGCATGACCCATCGCTGGTGGACCATCGGCGGCACGGCGGCGATGTTCCTGGCCTCGGTGGTGGGCATGACCTTCGTGCAAAACCAGTTCTTCCCGGCCTCTGAGCGGCCTGAAATCCTGGTGGATTTGAACCTGCCGCAAAACGCCTCGATCCAGGAAACCCTCAAAGTCACCCAACGCTTTGAAGCCTCGCTCAAGGACGACCCGGACATCGTGCGCTGGAGTACCTACGTAGGCGAGGGCGCGATCCGTTTCTATCTGCCTCTGGACCAGCAACTGCAAAACCCGTTCTTCGCGCAGTTGGTTATCGTCAGCACCGGGCTGGAGAGCCGCGACGTGTTGATGGAGCGCCTCAACAAACGCCTGCGTGAAGAGTTTGTCGGCGTTGGCAGTTATGTGCACACCCTGGAACTGGGCCCGCCCGTGGGCCAGCCGCTGCAATACCGGGTGAGCGGCCCGAACATCGACCAGGTGCGCAAACACGCCATCGACCTGGCCACCGTGCTCGACGCCAACCCCAACGTGGGCGAAACCCTGTTCAACTGGAACGAGCCGGGCAAAGTGCTGCGGGTCGACATCGCCCAAGACAAAGCCCGCCAGTTTGGTTTGTCGTCCGAAGACGTCGCGCAAGTGATGAACAGCATCGTCACCGGCGCCACCGTCAGCCAGGTTAAAGACAGCATCTACCTGATCGACATCGTCGGCCGGGCCAATGGCAGCGAGCGCAACACGCCAGAAACCCTGCTCAACCTGCAAATCACCACACCGAGCGGCACCTCGATCCCGTTGCTGGCGTTTGCCTCGGTGCGCTACGAGCTGGAGCAGCCGCTGGTCTGGAGCCGTGACCGCATACCGACCTTGACCCTCAAGGCTGCGGTGCGCGGCGACATTCAGGCGGTTGACCTGGTGGACGACCTTAAACCGACCATCGATGCCTTCATCGCCAAACTGCCGCAAGGCTACAAAGTCGAAACCGGCGGCACCGTGGAGCAAAGCGCCAAGGCCCAAGGCCCGATCGCCAAAGTCATCCCGTTGATGCTGTTTTTGATGGCGACCTTTTTGATGATCCAGCTGCAAAGCGTGCAGAAAATGTTCATCGTGGTCAGCGTCGCGCCACTGGGCCTGATTGGCGTGGTGTTGGCGCTGGTGCCCACGGGCACGCCAATGGGCTTTATCGCGATTCTGGGGATTCTGGCGCTGATCGGCATCATCATTCGTAACACGGTGATCCTGGTGACCCAGATCGACCAGTTCGAACGTGACGGTTTCGACCCGTGGCATGCGGTGGTCCAGGCCACGCATCACCGTCGTCGGCCCATCCTGCTGACCGCCGCAGCGGCCAGCCTGGGCATGATCCCGATTGCACGGGACGTGTTCTGGGGCCCGATGGCCTACGCCATGATCGGCGGCATTTTCTCGGCCACCTTGTTGACCTTGCTGTTCTTGCCGGCCCTGTACGTGGCCTGGTACCGCATCAAAGAAAACAAAAATCCGCCACCGGCCATTCACTGACGGCTAACGCCTAATCCTGGAGCTGCCGAAGGCTGCGATCATTTGATGTTCAAGATCAAAAGATCGCAGCCTGCGTCAGCTCCGGGTGTTTTACACCTCGCGCAACACCAACACCCCCAGCACATCGCAGCCTTCTTGCAACAACAACGACGTCGCCTCACACACCGCACTCAAATCATGCGGATCGCTGCTGTAGGCGTTCATGTGGGACAAACTGCGCAACAAATTCTTGGCCGCCTGAAAGCGCTGCTCAGCACAGGTGAGCAAGGCAGACACAGACGCCTGGGTATCAATCAAGAGAACGTTGGAATCGACAGGATTGTCGGTTTGCGGGAGGAAATGCGACATGGTGGAACTCCAATAAGTTGTGGAGCCACTTCAATCAGCTTGCACGCAGAAAGAGGGTGGCAGCTGTGCGCAGGTATGCAAGACCGGTTATTGGGACCCGGCAGACCCGAAGATCTCCCACGCACAACCGCCATAACGCTGAGTGCAGGCGCGGAGCCTACCAAGCGTTTTGAAAAGTTGAAATCCAATATTCAGGCTTGCACGCCCGAACGCTGATGATTCAGCGACGGGGCGAACTATAGGCAGCCCGCAACGGGCACCACAATGGGCCAAAGCACGAGCAAGCCTCATCCCACACAAGACAGGGAAAGGTCTGTAAATCATCTACGCCAAGCGCGCTTTAGCTAAGGACCGCTGGTCTGTACGCTCTGGAGGTGTCAATTTCATCGCCCTATGATTGCAACGATTTCATTGATTGCATGAGGTTATTTATGGCCAGCATCACCATTAGAAACCTGGATGATCAAATCAAGGAACGCCTGCGTATAGAAGCAGCCCTTAATGGCCATTCCATGGAAGAAGAGGCTCGGCTTATCTTGCGCAGAGCATTAAGAAAACCCGCCCAAAACCAAGGTTTAGCCAGCCGTATCCGCGCTCGCTTCGCTGAGACAGGTGGCATTGAATTAGAGTTACCCACTAGAGAAGAGCGTGTGCGCACCGTGGGCTTCGATGAATGATCATTCTCGATACCAACGTACTCTCTGAACTTATGCGCCCCCAACCCAGCCAAGCCGTGGTTGCATGGGTAGACGCGCAGCCATGTGATGATTTGTTTATCAGCGCCATCACCATGGCCGAAATACTTCACGGCATCGAGCGGCTTCCCACTGGCAAACGTAAAGATCAGTTGCACGTCATTGCACAGGCTTTGTTCGATGAAGACTTTGCTGACAGAGTCTTACCTTTCGATGCACATACGGCACCCCGTTACGCAGTGTGGGTCGCAACCAGTCAAGCCTCAGGCAAGTCCGTCAGCCTGGCAGATGCGCAAATAGCCGCTACCTGTATTGCACATCAGGCAAGCCTCGCGACACGCAACGTTAAAGACTTCTCGCAAGGCACTTTGAATCTGATCAACCCATGGCTATTTGGCGAATCATGATGCCCACTCCCACAGGTGTTGCACAGGCCCTGTAGGAGCGAGCTTGCCTCGCGATCTTTTGATCTTGAACACCAAAAGATCGCAGCCCAAGTTCAACGCACCAAATGCAGGAACTGCATGTGGCGTTCGTACTGGTCGAGGATGTCGTTGATGATCTGGTCCTTGGTGTAGCCCATCAGGTCGTAGTCCTGGCTGCCTTCGCTCAGGTGCACTTCAGCCCGGTAGTAACGGCGGTTACGCAGTTCTTTGGGGCCCATGCCGCCACGGGCAAACGATGGCGTGAAGTAGCCGCGCATTTGCACCTGGTAGACGAACGGGTGCTGGTCACCATGACCAATCTCAAGGCTGACGTTGTCATTGGCCGGGTCAGGCTGGGTGACAACGTTGAGGCCTTTTTCAAGGAACACCGCGCTCACTTCTTCAATTGCCGGGCGCACCGTGGTGTCCATGAAGCGGTACACCTCGTCCCGCGACGGGAAGTGCACGGCCTGGCTCAAGCGTTGACGCCAGCCACCACGGCCACGGCGCGACACGGCCACCGGGGCCAGCGAGTGCATCTGCGCGATCTTCTTCTGCGACTCCAGGTAGAACGCCTTGTGCAGGCCCCACATCATCAGCAACAGGATCAGCGAGAACGGCAGCGAGGTCAGGACCACCGCCGACTTGAGCGCGTCGATGCTGCCCGAGAACAACAGCGCACTGGTCACCAGCGCGGTCATCCCGCCCCAGAACACCCGCAGCCATTTGGGGCCGTCTTCGTCAGCGCTATTGCCACGCGCCGAGAGGGTCGACAGCACCACGGTGCCGGAGTCGGCCGAGGTCACGAAGAACACAAAACTGATGAACACCGTCACGGCGATCACGGTTTTGCTCCATGGGTAGGTTTCCAGCAGCAGGTACAAGGCCCGCGACGGGTCGTCGATGGCGGCTTGGCCCAACGCCGTCAGGCCGTGGTTGAGCACTTGGTCGATGGCGCTGTTGCCGAAAATCGACATCCACGCCAGGGTGAAGCCCAGCGGAATCAACAGCACGCCAAAGACAAATTCGCGAATGGTCCGGCCACGGGAGATACGCGCAATAAACAGGCCTACAAACGGCGACCATGCGATCCACCAGGCCCAATAGAACACGGTCCAGCCGCCCAGCCAGTCGCTCGGCTTGTTGTAGGCATACACATCAAAGCTCTTGGTCGGCAGCGCGCCCAAATAGTCACCGATGTTCTGGATCAAGGTGTTGAGCAGGTGCTGAGTCGGCCCTGCGAACAGCACGAACAGCAGCAGGGCACAGGCCAGCAGCATGTTGATGTCGGACATCACGCGCACGCCTTTGTCGACGCCCGCGATGGCCACCAGAATGGCCGCGCCCATCATCAGGGTGATCAACCCCACCTGAATCCATTGGGTATGCGGCACGCCGAACAGGTAGTCGAGCCCGGAGTTGAGGTGCAACACCCCAAAACCCATGTCGGCGCCCAGACCAAACACCGTGGCGATGATGCCAAAGCCGTCTACTGCGTAACCGATGGGGCCATTGATGCGTTTGCCGATCAGCGGGTACAACGCCGAACGCAACGCCAGCGGCAGGTTATGCCGGTAGGCAAAGTAGGCCAGCGCCATGCCGACAAAGGCAAACACGCCCCAACCGTGCAAACCCCAGTGCAAAAACAGCAACTGCATGCCTTGGCGCGCCGCCTCGGCGTTACCGGCCGGGCCTTGTGGCGGGTTGAGCATGTGGGTGAGGGGTTCTGACACACAAAAGAAAAATAGCGTGATGCTGATCCCGGCGGCAAAGAGCATGCCCGCCCAGGACAGGTAACTGAACTCAGGTTCGTCGTGGTCGGCACCGAGCTTGATCTTGCCGTAGCCGGACAAGGCGGTGACGACCACGAAGATCAGATACAGGGTCATCGCTAGCATGTAGTACCAGCCGACCGTATTGGCCGCCCAGTTTTGTGCTGCCAGTAGCCATTCACCGGCGGCTTCGGGCAATGAAATCACCACCAGCCCGAAGACCAGAATAAACCCGGCGGCAAAGTAAAAAACCGGCGGGTTCATGCGGATGAGAGACGTCTGCGACGTCGAAGGTGCACTCATGGCAAATACACCTCGCAGCAGTGATACAGGCGTAAAAAGAGCGAGTTCGGCAAAGGTTAGCCTCCTGTTGTGAGCGGGCAGCGGACCACCGGTTTAACTTGAACGAGCATTCAAGTTAAACATGGATGGCGTGTGAGGACTAATCGCTACCCTTGGCTACACGTGTCTTACGTTAGCTCATGGCAAGGTATGACACATGCCCGCGCACGAACGTTCAGCCGTTATGGCACGGGGCTATCCGGGATTTGCCGACGGTAGGTCGCGGGCGGAATTTTAGGGGGTGAAAAAAAATTCCAAAAAATCGAAGCGCTTCGCTTTCTGGTCAAAAAATAGACAAATTCAACGGTCTGATTTCACCCATCCAGATCGCATGATCGGTGTGATCCAGCAGGTCATTGCCCGTGTCGGGGTGCAGAAAGATCACCAGCCCGTGTCGGCTGATAGCCAGCCAGGGCAATACAATGCCGAGCAGCTCGGGGCCGAAGGCCAGTTGGCAGCTCCAGTCGGGATGCGGGCCGACCGGGCGTTCGTGGACGCGGCCCATGCTGATGCCAAATCGGTGCGCCGCTTCTTCGCACAGCGCGCGCGCCTGGTCGATGGTGCTGGCGTCGTAATAGACGTGGGCGTGATAGCCCTTGATTCGTTGCATAAGCGCCTCTTGATGGTGTGCTGCACGCATTATTAATGTGGGAGCGGGCTTGCTCGCGATGCAGACGGTGCGGTGTATGCGAACATCCGCGGCGAGGCCATCGCGAGCAAGCCCGCTCCCACAGAGGTAACCTTGCACGCGCACTCTAAACCCACACTCAGCGAGAGCGTTATGCCCCGGCTCAACCGCACTGCCATCCTGCCATTTCTGAATTGGCTGCCCAAACAAACCCGTGCAAGCGTAGGCCGAGATGCGCTGGTGGGCTTGAGTGGTGCAATTCTGGCACTGCCGCAGTCCATCGCCTACGCCTTGATTGCAGGTTTACCGCCTGAATACGGGCTATATGCTGCCATTGTGCCAGTAATTATTGCGTGCTTGTGGGGCTCGTCGTGGCATTTGATCTGCGGGCCGACGGCGGCCATCTCGATTGTGCTGTTTGCCAGTGTCAGCCCGCTGGCGGTGCCCGGCACGCAGGACTACATCGGCCTGATCCTGCTGCTGACGTTTTTGGCGGGGATTTTTCAGTGGCTGCTGGGGATGCTGAAGTTCGGCGCGCTGGCCAATTTTGTCTCACATTCGGTGGTGGTGGGGTTCACCCTTGGCGCGGCGGTGGTGATTGCCTTGGGCCAGTTGCCCAATGTGCTGGGCGTTGACGTGCCGGGCAAAGCCACGGCGCTGGACAGCCTGCTGACGCTGTTGCGCCATGTGCGCGACTTCGACCCAGCCTCGTTGGGGCTTGGGGTAGGGACGGTGCTGGTGGGCGTCGCACTCAAGCTCTGGCTGCCACGTTGGCCGACGCTGCTGTTGACCCTGGTGCTCGCCAGCCTGGCCGTGTGGCTGCTGCCGTCGGTGTTTGGCCATGTGCAGTTGGTGCAGGCGTTTGTGGGGCGTTTGCCGCCATTTAGCCCGCTGCCGCTGGATATCGAAACGCTGTTGCGTCTGCTCCCAAGTGCTGTGGCGGTGGGCATGCTGGGGTTGGTGACCAGTTTGTCGATTGCCCGCTCGATAGCAGCACGTTCGCAGCAGATGCTCGACGCTAATCAGGAGATCCGCGCACAAGGCTTGTCCAACGTGTTCGGCGCCTTGTTCTCGGGGTATTTGTCCTCGGGATCGTTCACCCGGTCGGGGCTCAACTACGAAGCGGGTGCCCGCTCGCCATTGGCCGGGGTGTTTTCCGCGTTGTGGGTGGCGCTGTTTGCGATCACCGGTTCCGCGCTGATTGCGCACATCCCGATCCCGGCCATGGCAGGCAGCATTTTGCTGATCAGTTGGGGGTTGGTGGACACCCGCGGCATTCGTGCGCTGTGGCGGGTGAGCCGGGCCGAGTTCGCGGTAATGGCGCTGACCTGCGTCGCCACCTTGCTGCTGGAGCTGCAAACAGCGATTTATGCCGGGGTGCTGGCGTCGCTGTTTTTCTACCTCAAGCGCACTTCGCGCCCGCGCATTCAGCAATGGACAGAGGGGGATGAAGAAGTACTGCGGGTCGGCGGGTCGATTTTTTTCGGCGCCAGCCATTACCTGCAAGTGCGTTTGCAACGCACCCAGGGGCAGCGGGTGGTGATCGAGGCGCAGCACATCAACTTTATCGACTATTCGGGGGTTGAGATGCTGCACCAGGAAGCCCGCCGGTTGCTGGGGCTAGGCCGCAGCCTGACCTTGCGCCGGGCACGGGCGCCGGTGGTGGAAGAATTGAAGAAGCTGGAAGGCGCGGACAAGTGCCCGATTTTGTTTGAGGACTGACCTGTAGGAGTGGCCGCCCCGTCTTCGACGCCGCGCTGTCGCGCAGCAAACAGGACAGCGAGTATCTTCGGCATCCCCCAATCGGTTCCCTCTCCTTCGGGAGAGGGCTAGGGTGAGGGGCTCTTGATTTTTTGTGCATATCCGTTGCTGCGGCAACGGCCACTTAGGGTTCCGGCCTTACGCCGTGCCACTTTGAAAAGCGCAAAGTGGCCAAACGCTTTTTGCCCCAACCCCTCGGTGCCTCGCTGTAGCTCGGCATGCCCTCACCACAGGCCTTACTCCGTGGGCCCGCCGCGATCGGCCATCCATGGCCGTGTCGCGGCTAACCCGGCGTCCTGCCGGGTTACCCACTGCGCAACACCTGCGTTCGGCCAGCGTGGTTTAACGGGGCCTCTCAGATCAAAAGCCAGATCAAGATCAAAAGATCGCGAGCAAGCTCGCTCCTACAAGGGGTTTATTGCGCCAGCAGGCGGCGTAGCTCGGCCAGCGCCGGGGCGGTGTCCGGGCGTACGCCGCGCCACAGGTAGAAGGCTTCTGCGGCCTGTTCGGCCAGCATGCCCAGGCCATCCATGACGTGGCCCGCGCCATGCTCGCTGGCCCAGAGGCAAAACGGCGTCGGCGCTTTGCCGTACATCATGTCGTAGCACAGGGTTTGACCCGGCTCGATCAGGCTGCTGGCAATCGGCGGCACTTCACCGGCCAGGCTGGCCGACGTCGCGTTGATGATCAGGTCGACCGGCTCTTTTAACCAGTCAAAACCACTGGCCGCCACCGGCCCCAGGTCGCTGAACAGCTCCACCAGCACTTCGGCCTTTTCGACCGTGCGATTGGCGATGGTCACCGAGGCCGGGCCTTCGGCCAAAATCGGTTCCAGCGCGCCGCGTACTGCCCCCCCCGCGCCAAGAATGAGGATGCGCTTGCCCTTGAGGCTGAAGCCCGCGTTAACCGTCAGGTCGCGCACCAGCCCCGCGCCATCGGTGTTGTCGCCCAGCAGCGTGCCGTCAGCCAGTTTGCTCAGGGTATTCACCGCGCCCGCCCGTTGCGCACGGGCGGTCAGGCTGTTGGCCAGGCTATAGGCGTCTTCCTTGAACGGCACGGTCACGTTGGCACCGCGACCTTGCTGGAAAAACGCCAACGCGCTGCCGCCAAAATCATCCAGCGGCGCGAGCAACGTGTCGTACTGCATCGATTGCCCGGTTTGCTCGGCAAACAGGCGGTGCAGCACCGGCGATTTGCTGTGGGCGATCGGATTACCAAAAACGACGTAACGGTCCATCAGGCAAGCTCCTCGGGCAATGTCAGGCGTTGGCTAACCAGTCGCGGTCTTGCAGAAAGTACTCAGTCAGCCGCGCCTCTTCGGTACCGGGCGCCACTTTCCAGTCATAGCCCCAACGTACGTGGGGCGGCAGCGACATCAGGATCGACTCGGTACGCCCGCCCGATTGCAGGCCGAACAGGGTGCCACGGTCGTGCACCAGGTTGAATTCAACGTAGCGGCCCCGGCGATATTCCTGGAACTCACGCTGCTGGGCCGTGTAGGCGTCGGCCTTGCGGCGCTGCACGATCGGCAGGTAGGCGTCGATAAAGGCATCGCCGATGGCGCGAACAAAAGCGAAGCAGGTGTCGAAATCCCATTCGTTCAGGTCATCGAAAAACAGGCCGCCAATACCACGCGGCTCGTTGCGGTGCTTGATGTGGAAGTAGCGGTCGCACCAGGCTTTGTAGCGCGGGTACACGTCGGCGCCGAACGGTGCGCAGGCTTGCTCGGCCACGCGGTGCCAGTGCACGCAGTCTTCCTCAACGCCGTAGTAGGGCGTGAGGTCGAAGCCGCCACCAAACCACCAGACCGGCTCTTCGCCTTCTTTTTCGGCAATGAAAAACCGCACGTTGGCGTGGGACGTCGGCACATGCGGGTTGTGCGGGTGGATCACCAGCGACACGCCCAGGGCTTCAAAGCCACGGCCCGCCAGTTCAGGGCGATGGGCGCTGGCGGACGGCGGCAAGCCGCTGCCAAACACGTGGGAAAAGTTCACACCGCCTTTTTCGATGACCTGGCCGTTTTCGATCACGCGGGTACGCCCGCCACCGCCTGCCGGGCGCTCCCAGGCGTCTTCAATGAAGCGCGCGCCGCCATCTTCGGTTTCCAGCGCGGCGCAGATACGGTCTTGCAGGTCGAGCAAGTAGGCTTTAACGGCCTCGGTGCGAGTAGTCATGACATCACCTTAAATCGGGCAAAGCGACAGAGCGGGGCCGCCAGCGAAGGGCGGCTAGCATAACACCGCACCCGGCATCGTCGCAGTTGACGAAGATCACGCTAAAGCGTTGGATAGGGGCCTCGTCAATTCAGCAAGGACAGTGCAAATGGCTAAACGTATCCAGTTTCGGACCCTCGGCGGGCCCGAAGTGCTTGAGTATGTCGATTACCAACCTGCCGAGCCGGGCCCGCAACAGGTTCGCGTGCGTAACCAGGCCATCGGCCTGAATTTCATCGACACCTATTTCCGCAGCGGCCTGTACCCGCTGCCCGAGCTGCCATCGGGCCTGGGCAATGAAGGCGCGGGCATCGTGGATGCAGTGGGCAGTGACGTGCACACCGTCAACGTAGGCGACCGCGTGGCTTACGGCACTGGCCCGCTGGGCGCGAACAGCGAGTTCCACGTGTTGCCGGCGGCGAATGTGGTGAAGCTGCCGGACGACATCAGCTTTGAGCAAGCGGCCGCCGTGATGCTCAAGGGCCTGACCGTGCAGTACTTGCTGCGTCAGACCTACGAGGTTAAAGCGGGCGATACCATTTTGTTCCACGCCGCTGCCGGTGGCGTTGGCTCGATTGCGTGCCAATGGGCCAAGGCGCTGGGCGCGAAGTTGATCGGTACGGTCAGCTCGGCTGAAAAAGCCGCGCACGCCAAAGCTTTGGGCGCCTGGGAAACCATCGACTACAGCCACGAAGACGTGGCCCAGCGCGTGCTGGAACTGACCGGTGGCAAGAAAGTCCCGGTGGTGTACGACGGCGTCGGTAAAGACACCTGGCTCACCTCGCTGGACAGCCTGGCGCTGCGCGGGCTGATGGTCAGCTTCGGTAACGCGTCTGGGGCGGTAACTGGCGTGAACCTGGGGATTTTGTCGCAGAAGGGTTCGCTGTACGTGACCCGGCCAACCTTGGCGGGCTACGCCAACACGCCCGAGAACCTGCAAAAAATGGCCGACGAGCTGTTTGAGATGATCCGCACCGGCAAGATCAAAGTTGAGATCAGCCAGCGCTATGCGTTGAAAGACACGGCCAAGGCCCACATCGAGCTGGCCTCGCGCCGCACTACCGGCTCGACGATTTTGTTGCCGTAACACCAAACCTGTGGTCGCTGCTGCAGGCTGCGATAAGGGCCGAAGGACCTTCGCTTTTACAAGCAGGGCCGCTACGCAGCCCATCGCAGCCTGCGGCAGCGACTACAGTTTGTGGGGTTAAGCGGGGCGCACGACCTTGCCGGTCGCCAGGTCGCGGATCAGGCTGGGGTTTTTACGCCCGCCCAAATTGCCGCCCAGGACGTGATCGATCTGGCCACGAAAGTACTGCTCAACTTTTAACCGCGTACGCGCCGCCGGCAAGCCCGCCGGGTTGGCAGACGTGGAAACGATAGGCCCCACCAACGCACACAACTCACGCACCAGCGGGTGATCACTCACGCGCAATGCCACGGTGTCGTGCTGGCCGGTGATCCACTCGGGCAGCAGGCCTTGATGCGGCACCAGCCAGGTGTTCGGCCCAGGCCAAGTGCTGGCCATGCGGTCGATCCACTCCTGGGGGAAGTCTTCGAACAGGAAGTCGAACTGGTGAATGTTGTCGGCAACCAGAATCAGGCCTTTATCCACAGGTCGCGATTTGATCGCCAGCAAACGCTCGACCGCTTCTTCATCCCACGGGTCGCAACCCAGGCCCCAGACAGCTTCGGTGGGATAGGCGATCACGGCGCCCGCATGAATCGCGCGTGCGGCTTGTTGGACGCGCCAGGTGCTGATCATTGAGTGTCTCCAAATAGGTACTGGGCGCAGTGTACTTAGCTGGCGCGAGCAAACCAACGCCCGCCCTCAAGCACCACATGCCCGTCGAGTTCAAGTTCGGTCAACGCCGCCAGCAGCCGGGGCAGGTCCCAACCGCTGGCGCAGGCCAGGGCTTCGCTGGTGTGGGGCGCTGCCTGCAACAATTGCACTAATGGATGACAGCTGTGTGTGAACAGGTCTGCTGTGGATAACGGCATTGAGCGCCAGCCGCGCAGGCCTTCGAGAATGTGCTCGACGGTTTCCACCAGGGTGGCGCCGTCACGAATCAGTTGATGGCAACCGCGCGCGCCGGGGTGGTGGATCGAACCCGGCAAGGCGTAAACCTCGCGCCCTTGTTCCGCCGCCAGACGGGCGGTGATCAACGAACCGCTGGCCACGCTGGCTTCGACCACCAGCACGCCCAACGACAAACCGCTGATGATTCGGTTGCGCCGTGGGAAGTTGCCCGACAGCGGCCCGGCGTCCAGCGGGAACTCCGACACCACGGCGCTGCCGTTGGCAATCATCGCGTCTGCCAGTGCGCGATGGCGCTGTGGATAAAGTTTTTGCAGGCCGGTGCCGAGCACCCCGATCGTCTGCCCGCCAATGTCCAGTGCGGCCTGGTGCGCAACCCCGTCGATGCCCAGCGCCAGCCCGCTGGTAATGACAAAACCGGCACCCGCCAGACACTTCGAAAACGCCGCGGCGGTGTCCAGCCCCGGCCGTGAGGCACGCCGACTGCCGACCATCGCCAGTTGCGGTTTTTCCAGGATGCCGGGGTCGCCCGCCACGAATAACACGGGCGGCGGGTCTTTGATTTCAGCCAATAAAGCCGGGTAATCGGGCTGATCGTGGAGCAACACATGCTGCTTGCAGCCCTCAAGCCAGCGCATTGCAGCGCTGGCACCGTCACGTACTTCGGGGTTGCGCCGGGCCTCGCTGCTGGCGGGTGGCAAGCCCAAGGCCCGCCAGGCACTGGCCGGGGCGCTGAGCGCCGAACTGGCCGAGCCAAAGGCCCGAAACAAGGCGTGGTAGCGCTGTGGGCCGACCTCGGGCAAGCGGTGTAAACGCAAGCGGGCTTCCAGCTCTGCTGGGGAAATATCAGACTGCGACATGGGATCATCCTTGATCTGTTTCATCAGCGTTACGCCAGGGACAACCTGTGGATAACTCTGTTAACAAGTTGTTGGGCACGTGTCAGTAAGCGCCGGCGTAAACGCTCAGTACGGCCTTGAAAAAACGCCGGCAAACCCAACCTTAGTAGAACGCTGCGCACAGACCGCGCCCATTGGTTTCAAACTGCGACGCGCGCGCCACCTGCAGCCGGGCAGCTAGTCGTTTCATCCGGGGTTGAATCCCTTTATTATGTGCGCTCGCGTGAAACGCCAGAGCCCGAGCGGGCTCTCTCTGAAGGAGACGTTTTGCACAGGTTGCCGAGTCTTCAAGACCCCCTGACAACCGTTTTTGAATCTTTCACACAGTGCCCCAATCAAACTTATGGCTATTTTAAACATCCTCGAATTCCCAGACTCGCGTCTGCGTACCATCGCCAAGCCGGTGACGGTTGTGGACGACGAAGTCCGTCAGTTGATCGATGACATGTTTGAAACCATGTACGAAGCGCCTGGCATTGGTCTGGCGGCCACGCAGGTCAACGTGCACAAGCGCATCGTGGTCATGGACCTGAGCGAAGACCGCAGCGCGCCGATGGTGTTTATCAACCCTGAGTTCGAAACCCTGACCGACGAGATGGGCCAGTACCAGGAAGGCTGCCTGTCGGTGCCGGGTTACTACGAAAACGTAGACCGCCCGCAGTTGGTCAAAATCAAAGCGCTGGACCGTGACGGCAAGCCTTTTGAAATGACCGCCGAAGGCCTGCTGGCCGTGTGCATCCAGCACGAATGCGACCACCTGAACGGCAAGCTGTTCGTGGATTACTTGTCTACGCTCAAGCGTGACCGGATCAAGAAAAAGCTGGAAAAACTGCACCGCCAGAACGCTTGATCCTCGGTATAACCCTACGCTTGTCTCGGACTCACTGTAGGAGCGAGCTTGCCTCGCGATCTTTTCAACGATCAAAAGATCGCGAGGCAAGCTCGCTCCTACAGGGTTATTCCCGCCTTCCCCCATTCCAAGTGAGTAATCCATGACTGAGCCACTGCGCATCGTCTTTGCTGGCACCCCCGAATTTGCCGCTGAACACCTCAAGGCGCTGCTCGACAGCCCGTACGAGATCGTTGCGGTGTACACCCAACCGGATCGTCCGGCCGGGCGTGGGCAAAAGCTGATGCCAAGCCCGGTCAAGCAACTGGCGCTGGAACACAACATTGCGGTCATGCAGCCGCCGACCTTGCGCGCAGCCGAGGCTCAAGCCGAACTCGCCGCGCTCAAACCCGACTTGATGGTGGTGGTGGCGTACGGCCTGATCCTGCCGCAAGTGGTGCTGGATATTCCGCGTTTGGGCTGTATTAACAGCCACGCCTCGTTGCTGCCACGCTGGCGCGGCGCCGCGCCGATTCAGCGCGCGGTCGAGGCTGGCGATGCACAAAGCGGTGTGACGGTGATGCGCATGGAGGCGGGTCTGGACACCGGCCCGATGCTGCTCAAATCCATCACCCCCATCACCAGCGAAGACACCGGCGGCACCCTGCACGACCGTTTGGCCGAGCTGGGCCCACCGGCCGTGATCGAAGCCATTGCCGGCCTGGCTGACGGCACCTTGCAAGGCGAAGTGCAGGACGACAGCCTGGCGACTTACGCCCACAAGCTCAATAAAGACGAAGCACGCATCGACTGGAACCGCCCGGCAGTGGAGCTGGAGCGGCTGATTCGTGCGTTTAACCCGTGGCCGATTTGCCACAGCACGCTCAACGGTGAAGCCCTGAAAGTGCTGGCCGCCACCCTGGCAGACGCCCAGGGCGAACCGGGTCAGATCCTCGCAGCCAGCAAAGACGGCCTGATCGTGGGCTGCGGTGAAGGCGCGCTGTGCCTGACCCGTCTGCAATTGCCCGGCGGTAAAGCGCTGAGCTTCAGCGATTTGTTCAACAGCCGCCGTGAGAAGTTTGCCGTGGGTACTGTTCTGGGCGCCGCACAATGAACCCGCGTCTGGCCGCCGCCAAGGCACTGACCGCCGTACTCAACGGCAAGGCATCGCTCAACAGTTCGTTGCCGTTGCAACTGGACAAGGTTGAAGCCCGCGACCGCGGCCTGACCCAGGACCTGGCGTTTGGCACCGCACGCTGGTATCCGCGCTTGTCGGCATTGGCCAACAAGCTACTGCAAAAACCCTTTAAGGCCGCCGATGCCGACGTTGAAGCGCTGTTGCTGGTGGGCTTGTACCAACTGCTGTACACGCGGGTGCCGGCCCACGCGGCCATTGGCGAAACCGTTGGCTGCGCCGACAAGCTGAAAAAGCCCTGGGCCAAAGGCCTGCTCAACGCCGTGTTGCGCAACGCCCAGCGCGACAGCGAAGCCTTGCTGGCCGAGCTGGAACACGACCCGGTGGTGCGCACCGCGCACCCGCGCTGGCTGCAAAAATCATTAAAAGCGTTCTGGCCTGAGCAGTGGGAAGCCATCTGCGCCGCCAACAACGCGCACCCGCCGATGATTCTGCGGGTCAATCGCCGCCATAAAACCCGTGATCAGTACCTGCAATTGCTGGCTGAAAGCGACGTGCAGGCCCAGCCGTGTGTGTACAGCCGCGACGGCATTGTGCTGGCCGAAGCCTGCGATGTGCGCAATCTGCCGGGCTTTGCCGAAGGCTGGATCAGCGTGCAGGACGAAGCCGCACAGTTGGCCGCCGACCTGCTCGATCTGGCCCCCGGCCAGCGCGTGCTCGACGCCTGCTGCGCACCGGGCGGCAAGACGTGCCACATTTTGGAAGCCGAGCCCCAGCTTGCGGGCGTGGTGGCGGTCGACCTGGAAGCCAAGCGTCTGGCGCGCGTGCGTGAAAACCTCGAACGTCTGGGCCTGAGCGCCGAGCTGATTGCCGCCGATGGCCGCGACACCGCGACCTGGTGGGACGGCAAGCCGTTCCAGCGCATCCTGCTCGATGCCCCGTGCTCTGCGACGGGCGTGATCCGCCGCCATCCGGACATCAAGCTGACTCGCCAGCCGGACGACATCGCCGCCCTCGCCAGCCTGCAAGGCGAGCTGCTGGACGCCATGTGGCAGACCCTGGAAGTCGGCGGCATCCTGCTGTACGCCACCTGTTCGACCTTACCGACCGAAAACACCGAAGTGATTGAAGCCTTTTTGGCCCGCACGCCCGGTGCGCGCGAGCTGGACATCGCCGGGCAGTTCGGCATCAAGCAACCTCACGGGCGCCAATTGCTGGCGCAAGAGGGTGGGCATGACGGTTTCTATTACGCCAAACTGATCAAGATCGCTGCCGCACGCGGCTAACGACAGGAACAGGGAATCACGGCATGAAAATCATCATCCTCGGCGCAGGGCAGGTCGGCGGTACGCTGGCCGAGCATTTGGCCAGTGAAGCCAATGACATCACCGTGGTCGACACCGATGGCGATCGCCTCCGCGATTTGGGTGATCGTCTGGATATCCGTACCGTGCAGGGCCGTGCTTCGCTGCCCAATGTGCTGCGCCAGGCGGGCGCCGACGATGCCGACATGCTGGTGGCGGTGACCAACAGCGACGAGACCAACATGGTCGCGTGCCAAGTAGCCTACACGCTGTTTCACACCCCGACCAAAATCGCCCGGGTGCGCGAATCGGCCTACCTGACCCGTGGCGAAGAGCTGTTCGATAACGACGCGATTCCGGTCGACGTTCTGATCAGCCCCGAGCAGGTTGTGACCAACTACATCAAGCGTCTGGTTGAACACCCCGGTGCCTTGCAGGTGATCGACTTTGCCGACGGCAAGGCGCAGTTGGTGGCGGTCAAGGCGTACTACGGCGGCCCGTTGATTGGCCAGCAATTGCGCCAGTTGCGCGAGCACATGCCGAATGTGGACACCCGGGTTGCGGCGATTTTCCGACGTGACCGGCCGATTACGCCCCGTGGCGACACGGTGATTGAGGCCGACGATGAGGTGTTTTTCATCGCCGCCAAGGCCAACATTCGCGCCGTGATGAGCGAAATGCGCCGCCTCGACGAAAGCTATAAACGCATTGTGATCGCCGGGGGCGGGCAGATTGGCGAGCGCCTGGCCGAGGCCATCGAAAGCCGTTATCAGGTCAAGATCATCGAGATGAGCCCGGCCCGCTGCCGCTATTTGTCTGACACCCTGGACAGCACCGTGGTGCTGCAAGGCAGCGCGTCAGACCGCGATTTGATGCTCGAAGAGAACATCGCCGATGCCGACCTGTTTCTGGCCCTGACCAACGACGATGAGGCCAACATCATGTCCTCGTTGCTGGCCAAACGCCTGGGCGCAAAAAAGGTCATGAGCATCATCAACAACCCGGCTTATGTGGACTTGATCCAGGGCGGCGAAATCGACATCGCCATCAGCCCGCAGTTGGCCACCATTGGCACCTTACTGGCCCACGTGCGCCGTGGCGACATTGTCAGCGTGCACTCGCTGCGCCGGGGTGCGGCGGAGGCCATCGAAGCGATTGCCCACGGTGATTCGAAGTCGAGCAAGGTGATTGGCAAGCGCATCGGTGAAATCAACCTGCCGCCGGGCACCACCATTGGCGCGATCATTCGCGACGACGAAGTGCTGATTGCCCACGACGCCACGGTAATCAATGCTGGCGACCACGTGATTTTGTTCCTTGTGGATAAAAAGCATATTCGCGACGTAGAGAAGCTGTTCCACGTGGGTTTGAGTTTTTTCTAGGGAGTCAGGGATGCTGGAGTCATTGGAAAAAATGTTGGCCAAGGGTGTGGATAACTCGCTGCTGCGCTTCGGGCTGGGCAAGGGTTATCTCGACCTTGGGGATAACCTCAAGGCGGCGGAACATTTGCAGCGCTGTGTTGAATTTGACCCCAAGTACTCAGCGGCCTGGAAGCTGCTGGGCAAGGCCCGATTGGCGGCGGGCGACCGTGCAGCGGCGCGTGAAGCGTGGGAGCAGGGGATCATCGCGGCCCAAGGCCATGGCGACAAACAGGCCGAGAAAGAAATGACCGTGTTTTTGAAGAAGCTTGAGAAGCAACAGCCCTCACCCTAGCCCTCTCCCAGAGGGAGAAGGCACCGACCGAGTTGTTTTCAGGCATTCAAAGCAGCACGTTCAGAACGACGAAAATCTTCGAATATCCCCCGGTCGGCTCCCTCTCCTGGGGGAGAGGGTTGGGTGAGGGGGATGTGGCTTCAGTACCAGCGCGCCTCGCCCGGCGGGCGTTTTTTGAAGCGTTTCATGCTCCACATGTATTGGCTCGGGTAAGCCCGCACGTACTTCTCCACCACTTGGCTCATGGCCGCGCAGGCGGTTTCGGTGTCGGTGCTGTACATGGCTTCGGGCGCCGCTTCCAATATCACTTTGAACCCCGAACCGTCCGGTAAACGCACCGCGTGCAGGAACACACCCACCGCTTTGCCACCCGCCAGCATGTTGGGCACAAACTTGCTGGTCAGGGCCGTGGTGCCGAGGAACGGTACAAAAATACCCGCTGATTCTGCCGGCTCCGGGTCTGCCGGAATGCCGACCTGACCGCCTTTGCGCACCTCTTTGATGACACTCAAGATGCCCTCTTTGGTCGACGCGGCCACGCGGTTGCCCAGCTGTACGCGCTGTTTGCGCAGCAGTTCGTCAACGGCCTTGAGCTTGGGCGGGCGGTAGAAAATGATCGGTTTGCACTGGCTGCAATAGAAGTGGTTAAGCACTTCCCAGTTCCCCAGGTGGCTGGTGATGCCGACCACGCCTTTGCCGGAAGCGAGGGCGTCTTTGAGCACGTCCAGGCCTTCGACTTCGCGCACCAGGTCAATGGAGCGCTGGGCGGGCCAGATCCACGCGCAAGCGCTCTCGGTCAGGCTTTTGCCGATGTCTTTGAGGCTTTGGCCGACCAATTGTTCACGGGCAACCGGGTCCATTTGGGGGAAGCACTTGGCCAGGTTGATCCGCACCACGTCGCGCGAGCGATTGGGCAGTTTCCACATCAGCCAGCCGATGGCCGAGCCCACGTGTTGCACCGCGCCCCAAGGGAGCATGGCAAACAACCGTAAAGCCCCGACCAGCAAGGCGCCTTTAAACTTTTCCACAGGGTCTTTCCCGTCTTCATAGTGCATCGACAACCCTTGTGGGAGTGGGCTTGCTCGCGATTCAGGCAACGAGGTGCATCAGGATCACCGCGTAGAGGCCATCGCGAGCAAGCCCGCTCCCACAGGGCCGGTGTATAAAAAAGGCATTCTAACCGGCGTTGGACAGCTCAGCGTAGCGGTCGCAGGTGGTGGCGTGGTCCATGACCATGCCGCTGGCCTGCATGAAGGCGTAGCAAATGGTCGGGCCGACGAAGGTAAAACCGGCTTTTTTCAAACCTTTGCTCATGGCTTCGGCCTCAGGCGTAACGGCCGGGAATTCATGCCGTTCGGTGAAGTGGTTGATCTTGGGCTGGCCGCCAACGAACGACCACAAAAACTCAACCGGGTCTTTGAGCGCCAGCCAGGCCTGGGCGTTACGCCGCGCGCCGGTGACTTTCAAGCGGTTGCGCACGATGCCCGGATCGAGCAGCAAGGCCTCTATCTCGGCGTCTGTCATGACCGCCAGGCGCTGCACATCAAAACCAAACATGACCTTGCGATAATGCTCGCGTTTGCGCAAAACCGTGATCCACGATAAACCCGCCTGGAACCCTTCGAGCAATAACAACTCGAAGAGCGCATGCGCATCGCGCAACGGCACGCCCCACTCTTGATCGTGATAGGCCGCATATAACGGGTCGTCAGGGCACCAGAAACAACGTGGCATAGAGGCTCCAAGAGGTGGAGGCGCGACCGAATCGGGTATACTCCCGCTCTTTAAATCGCAGCCCAAGAAACAGGTGAATTTGTGAGCCAGCCTACGCCAGCAGTGCGTACCTTCCAAGACTTGATCCTCGCCCTCCAGCAATACTGGGCCGAGCAAGGTTGTGTGGTGCTTCAGCCCTACGATATGGAAGTGGGCGCCGGCACTTTCCATACCGCCACGTTTTTGCGCTCTCTGGGCCCAGAAACCTGGAACGCCGCTTATGTGCAGCCCAGTCGTCGCCCGACTGACGGCCGCTACGGCGAAAACCCTAACCGTCTGCAGCACTACTACCAGTTCCAGGTGGTATTGAAGCCAAACCCGCCTAACTTCCAGGAGCTGTACCTGGGCTCGCTGAAGCACATCGGCCTGGACCCGCTGGTTCACGATATCCGTTTTGTCGAAGACAACTGGGAATCGCCGACCCTGGGCGCCTGGGGTCTGGGCTGGGAGATCTGGCTCAACGGTATGGAAGTCACCCAGTTCACTTACTTCCAGCAAGTAGGTGGCATTGAGTGCTACCCGGTGACCGGCGAAATCACCTACGGCCTTGAGCGTCTGGCGATGTACCTGCAAGGCGTGGATTCTGTCTACGACCTGGTCTGGACCGACGGCCCGTTCGGCAAAGTGACCTACGGCGACGTGTTCCATCAGAACGAAGTCGAGCAGTCGACTTACAACTTCGAACACGCCAACGTCGACAAGCTGTTTGAACTGTTCGATTTCTATGAAAGCGAAGCCAAGCGCCTGATCGAACTCGACCAGCCGCTGCCGCTGCCAAGCTACGAAATGGTGCTCAAGGCATCCCACACCTTCAACCTGCTGGACGCGCGCCGGGCCATCTCGGTGACCGCACGTCAGCAGTACATTCTGCGGGTGCGTACCCTGGCGCGTTCGGTGGCTCAGGCGTATCTCGAAGCCCGCGCCAAGCTGGGCTTCCCGATGGCTCCACCCGATTTGCGTGATGAAGTGTTGGCTAAGTTGGAGGCTGCACAATGAGTGCTCAAGATTTTCTGGTTGAACTGGGCACTGAAGAACTGCCGCCAAAAGCCCTCAGTACCTTGGCCGACGCGTTTTTGGCCGGTATCGAAAAAGGCCTGCAAAGCGCCGGTCTGAACTTCAAGGCGAAAAAAGTCTATGCCGCGCCGCGCCGTCTGGCCGTGCTGCTGACCCAACTCGACACGCAACAGCCTGATCGCAGCATCAACATCGACGGCCCGCCTCGCCAAGCCGCGTTCGACGCTGAAGGCAACCCGACCCAAGCAGCCCTGGGTTTTGCCAAAAAATGCGGCGTTGAACTGAGCGAAATCGATCAGAGCGGTCCAAAACTGCGTTTCAGCCAGGTGATCATCGGCAAGCCGACCGCCAGCCTGCTGCCGACCATCGTTGAAGACTCGCTGAACGATTTGCCGATCCCCAAGCGCATGCGCTGGGGTGCACGCAAAGAAGAATTCGTGCGTCCAACCCAATGGTTGGTGATGCTGCTGGGCGATGAAGTCATCGACTGCACCATCCTCGCGCAAAAGGCGGGCCGTGATTCCCGTGGTCACCGTTTCCACCACCCGGAAAACGTGCGCATCTCCTCGCCTGCCAACTACCTCGAAGACCTGCGCAAAGCCTACGTGCTGGCAGACTTCAATGAGCGTCGCGAGCTGATCTCCAAGCGTGTGGCTGAACTGGCCACGATGCAGGAAGGCACCGCGATCGTGCCGCCAAGCCTGCTCGATGAAGTGACCGCGCTGGTGGAATGGCCGGTGCCACTGGTGTGCTCGTTCGAAGAGCGCTTCCTGGACGTGCCGCAAGAAGCCCTGATCACCACCATGCAGGACAACCAGAAGTATTTCTGCCTGCTGGACGTCGATGGCAAGCTGCTGCCGCGTTTCATCACCGTGGCCAACGTCGAGAGCAAAGATCCGAAACAGATCATCTCGGGTAACGAGAAGGTGGTTCGCCCACGTCTGACCGATGCCGAGTTCTTCTTCAAGCAAGACAAAAAACAGCCGCTGGAGAGCTTCAACCAGCGCCTGCAAAACGTGGTGTTCCAGGCGCAACTGGGCAGCGTTTACGACAAGGCCGAGCGTGTGTCCAAGCTGGCCGCGTTCATCGCCCCGCGCATTGGCGGCGACGCTCAGCGCGCAGCCCGTGCAGGCTTGCTGTCCAAGTGCGACCTGGCCACTGAAATGGTCGGCGAGTTCCCGGAAATGCAAGGCATCGCCGGTTACTACTACGCCCTCAATGATGGCGAGCCAGAAGATGTCGCCCTGGCGCTGAACGAGCAGTACATGCCGCGCGGTGCGGGCGCTGAACTGCCAGAAACCCTGACCGGTGCAGCGGTGGCCATCGCTGACAAGCTCGACACCCTGGTGGGTATTTTCGGCATCGGCATGCTCCCAACCGGTAGCAAAGACCCGTATGCACTGCGTCGCGCAGCGCTGGGCATCTTGCGGATTCTGATCGACAAAAAGCTCGACCTCGACCTGACCGAAGCGGTGAACTTCGCCGTGTCGGCGTTCGGTGCCAAGGTCAAGTCGGCCGGTCTGGCTGACCAGGTGCTGGAGTTCATCTTCGACCGCCTGCGTGCGCGTTACGAAGACGAAGGCGTGGACGTGGCGACGTACCTGTCGGTGCGTGCGTTGCAGCCGCGTTCGGCGCTGGACTTCGATCAGCGTGTGCAAGCCGTTCAGGCCTTCCGCCAGTTGCCGGAAGCCGAAGCCCTGGCCGCTGTGAACAAGCGTGTATCGAACCTGTTGAGCAAAGTGGAAGGCAAGATTTCGACGAATGTCGAAGCCAAGTTCTTCGACAACGCCAGCGAGTTCTCGCTGTACTCGGCCATTCAAAAGGCGGACGAAGCGGTACAACCGATGGCCGCTGCTCGTCAGTACAACGAAGCGCTGACCCGTCTGGCCTCGCTGCGCGAGCCGGTGGACGCGTTCTTTGAAGCGGTGATGATCAACGCCGATGACGCCAGCGTGCGGGCTAACCGCTACGCCTTGCTGGCCCGTCTGCGCAGCCTGTTCCTGGGCGTCGCTGATATTTCGTTGCTGAGCTGAGGGGCTGGTGTTGAAACTGCTGATTCTCGATCGGGACGGTGTCATCAACTATGACTCCGACGCTTACATCAAGTCTGTCGAGGAGTGGATCCCGCTCCCCGGCGCGATTGAGGCGATTGCGCAGTTGAGCAAAGCGGGCTGGACGGTTGCCGTGGCAACCAACCAGTCCGGCATTGCCCGCGGCTATTACGACCTCGCCACACTGGACGCCATGCACGCACGCCTTCGCGCGTTGGTGGCCGAGCAGGGTGGCGAGCTTGGGCTGGTGGTGTATTGCCCTCACGGGCCCGATGAAGGCTGCGCATGCCGCAAGCCAAAGCCGGGCATGTTGCACACAATCGCCAAGCATTACGGTGCAGATCTGACCGAATGCTGGTTTGTGGGTGACAGTTTGGGTGACTTACAGGCTGCTGAGGCCGTCGATTCACAGCCTGTTTTGGTAAAAACCGGAAAAGGCCTACAAACTTTGACCAAAGTGTTTCCGGTTAATACCCTAATATTTGACGATCTGGCGGCAGTTGCCGCAGAACTTATCCACAAATAGGGCAGGTTTGAACACGCGCCGGCATTCTGTGCACAGGCCTGTTCAGTCATGCCTTATCCGCAACGGTAAATGTCGCTATGTCGATACTGCAGGCCATCAGAACTTTCTTCTTTTACCTGCTGCTGGGCACCAGCTCTCTGCTGTGGTGTTCACTGAGTTTTTTTGTCGCGCCCTTTTTGTCGTTTCCTGCGCGTTATCGCTTTATCAACGTGTATTGGTGCCGCTGCGCGTTGTGGCTGACGCGGGTGTTTTTGGGCATCAACGTCAAGGTTACCGGGGCTGAACACATCCCTGAGCGCCCGTGCGTGATTCTGGCCAACCACCAAAGTACCTGGGAGACGTTTTTTCTCTCGGCCTACTTTCAGCCGTTGAGCCAGGTGCTCAAGCGCGAACTGCTGTACGTGCCGTTTTTTGGCTGGGCGATGGCGATGCTGCGCCCGATTGCGATTGACCGGGACAACCCGAAAGCGGCGCTCAAAGACATCGCCAAAAAAGGTGATGAGCTGCTCAAGGACAACATCTGGGTGCTGATTTTCCCTGAGGGCACGCGTGTGCCTTACGGTCAGGTTGGCAAGTTTTCCCGGGGCGGTACCGCGCTGGCGGTGAACGCCGAGTTGCCGGTGCTGCCGATTGCCCACAACGCGGGTAAATTCTGGCCTAAAACCGGTTGGGCCAAGCGCCCTGGCACCATTGAAGTGGTCATTGGTGAGCCGATGTACGCTAACGGCAGCGGCCCACGGGCGATTGCCGAGCTCAATGAGCGGGTACAAACATGGAATGAAGACGCTCAGCGGGCCATGGGTTCCTTGCCACCGGTGGCGGTGCAAACCGAAACAGTGGTGAACTGAGCGGATTGTGGATAACGTGTGCACAAGTTTTGGATTTCTTTTGAAATACAGTCATAACTCGATGATTTATATGCTTATTTCTCGGTATGACTTTTGAACAGAAAACGTGCATAAGTTTTTCTAACGCCTAAAAAAACCGACCTTTTGGTCGGTTTTTTTTGCTTTCATTTCTGTAGGAGCGAGCTTGCCTCGCGATCTTTTGATCTTTTTAAAAGATCGCGAGGCAAGCTCGCTCCTACAGTTATTTCGTTAAACCTTATCGATATTCACATGCCGGGTTTCTTTGAGGAACAGCATCCCCACCACGAAGCTGACGCCGGTGATGACGATCGGGTACCACAGCCCGTAGAAGATATCCCCGGTGTACACCACCAGCGCAAACGACACGGTCGGCAGGAACCCGCCAAACCAGCCGTTGCCGATGTGGTAGGGCAGGGACATCGAGGTGTAGCGGATCCGCGTCGGGAACAGCTCAACCATCACCGCCGCCAGAGGGCCGTAGGTCATGGTGGCGATGAGCGTCAGCACCACCATGATCAACACCACCATCGGCTGGTTCACGGTGCTTGGGTCGGCCTTGGCCGGGTAGCCCGCGGCGGCCACGCTTTCGCGCAGGGCAGCTTCGTTAAAGCCGATGATCTTTTGCTCACCCACGGTCACCAGTACGTCAGCGCCGGCCGGGGCAGACTGCGAGACGTAAGGCAGGCCTTGTTTGACCAGGAAAGTTTTGACCTTGTCGCACGGGCTGTCAAAACGCGCTTTACCCACAGGGTCGAACTGGAAGGTACAGGTGGCCGGGTCAGCCGTGACCACAATTGGTGACTGGCGGCTGGCGGTGTCGATCTGCGGGTTGGCGTAATGGCTCAGGGCTTTGAACAACGGGAAGTACAGCAGGGTGGCCAGCAACAGACCGAGCATCAAAATCGGCTTGCGACCGACTTTATCCGACAGCCAACCAAAGAAGATGAAGAACGGCGCGCCGATGACCACGCTAATAATCAGTAGCATGTTGGCCTGGGCCGGGTCCATCTTGAGCATTTGCGTCAGGAAGAACAGCACGTAGAACTGCGCCGCATAGAAGGTCACCGCCTGGCCTGCGTTGATGCCGAACAGGGCGATGAGGACGATTTTCAGGTTTTCCCATTTGCCGAACGATTCACGGATCGGCGATTTACTGGTTTTACCTTCAGCCTTCATTTTTGCGAAGGCAGGCGACTCATGCATGCTCATGCGGATCCAGGTCGAGATGCCCAGCAGCACGATGGACAGCAGGAACGGCAAGCGCCAGCCCCACACTTCAAACTGATCGCCGGTGAGGTAGCGGCAGCTCAACACCACCAACAGCGACAGCAGCAGGCCCAAGGTGGCAGTGGACTGAATCCAGCTGGTGTTGAAACCACGCTTGCCGGGGGCGGCGTGTTCGGCCACATAGGTCGCCGCACCGCCATATTCCCCGCCCAGCGCCAAGCCCTGGAGCATGCGCAGGAGCACCAGCATGATCGGCGCAGCAATGCCGATGCTGGTGTAGGTGGGTAGCAGGCCGACCGCAAAGGTCGACAGGCCCATCAGAACGATGGTCATGAGGAAGGTGTATTTTCGCCCGATCATGTCGCCCAGGCGACCAAAAACCAAGGCCCCGAACGGTCTCACCAAGAAGCCGGCGGCGAAGGCCATCAAGGCAAAAATAAACGCGGTGGTGTCGTTAACCCCTGAAAAGAACTGCTTGCTCAGGACGGTCGCCAGCGCGCCATACAAGAAAAAGTCATACCACTCGAACACCGTCCCGAGGGATGACGCGAAGATGATCTTTCGTTCTTCACGGCCAGTCGTCCCCTTGGCGGGGGCTGCTGCCGATTGTGCAATTGAGTCCGACATATTCAATGTCCTCGGCCCTGTGGGCCACAGTGATTATTGTTGTTGTCCACTGTCGGTTTCGGATGACTGCGACCGAAACCACGATCGCTGTCAGGCGACCGGTACTGCTGCAGTACGGCTGATACCTGCGTCTATCTCCAGTGCGTTAGAGGGGGTTGCGAGAATCAATTGCGCGGCCTTTTCGCCAATCATTAGCGTAGGCGAACAGGTATTACCCGAGACGATGGTCGGCATGATGGACGCGTCTGCGACCCGCAAGCCGGCGATGCCATGCACCCGCAGCTCGGCATCGACCACGGCTTCAGCGTCTTGCCCCATGCGGCAGGTGCCGACCGGGTGAAAGATCGTCGTGCCGATTTTGGCGGCCGCTTCGTGCAGTTCCTCTTCGGTTTGCAGGGCGGCACCGGGCAGGTATTCCTCGGGGCTGAACGTGTGCAGGGCGGAGCTGGCGACGATGCGCCGGGTGAGGCGGATCGCATCGGCGGCGACTTTCAGATCGTCGGGATGGCTCAGGTAATTGGGGTCGATCAACGGCGCGTCATCCGGGTTGGCCGAGCGGATATCGACCCGGCCACGGCTTTTAGGGCGCAGGTTGCACACCGACGCGGTAAACGCCGGGAAGGTGTGCAGCGGCTCTCCAAAGCGCTCCAGCGACAGCGGTTGGACGTGGTACTGCAAATTCGCCGAAGGCTGATCCGGATCGGACTTAACGAAGGCGCCCAACTGACTCGGTGCCATGGCCAGCGGACCACTGCGGTCGTAGGCATAACGCAGGCCCATGCCGACTTTGCCCCACAGGCTGTTGGCCACTTGGTTGAGGGTGCGGGCGTTGCTCAGTTTAAAAATCAGGCGCAGTTGCAGGTGGTCTTGCAGGTTGCCGCCGACACCCGGCAGCTCGTGCTGCACCGTTATCCCCAGGCTCTCCAGCAATGGCCGCGGGCCGATGCCCGAGCGCTGCAAAATCCCCGGCGAGCCAATCGAGCCCGCGCTCAAGATGATTTCGCGGCGTGCGCTAAAGGTGTGATCCGCGCCTTGCCAGCGGGCCTTCACCTGCGTGGCGCGGTGGTTCTCCAGCAGCACTTTATCGACCTGCACGCCGGTCAGCACGGTCAGGTTGGGACGCTTGAGCACGGGGCGGATAAACGCTTTGGAGGCATTCCAGCGCACACCGGCGCGCTGGTTCACTTGAAAGTATCCACAGCCCTGATTGTCGCCGCCATTGAAGTCATTGACGCTGGCGATGCCGTTTTGCGCAGCCGCGTCGCGGAAGGCATCCAGAATCGTCCAGGAATAACGCTGCTGCTCAACCCGCCACTCGCCCTCGGCACCGTGCAGCGCGGAGTTCCCGGCATAGTGTTTTTCACTGCGTTTGAACAGCGGCAGTACGTCTTGCCAGGCCCAGCCCTTATTGCCCATGGCTGCCCAGCGGTCGTAATCACCGGCCTGACCACGCATGTAGATCATGCCGTTGATCGAAGAGCTGCCGCCCAGCACCTTACCGCGCGGGTAACTCAGGCTGCGGCCTTGCAAGCCGGGCTGGGCTTCGGTTTTGAAGCACCAGTCAGTGCGCGGGTTACCAATGCAATAAAGGTAACCCACAGGGATATGGATCCACGGGTAGTTGTCTTGCCCACCCGCTTCGAGCAGCAACACGTTGTGCTTGGGATCGGCAGACAGCCGATTCGCCAACACCGACCCCGCAGGCCCGGCGCCCACCACAATGTAGTCGTAGATCTGATTGGCTGATGGCATGTCGCACCTCGCCTGATTATTTTTTGTTCTTGTCGTTCTCCATCCTATTGATTAATTTCGAGTTGAAAACGCGTGATTTCACCCATGGCTTGTGCGTTTTTGCACAGCGCAAATGACCGGGCACGAGGGACGACGATGTTCGACTGGAACGACATGCGGTACTTTCTGGAGCTACAGCGCAGCGGGCGCCTGCTCACGGCTGCCAAGCGCCTCAATACCACCCACAGCACCGTGGCACGGCACATTGAGCACATCGAACAGCACCTGGGCACGGCGCTGTTTGTGCAGCATGCCCAAGGCTACCAACTGACCCCGGCCGGGCAGGCGCTGCTCAAACATGCCGAAGCGATGGAAAACGTCGCCCTGCTGGCCCAGGAAGAAATCACCCAGGCCATCACCCCATTGGGCAAAATCCGCCTGGGCGTGACCGAAGGCATCGGCATCATGTTCCTCACCTCACGCTTGCGCGGGCTGTTCGAACGCTACCCCGGGCTTGAAGTTGAACTGGTCGCCGTGCCGCGCTTTGTCAGCATCCTCAACCGCGAAGCGGAAATCAGCGTGCACCTCGACCGGCCCCACGCCGACCTGTTGATCACCCGCAAACTCACCGACTACCGCCTGGCGCTGTACGCCAGCCGCGATTACCTCGATAAAGCGCCAGCCCTGAACCACCGCGACGACCTGGCCAACCACTTCTGGATTGGCTACGTCGACGACCTGCTGTTCAGTGAAGAACTGCTGTTTATCAACCACTTCTGCCGCAACCCGACCGTGACCTTCCGCAGCACCAGCGTCATCGCCCAACAACAAGCCGCCCGCGCCGGGCTGGGCATCGCCGTACTGCCCAACTACATGGCCAGCCAAGACCCTGAGTTAGTGCGCGTGCTACCCGAAGAGTCAGTGCAACGCAGCTACTGGATCAGCACCCGGCGCGAATTGCACAAGTCAGTGAGGCTGCGGGTGGTGTGGGATTTTTTGCTGGAGTTATGTAGGGAAGAGCAGGGGGTTTTGTTGGAGGATTAGGGGAGTATTCAATGACTTTCGTCGGGTGTTTTAGACACCGGACACCATTAACAAAAAGCCCGCCCTGTTTCTCAACAGGGCGGGCTTTTTATTGGCCTGGGGATAAGTCTCTATCCCCAGCCATCACGCTGTAGGTTCACAAAATAGGTGATAGGCCAGACCCCGTGAAATTGGAAGCTTGGCCATTTTTTTTGTGAAATGAAGGGGTGCTTTTCACAGAAAAGCCGAGAAAGCCCTACTCACCAATCACAAAAGTTGATTGGCCTGGAAAGGGCCAGTGTGTTCTCCCTTTACGACCGACGCGTGACTTTTCGGTAAGGGATGAGGAGTAGTCGCAGCGATCCTTTAGCTCCCAGTCTGGCGACCTTGGGTTCAGAATCCGACTGGCAATGCCCGTCGTCACTACTTCAGAGGAACCAGCTTCCTCTGCTGCCAGAATTGCGGGGGGGCTCATGCTGGTACCCAGGCCCGACAAATGCGCAGTTGCAGCCCTCAATTGCAAGGCTATCCAAGGCGGCACGCGTGTCAATCAAGATCTGATGCATGACGATGGCCGGCCTCACGGAGGTGAAACCGGAGATTCAGAATGACTAAACCGGCCCCGTAGACACCAACCTCCACGAAGGCCGCTATCGATCCAAAGCTGTCCTTGAAGAAAGGTAGCTAACGGCATCTATCTACAGTTTTCGGGGCGATTCAATGAAGTCCTTCTGGCCGGGCCTGAAAGCTCCCTACCTAGAAACCTATCTCAGTTCTGGCTTGAGGAGCTCCAGAATCATCTGGAGAGGTATTTCGACGGTTTGAACTCGGAGTCAGATGCAGAAGAGAAGGATCTCGACATCTCCCTTCCACTCGCAGCGATCATCCACATCTTGTTCGCAAAGAATGGTGGGGAGGAGATATCCGAGAGCTCTGAAAAGCTGTACGAGTATTTCCAAGACTACCGGCTCGAACTGGCCCTTGAAGAGATCACGCGAAAGACTCATGTGGCTGCCGAGGCTGCAACCATTGAGACCATCTTCACCAACCGAGATGTCCTGGTGGAACAAGGCCCCCTTCTTCAATAGGTACCTCCACCGATGCCATCGCCGGCGGGCACGCTCCGAGGCATTGATGGAATGCATTTTGACGGCTGCCGAGATCAGCGAATGAAAGAAATTGCTGCGCCGATGTTCGATCTAATCGCTTTGTCGCTTCCACGAGGGTTGGAGTTTGGGGACAGCCCGCCAGTAGGGGCATGGCTTAGTGAGGACGGAATTTCTTGTGCCGCTCTAACCCGAAATATCCATTCCGGCAGTTTCGGAATTGTCACCTTGCGGCGTCGTGTCGATAGCGTGTGGGTGCTCCTCAGTCATAGTGAGTGCACCACTGGCGAGTCCGAAGCCCGCGCCTCAATCAGCCATTTTCTCAGTACCCAAGCCCATCCGCTTCCACTCCCCTCAGGCGAACGACGACGTGCTCCTCTAAGCAGAATGGGTAAGCGCACACCAAGCGTGGTGTTCAAATCACTATTTGATCCAAGCCGCCGTATTGGGGCGTGGGCGCTCAATCAACTGTATCTCGCACTGCCATCCCCAGACAGAAATTGGGTTCCCGATTGCCAGACTGAGAATTTTCACACCCGCCTTTGGGAGGCCCACCTATTAGCGATTTTTCGTGAGCAGGGACTCTTTGTCACCCAGCCTAAAGAATCACCCGATTTTCATATCGAGAATAGGCTGGGAGGTGAGGCCTGGGTTGAAGCAGTGACAGCCAACCCGGAAGAGCGGTATGAGCATTTTGGCGCCTCGCCGGTCCCCCCACCAGCTGACCGACATGAGCGCTTCTTTGGAGCGGCTGCAGAAAGGTTTGCGAGGACCATCCAAAACAAATTGGACAAGCGTTACGAATCCCTACCGCACGTGGAGGGTAAGCCGCTCATTCTGGCCTTAGCCGATTTCCATGCGCCCAGTTCAATGCTGTGGAGCAGGGAGTCGCTCATCAGCTATCTCTATGGCTTTTCAGTTCACTCATCTGCGCATCGTGGAATGCAGCTGATAACTGTGGAGGAAGAGACATCTCTGCTATCAGGGCGCCCCAACGGCCTATTTACGCTAAGGGAAAATGCCCATCTTTCAGCGGTCATTTTCACCAATGCCTGCACAGTCTCAAAGCTCAGCCGAGTGCCGATTTCAGGTGGAGCTCATCTAGACGGGTACCGATACTTGCGGTTTGGTGAGTTTTTCGACCGTTCTCCAGGTGCATCACGAGGTATCCCATTTTTGTTGGATGTAGCGTCCAGCGATTACGGTCAGCTCTGGCCGCAGTATGGCTACGAGCCGTGGTCTGCTGAAGTGGAGGTCTTCCATAATCCTATGGCATTACATCCGGTGCCTAACGAACTGATACCAGAAGTCACCCACTGGAGAGAAGTGAATGGACGAGTCGAGTGCGAATCCTTCTATGAAGTATCCATACTCCGATCCAGGACACTCGTCCTCAGTGCAAACGCTAAGGTTCCGTCACTCGATGAGTTGCTGACAGCAACCAGTCCTCCAGAGCTCTGACGGCGGCGGGGTGGCCGCATCTTTGCCCCGCAGATAGATGAGGATTTTTCAGCAAGATATCCGACCTGGGAAAGACATGAGACCCCCTGCGCAATTCAGAACTGTTGAAGCGTCACCTCTCATCGGGTAAAAGCATGACATTCTTACAACGTTAAAACAGCGTCATCCCCGAGAGCATAGGAAGAGAAATGTCGACCCAAGGACTAAATCGATTCATCGGACGCAAGATTCACGCAGTGATAATGATGGCCCCTCTTAAGCGGGAAATGATACGCCTCGGCATATGCACCGTCATGGCAATTGTTCTGAATGTCATCTTGTATACCGGCGTTGAAATAGACGGTACCATCAAGCCGTGGGCAGAAACGCCGATAAAGCTATTTGCATCGTCGATGCTATTTGCCTTCATGATTAAGGCATTTTTACCACTTCTCGGATGGACCATTTTAAAGGCAGTGCTACTCAGCGCAAACAATGCCTTCAGCGGCATACTGAGTTTTATGGGAAACCAATTCACGGGTGTCATGTACTGCACCGGAATCATCCTGGGATCTATCACGATTAAGCAGTATATGATTTCTGGGGTCTTAGATTTAGAAATGGTTTCTCTGTCTGCTATCGTATTTGCCTCAGGGATTATGTACTTCTTTATACTGCAATGCGCCATTCAAAAAACAATGAGTCCAGCTCTGCGCACACCAGCAGTACCTCGTTCAGCCACTAGGCTGTGACTATCCACCTCTGGTGCTCAGTAGACGCCCGCTCTGTTGAATCCTCAGTCATAAATAACCATTAATGGCCAGGCCCGCCTTCGACTTTATGAAGAAGGCGAGCGTGCGCGTGCCTGATTGCGCATGTATTCCGAGATGAGATTTCCGAAATTGATGTCAGCTTCTTCAACGAGAATGTTGACGTGGCAGTACAGATCTTCAGGACCTCCTAGATAATTGAAAATCCTTGATCTGACGATGCCACAAACCCCTTCTTTGACCGCCGTAGAGGGAAGGTTGATAACATCGCCGACGCACGGAATAAGTGCTAAGCCATGGTCGCTGTTGAAGATAATGTCAGCTGGACAGGCATCAATCCTGGCATGCGATTGACCTTGCGAAACCTGCTGATAATCAATGCTATACCTCATGTACAGCCTACCTCATTTGTTGGGTGAGGAATCAGCGCCGCGGATCGTAAACAGAAACCTCAAGCTCGCAAGCGACGGGAGTGTACAGCCAATTTTCGGTACCTAGAGAGCTTGGCAATTATCGCTTTTCAAGCACATACCCTACGCCCCGAAGCGTATGTATCAGCTTGGTCTCGAATGGGTCATCTATCTTGGCTCTGAGTCTTCGAATCGACACTTCTACAACGTTCGTGTCGCAGTCAAAATTCATATCCCAAACCTGAGAAATAATCTGCGTACGGCTCAGTACCACCCCGGTGTTACGCATCAAGTAGTGCAATAACGCGAATTCTTTTGTGGTCAAATCAATTCGCTGACCGTCCCTGAACGCCCTGTGCCGGCTCTGATCAAGCTCCAGGTCAGCGACGCGAATGACCTCTACGGATGCGGGGTGATCCGACCTGCGCATCAAGGCGCGAACCCGGGCCAACAGCTCAGGGAACTCAAATGGCTTGATCAGGTAGTCATCTGCGCCGTTCTCTAGCCCCCGGACCTTATCCGCCAGCCGGCTTCTCACCGTCAGCATCATGATGCGGGAAGGGCAATTTTTACGGCGCAACAACTCAAGAACCTGCCAACCATCCATCTCTGGGAGGTTTATATCGAGAATAATCAGCTCGTATTCGTGCTGCTTGGCCAAGAATAATCCATCTGATCCGGTGTGGACGCAATCTACGACATAGCCACACTCCGTCAGACCTTGACGCACATACTCCGCAGTTTTTACTTCATCCTCAATTACCAGAATTCGCATGGGATTTTGTCTCGATATCACTGAGCAATTAACCGCGCACGCGCGCCGGCATTATTGAAAGGGATGGTAAATCAAAATGAGCGTGCCGGGGCTCAAATGACGGATTTGTAATTTCTAGGTAATACAGTTGATAGTCTGGCGGTATATCTTGTCGCGGTTTGGGTTTGACAGTTGCGGACCCTCTCTCCAGCAGGTGACTTGACCTTATGAAGTATTGGGTTATTTTCTTCTTTGTACTGGCTTCGTTCCGCTCAGATGACGGCGAGGTTGCTCACATCGAGGAGACTGGTCATTGGTGTAGCCATGAACTTCACCGGCATGCGATGCGTACAATCGAACGCTTACTTGAATTTTAGGATCGAGTAGGGTGAGGGATTTTTTTTTCCCTCAGCCCTCTCACACCACCGTACGTGCGGTTCCGCATACGGCGG
>NZ_WIVZ01000027.1:0-79485 GCF_009600325.1 Pseudomonas sp. FSL R10-2189
ACTCGAACTTCCACGGCCTTGCGGCCACCAGCACCTGAAGCTGGC
This sequence comes from Pseudomonas sp. FSL R10-2189, assembly GCF_009600325.1. Lineage (NCBI taxonomy): Bacteria > Pseudomonadati > Pseudomonadota > Gammaproteobacteria > Pseudomonadales > Pseudomonadaceae > Pseudomonas > Pseudomonas sp. FSL R10-2189. The sequence continues at coordinate 46 of NZ_WIVZ01000027.1, forward strand.
GTGTCTACCAATTTCACCATCTGGGCAGTATCAGCAACGTTGCCGCTGTTGATGTGGCGCACTATACGGAGAGCTATTTGATCTGTAAACCCCTGTTTTGGTTTATAAATCAAAATTCTTTATGAAACCCCCAAATGCAAAAAACCCGCTTTCGCGGGTTTTGTGTGAGATGCAAGATTGTACTAATCTCACTCTCTAAATTGGTGCCCAGAAGAAGACTCGAACTTCCACGGCCTTGCGGCCACCAGCACCTGAAGCTGGCGTGTCTACCAATTTCACCATCTGGGCAGTATCTGCAACGTCGCCGTTGTCGATGGCGCGCACTATACGGATGCCCCTTTGACCTGTAAAGCGTTGTGATTAAAAATATTCAAAATATTTCGCGGGCGGTGTGTTTGAGCCCGCCAGACGCGTCAGAACCGGCTAATACGGCACTGCTAGAGTCCGAAATTTCCCGTTTCAATACGCGTATGCCAAACTAACCGCATATAGACAAGGTGAAAACTATCTAATGGCCGATTGGCAGACCCTCGATCCCGAGGCCGCACGTGAAGCGGAAAAATACGAAAACCCTATCCCAAGTCGCGAACTGATCCTTCAGCATCTGGCTGAACGCGGTTCGCCTGCTGCTCGTGAGCAGTTGGTCGCAGAGTTTGGACTCACGACCGAAGACCAAATTGAAGCCCTGCGTCGTCGCCTGCGAGCGATGGAGCGCGATGCTCAACTGATTTACACCCGCCGTGGCACGTACGCGCCGGTAGACAAGCTCGACCTGATCCTGGGCCGCATCAGCGGTCACCGTGATGGCTTCGGCTTTTTGGTGCCGGACGATGGCAGCGACGACCTGTTCCTGAGCCCGGCGCAAATGCGTCTGGTGTTCGATGGCGACCGTGCGCTGGCCCGTGTTTCGGGTCTGGACCGCCGTGGCCGTCGTGAAGGCGTGATCGTTGAAGTGGTCTCGCGTGCTCACGAAACCATCGTGGGTCGTTACTTCGAAGAAGGCGGCATCGGCTTTGTAGTGGCCGATAACCCGAAAATCCAGCAGGAAGTGCTGGTGACTCCGGGCCGCAATGCGGGCGCGAAGATCGGGCAGTTCGTTGAAGTGAAGATCACTCACTGGCCGACCCCGCGCTTCCAGCCGCAGGGTGATGTGCTTGAGGTGGTGGGCAACTACATGGCGCCCGGCATGGAAATCGACATCGCGCTGCGCACCTATGACATTCCTCACGTCTGGCCGGAGGCTGTGCTTAAAGAAGCCGCCAAGCTCAAGCCAGAAGTTGAAGAGAAAGACAAAGAGAAACGCATTGACCTGCGCCATCTCCCGTTCGTCACCATTGACGGCGAAGATGCCCGCGACTTCGATGACGCTGTGTACTGCGAAGCCAAGTCCGGCAAGCTGCGCTTGTTTGGCGGCGGCTGGAAGCTCTACGTGGCCATTGCCGACGTATCCAGCTACGTGAAAATTGGTTCGGCACTGGACGCTGAAGCCCAAGTGCGTGGCAACTCGGTGTACTTCCCGGAGCGCGTGATTCCCATGCTGCCCGAGGAGTTGTCCAACGGCCTGTGCTCCCTGAACCCGAAAGTCGACCGTTTGGCCATGGTGTGCGAGATGACCATCTCCAAAACCGGCGAAATGACCGACTACCAATTCTACGAAGCGGTGATTCACTCGCAGGCGCGTCTGACCTACAACAAGGTCAGCACCATCCTTGAGCACCCGAAAACCAGCGACGCCAAGCAACTGCGCAGCGAATACGCTGATGTGGTGCCGCACCTCAAGCAACTGTACGCACTGTACAAAGTGCTGCTGGGCGCTCGTCATACCCGTGGCGCGATTGACTTTGAAACGCAGGAAACCCGGATCATCTTCGGTTCCGAGCGCAAAATCGCTGAAATTCGCCCAACCACGCGTAACGACGCGCACAAGCTGATCGAAGAGTGCATGCTGGCGGCCAACGTGGCCACCGCTGAGTTCCTCAAGAAGCACGAAATCCCGGCCCTGTACCGTGTGCACGACGGCCCGCCGCCTGAGCGTCTGGAAAAACTCCGCGCGTTCCTCGGTGAGTTGGGTCTGAGCCTGCACAAAGGCAAGGATGGCCCTTCGCCGAAGGACTATCAGGCGTTGCTTGAGCACATCAAGGACCGCCCCGATTACCACCTGATCCAGACCGTGATGCTGCGCTCGTTGAGCCAGGCGGTGTACAGCGCTGATAACCAGGGCCACTTCGGCCTGAACTACGAAGCCTATACCCACTTCACTTCGCCGATCCGTCGTTACCCGGACTTGCTCACGCATCGGGCGATTCGCAGCGTTATCCACTCCAAGCAGGATACCCCGCACGTTCTGCGTGCTGGCGCGATGACCATCCCGAAAGCGCGCATTTACCCGTACGACGAAGCGATTTTGGAGCAGCTCGGCGAGCAATGCTCGATGAGTGAGCGCCGTGCCGATGAAGCCACGCGTGACGTGACTAACTGGCTCAAGTGCGAGTTCATGAAGGACCGCGTAGGCGAGACGTTCCCGGGTGTGGTGACAGCAGTTACCGGTTTTGGCCTGTTCGTTGAGCTGACCGACATTTATGTTGAAGGTCTGGTCCACGTGACTGCCTTGCCGGGCGACTATTACCACTTTGACCCTGTGCATCACCGCCTGGCGGGCGAGCGCACCGGTCGCAGCTTCCGCTTGGGTGACACGGTTGAGGTGCGCGTCATGCGGGTTGATCTGGACGAGCGCAAAATCGACTTCGAAATGGCTGAGAAAACCCTCAGCGCGCCGATTGGTCGTAAAAACCGCACCGACGAAAAGCCTGTGCGTAAAAACGTGGGCAAATCCGGGACCAAGCCGACTGAGCCGCCACCGGTTGAAGCGGCTAAACCCGCTCGCCGCAGTGCGCCAGCCAAAACCGTGAAAGCGTCTGACGGTGCTTATCGCTCCAGCGACGCAGCGGCCAATAACGCCGAAGTGCGTAAAAGCCGCGAAGTGAAAAAGGCGCTGTTGGCCGACGCGAAAAACGGCGGTCGAGCATCGGAGTCGGGAAAGTCGGGGAGGGCAGCACCCGCTAAAGACGCGGGCAAGCCTTCCAAACCCAGCAAACATCGTAAAGGCCCGCCAAAATCGGGCGTCGCGCCTGCCAGCAAAAGCGGCGGGTCGCGCAAACCTAAGGCCAAGTCATGAGTCAGTTGGAAAAAATCTACGGCATTCACGCCGTAGAAGCGTTGCTTCGTCACCACCCAAAACGCGTCAAGCACATCTGGTTGGCTGAAAGCCGCAACGATCCTCGCGTCCAGACCCTGGTCGCGCTGGCTGCTGAAAACCGGATCGACGTCGGTCAGGCCGAGCGCCGTGAAATGGATGCTTGGGTTGAAGGCGTACACCAGGGCGTTGTGGCGGATGTCAGCCCGAGCCAGGTGTGGGGCGAGGCCATGCTCAACGAATTGCTGGATCGCACCGAAGGTGCTCCGCTGATTCTGGTGCTGGATGGCGTGACAGACCCGCACAACCTGGGTGCTTGCCTGCGTACCGCCGATGCGGCCGGTGCACTGGCAGTTATCGTGCCTAAAGACAAGTCGGCAACGCTGACCCCGACGGTACGAAAAGTAGCCTGCGGCGCGGCGGAAGTGATTCCGTTGGTGGCCGTGACCAACCTGGCCGCGACGCTTAAAAAGCTGCAACAACGTGGCTTGTGGATCGTCGGTACGGCGGGCGAAGCCGAACAGGAGTTGTACGAGCAAGACCTGACCGGCCCGACCATCATGATCATGGGTGCCGAAGGCAAAGGCATGCGCCGCCTGACCCGCGAGCATTGCGACTACCTGGTGCGCCTGCCGATGGCGGGCAGCGTTAGTAGTCTGAACGTTTCGGTAGCGACTGGCGTTTGCCTGTTCGAAGCCCTGCGTCAGCGCAGCGTTAAAGCCAAGGCCCCTGCCAAAAAGAAATAACCCACACCCGGCCTCAACTGTAGGAGCGAGCTTGCCTCGCGATCTTGTAACGATCAAAAGATCGCGAGGCAAGCTCGCTCCTACGGTTTGGGGGTGTTTGAATTGTTCAAATAATCACCAATCACCTTGCGTCGCTCTTGTCCCTTCTCTACAATTGCGCCCCTTGCCATCATGGCGGGCGCATATGTGCCTCTCTAGGCAAGACACACAAGTGTCATTCACTCCTTGTCTGACCGCTTTAAGTTAGCGGCAGGCTACAACCCGTAAGGAGCATTCATGCGTCATTACGAAATCATCTTTTTGGTCCACCCGGATCAAAGCGAACAAGTCGGCGGCATGGTAGAGCGTTACACCAAGCTGATCGAAGAAGACGGCGGCAAAATCCACCGTCTGGAAGATTGGGGCCGTCGTCAACTGGCCTACGCAATCAACAATGTTCACAAGGCTCACTACGTGATGCTGAACGTTGAGTGCACTGGCAAAGCCCTGGCTGAGCTGGAAGACAACTTCCGTTACAACGATGCTGTGATCCGTAACCTGGTCATCCGTCGCGACGAAGCCGTAACTGGCCAGTCCGAGATGCTCAAGGCTGAAGAGAACCGCAGTGAGCGCCGTGAGCGTCGTGACCGTCCTGAGCATTCTGACAGCGCCGATGGCGATGACAGCGATAACAGCGACGCCAGCGATAACGCTGACGAGTAATCCACGGACCTTTTGAGGAGCCAATTACATGGCACGTTTCTTCCGTCGTCGTAAATTCTGCCGCTTCACCGCAGAAGAAGTGAAAGAGATCGATTACAAAGATCTCAACACTCTGAAAGCTTACGTATCCGAGACCGGCAAAATTGTTCCAAGCCGCATCACCGGTACTAAAGCTCGTTATCAGCGTCAGCTGGCCACCGCTATCAAGCGCGCCCGCTTCCTGGCCCTGCTGGCCTACACCGACAGCCACGGCCGCTGAGACCGGGCAGTCGACAGGTAGTAAAGGATTGAATGCATGCGTGCCCTAGCTGAGTTCATCATGCGAGGCCGTGTGCAGGCCACGTTAATCGTGGCCGGATGTGCGGCATTGCCGTTTTTGTTCTGGTTGAGTGCTGCTGCAGGTTGCCTTGTGCTCCTGCGGCGCGGTCCGAGAGATGCCTTGAGCATCCTCTCATGGGCTTTACTGCCGGCCTTGGCCTGGTGGTTTATGGGCGAACCCCGCACCTTGATGGTGCTGCTGGGAACCCTGGGATTGGCGATGCTCTTGCGCGCCGGTCAGCCCTGGTACCGCGTGCTGCTGGTCAGCGTAGCGTTGGGTGTGGTGTATGGCGTGGTTCTGGGCACGGTTTTCCGCGAACCCATTGGTGCGATGGCGCAGGAGTTGGAAAAACTTCTGCCGCAGATCCTCAGTGGTCTCTACGACAAGTTATCTGACGTAGAGCGAGCGCGCCTCGGAGCACTGATTGCACCCGTCCTCACCGGTTTGATTGCAGCTTTGATGCAGGTCGTCAGCGTGCTGAGCCTGATTCTTGGGCGTTACTGGCAAGCGCTGTTGTATAACCCGGGCGGTTTTGCCAGCGAATTTCGCAGCATCCGCCTACCGCTGGGACCAGCGCTATTGTTGCTGGCGTGCATGCTTGTAGGTCCGAACTTCGGTCCGCAAATGGCCATGCTGACGCCGTTGTGCAGCGTAGCGTTGTTCTTCGCCGGCCTGGCCCTGATACACGGGCTGGTAGCGAAAAAGCGACTGGCCAAGTTTTGGCTGGTGGGGTTGTACGTCACGCTGCTGCTGTTTATGCAGCTGATCTATCCGTTGCTCGTGGTCTTGGCCATTGTCGACAGCCTGATTGATTTTCGCGGACGTCTGGCGCCGAAAGACGCTGATAAAGGCTCTGCGGACGGTGAAGGTTAAAAGTTAAGAGGATTTTCACATGCAACTGATCCTTCTGGAAAAAGTCGCAAACCTGGGCAACCTGGGCGACAAAGTAAATGTTAAGGCCGGCTACGGTCGTAACTACCTGCTGCCGTACGGCAAAGCTACCGCTGCAACCGCTGCCAACCTGGCTGCGTTTGAAGAGCGTCGCGCTGAGCTGGAAAAAGCAGCAGCTGACAAGAAAGCTTCGGCCGAAACTCGTGCTGCTCAACTGGGCGAGCTGGAAGTGACTATCACTGCCACCGCCGGTGACGAAGGCAAGCTGTTCGGTTCGATCGGTACTCACGACATCGCTGATGCACTGACCGCCTCTGGCGTTGAAGTTGCAAAAAGCGAAGTTCGTCTGCCGAACGGCACTATCCGCAACGTTGGCGAATTCGACGTGGCTGTGCACCTGCACGCCGAAGTTGAAGCAACCGTACGCGTTGTTGTGGTAGCTGCTTAAGCAGTCTTAACTGACTGGCACCGTGTGTGCTGGACGGTTAACATCGGGCACGATCCTGTTTACAGGTCGTGCCCTTTGTCTTTCTGCTGATCCTGATTTTCACCCCAAACTGACACGTGGCCATGAACGATATTTCCGCTCCTGAGCAATACGACCTGCAAACCGCAGCCCTGAAGGTGCCGCCGCACTCCATCGAGGCCGAACAGGCTGTACTCGGTGGTCTGATGCTGGACAACAACGCCTGGGAACGCGTGTTGGATCAGGTCTCGGACGGCGATTTTTATCGGCATGACCATCGCCTGATTTTCCGCGCCATCGCCAAGCTGGCCGACCAGAACTCACCGATTGACGTCGTGACCCTTGCCGAGCAACTGAACAAGGAAGGTCAGACCTCGCAAGTCGGTGGTCTGGGCTACCTGGGCGAACTGGCGAAGAACACCCCGTCGGTGGCGAACATCAAGGCCTACGCCCAGATCGTTCGTCAGCGTGCGACGTTGCGCCAACTGATCGGCATCAGCACTGAAATTGCCGACAGCGCCTTCAACCCGGAAGGCCGCACCGCAGAAGAGATCCTCGACGAAGCTGAACGGCAGATTTTCGCGATTGCCGAGGCCCGGCCTAAAACCGGCGGCCCGGTGAGCGTCAACGACCTGTTGACCAAAGCCATCGACCGGATCGACACCCTGTTTAATACCGACGAAGCCATTACCGGCTTGTCCACCGGCTATACCGACCTCGACAACATGACCAGCGGCTTGCAGCCAGCCGACTTGATCATCGTCGCGGGCCGTCCATCGATGGGTAAAACCACCTTCGCCATGAACCTTGTTGAGAACGCCGTGTTGCGCAGCGACAAGGCGGTACTGGTTTACTCGCTTGAGATGCCAGGTGAATCGCTGATCATGCGTATGCTCTCGTCGCTTGGGCGTATCGATCAGAGCAAAGTGCGTGCGGGTCGCCTCGAAGATGACGACTGGCCACGCCTGACCTCGGCGGTCAACCTGCTCAACGATCGCAAGCTGTTCATCGATGACACGGCCGGTATCAGCCCGTCCGAGATGCGTGCCCGTACCCGGCGCCTGGTGCGTGAGCACGGCGAGATTGGCATGATCATGATCGACTACCTGCAGTTGATGCAGATCCCGGGTTCGGGGGGCGATAACCGGACCAACGAGATTTCCGAGATCTCGCGGTCCCTGAAAGCGCTGGCCAAGGAATTCAATTGCCCGGTGATTGCCCTGTCGCAGCTCAACCGTTCCCTGGAACAACGGCCCAACAAACGCCCGATCAACTCCGACTTGCGTGAATCCGGAGCCATCGAGCAGGACGCCGACGTCATCATGTTCGTGTACCGGGACGAGGTGTACCACCCCGAAACCGAGCATAAGGGCGTTGCTGAAATCATCATTGGCAAACAGCGTAACGGCCCGATCGGTACGGCGCGTTTGGCGTTTATCGGCAAATACACACGCTTCGAAAACCTCGCGCCGGGCAGTTACAACTTCGACGACGAGTAACCCGTCGCCCATTTCTGATCGCTACCGCTCATCGGCACTGTCATGTTTGACAGTTACGGCGGGTATTTGCCTGTGCCCCTAATGACTGCGCGATGGTGTGAGTCATTCAGGAGTGCCGGTAATGGATGAGCTTCTCATTTTGGTTGATGCCAATGATCAGCAAACCGGGGTGGCGAATAAACTTAAGGCCCATCAAGAAGGCTTGCTTCACCGCGCTTTTTCCCTCTTCGTGTTCGACTCCCGTGGTTGGTTGTTGCTCCAGCGTCGGGCGCCGGAGAAATACCACTCCGGCGGTTTGTGGACCAATACCTGTTGCGGACATCCGCGCGATGGCGAGCCTACTGAAGACGCGGCTCATCGCCGGCTCGGCGAAGAAATGGGCTTTGATTGCGCGTTGCAAGAAGTCACTGCCTTTATCTATGAAGCGCAGGTGCCGGGCGGGCTTATCGAACATGAATTTGACCACGTCTACATAGGTCGCCATGACGGCGAGCCTGTCCCCAACCCTGCTGAAGCGTCTGACTGGAGGTGGATCGAACCGCACCGGCTATTGAGCTGGATGGGCGCCGAGCCCGAACTGTTCACCGTCTGGTTCAAGACAATCCTCGTCAGCAGCGGTAACCAGCTTGAGCAGTGGAGCCAACGGGCTCAATTGAGAAAGCCGCAAGCCACAAAAGCAGAACGAGCTTTTTTTCAGGGTGAAATACTTGCGCGTGTCTCGCGTACCTTTGCGCTAACCATCCCTCAGTTACCAGTCGAACTCTCGCCTGCCGTTACCAATGCTTATTTGATTCTGCGTCTCGCCGACACGATAGAAGATGAACCTGCGCTCTCTCTGGAGCAGATACGCCTGTATGAAGGCTCACTTTTGGCCGTCGTGTCCGGGCAAATGGATGCCCGGCGTTTAAGTGATGAGGTCGGCGCCTTACTGAGCGTGCAAACCCTAAAGGCTGAGCATGACTTATTAGAGCATTTGGCCTGGGTCATGGAAGCCAATAGCCAACTGAGCCCGCTTCAACGCGATGCGATTGTCGATTGCCTGGCCGTCATGGGCAAAGGCATGAGCGAGTTTCGCCGTGACCTGAGCCTCAAGGGGTTAACTACCCGTCATGATCTGGATCGTTACTGCTACTGCGCTGCCGGTGTGGTCGGTGAAATGCTGACCACGTTCTTTATCGATTATGAGCCAGCGCTTGGCTCACAGCGTGCCTTACTGTCACGCCTGTCGGTGTCCTTTGGTGCTGCGTTGCAATTGACCAATATCCTCAAGGACCAATGGGAGGACCGTCAGCAGGGCATTTGTTGGCTCCCGCAAGACCTTTTTGCGGAGCACGCAGTCGAGTTGTTGGCTTTGCAAGCAGGCCAGAGGAGTCCTGGCTTTGATCGAGCGCTTTGCGAGTTGGTGGGCACCGCACACGCTCACTTGCAGCGAGCCCTTGAGTACGCGCTGCTGATTCCTGCCAAGCACGATGGGATTCGTCGTTTTCTCCTGTGGACTATTGGCTTGACCCTGCTGACTTTGCGCAAGATCCATGCGCGTCCGGGTTTCAGCTCTGAGCCGGAGGTCAGGATCTCCCGCTCGCAAGTGGCCCTGATGATGCGCCTGACCCGAGCCTCGCAGCGGTCCAATACCGGCTTACGCCTGTTGTTTAAATTCGCCGCCCGTCGGTTGCCGCTCACCCCGCTGGATGCGCAGTGGCACGAGGCGGCCTGGGCCATTCATCAGTGGCCGCGCAGTTCTATTGATTTCCTCGCGGATCCTCCGTCAAATTCGGGTATTTGAGGCCAAGCTGTCCGGCGTTCGACTTGCCAAGAAAGCCCAGCGTTACAGTCGGAATTGGTCATTTTTTGTGCTATATTCCGCGCCCGCGAATTTCTCAGTAAATGTCGCGCCCTTTTTTTGCACTCAACACCGGTCATCGACATGCAAGCAGCGAAGCCAATTTTTGACTATCCGAAGTACTGGGCCGAATGTTTCGGGCCAGCGCCATTCCTGCCCATGAGCAGGGAGGAGATGGATCAGCTTGGCTGGGATTCATGCGACATCATCATCGTGACCGGTGATGCGTATGTCGATCACCCGTCGTTTGGCATGGCCATCATCGGCCGCTTGCTGGAGTCCCAGGGTTTCCGTGTGGGCATCATTGCCCAGCCGAACTGGCAGTCCAAAGACGACTTCATGAAGCTGGGCGAGCCGAACCTGTTCTTCGGCGTTGCGGCCGGCAACATGGACTCGATGATCAACCGCTACACCGCTGACAAAAAAGTCCGCTCCGATGACGCCTACACCCCTGGTGGCATGGCTGGCAAACGTCCGGACCGCGCGAGCCTGGTGTACAGCCAGCGCTGTAAAGAAGCCTACAAAAATGTCCCGATTGTGCTCGGTGGCATCGAGGCCTCCCTGCGCCGCATTGCCCATTACGACTACTGGCAAGACCGCGTACGCAACTCGATCCTGATCGACGCCTGCGCCGACATCCTGCTGTACGGCAACGCCGAGCGGGCCATTGTCGAAGTTGCCCAGCGCCTGTCTTATGGCCACAAGATCGAAGACATCACTGACGTGCGCGGTACCGCGTTCATTCGCCGTGACACGCCCAAAGACTGGTACGAAGTGGACTCCACGCGTATCGACCGTCCGGGCAAGATCGACAAGATCATCAACCCGTATGTGAACACCCAGGACACTCAGGCCTGCGCCATCGAGCAAGAAAAAGGCCCGGTTGAAGACCCGAACGAAGCCAAGGTCGTGCAGATCCTGGCCAGCCCGCGCATGACCCGTGACAAGACGGTGATTCGCTTGCCGTCTGTTGAAAAGGTCCGTGCTGACGCGGTGCTGTACGCTCACGCCAACCGCGTGCTTCACCTTGAAACCAACCCGGGCAACGCCCGCGCGCTGGTGCAGAAGCATGGCGAAGTGGACGTGTGGTTCAACCCGCCTCCGATTCCGATGACCACCGAAGAGATGGACTACGTATTTGGCATGCCTTACGCACGTATTCCGCACCCGGCCTACGGCAAGGAAAAAATTCCTGCCTACGACATGATCCGTTTCTCGGTGAACATCATGCGTGGCTGCTTTGGTGGCTGCACCTTCTGCTCGATTACCGAGCACGAAGGCCGGATCATTCAGAACCGCTCCGAAGAGTCGATCATTCGTGAAATCGAAGAGATCCGCGACAAGGTGCCGGGTTTCACCGGCGTCATTTCCGACCTCGGCGGCCCGACCGCGAACATGTACCGCATCGCCTGCAAGAGCCCGGAAATCGAATCCGCGTGCCGCAAGCCGTCATGCGTGTTCCCGGGTATCTGCCCGAACCTGAACACCGACCACTCGTCGCTGATCCAGCTGTATCGCAGCGCCCGTGCCCTGCCGGGTGTGAAGAAGATCCTGATCGCTTCCGGCCTGCGTTATGACCTTGCGGTCGAGTCGCCGGAGTACGTTAAAGAGCTGGTAACCCACCACGTGGGCGGTTACCTGAAGATCGCCCCGGAACACACCGAGGAAGGTCCGCTCAACCAGATGATGAAGCCGGGCATTGGCACCTATGACCGCTTCAAGCGCATGTTCGAGAAGTACACCAAGGAAGCAGGCAAAGAGCAGTACCTGATCCCGTACTTCATTGCGGCGCACCCTGGCACCACCGACGAAGACATGATGAACCTGGCGCTGTGGCTCAAGGGCAACGGTTTCCGGGCAGACCAAGTGCAGGCGTTCTACCCGTCGCCCATGGCCACGGCCACGGCGATGTACCACTCGGGCAAGAACCCGCTGCGCAAGGTCACTTACAAGAGTGACGGCGTGACCATCGTCAAGAGCGAAGAGCAGCGTCGTCTGCACAAGGCGTTCTTGCGTTATCACGACCCTAAAGGTTGGCCGATGCTGCGCGAGGCACTGACCCGCATGGGCCGTGCTGACTTGATCGGCTCGGGCAAGGATCAACTGATCCCGCTGCATCAGCCGGCGACCGACAGCTACCAGAGCGCGCGCCGTAAAAACTCGACGCCGGCTGGCAGTCATAAGGTTGCCGGTGGCAAAACCACCAAGATCCTGACGCAACACACCGGCTTGCCGCCGCGTGCCAGCGATGGTGGCAACCCGTGGGACAAGCGTGAAGAGGCCAAGGCTGCGGCGTTTGCCCGTAACAAACAGGCGGCCAAAGAGCGTCAGGAAGCCGCCAAGGGCGGTAAAGGCAAGAAGCCTGTGCGCAAGCCCGTAGTCCCGCGCTAAAAGCTCGCTCCTACAGATAAGTGCACGGCCTACACCAACGCCAGCCTTCGGGCTGGCGTTGTGCATTCTGGGGTGTGGGGTTACGCGTGGGGGGCTGGGGTTTCGGTGGCGTCTGCGTCTTCTTGCGCGACTTCGTGTTCTGCATCAACGTCTTGATCGTTCTCTACAGGAGTGCCTTCTGCTGCGGCTTTTTTGCGCGCGAGCTTTTCCTCTTTCTTCTGCTCTTTAGCCAGGTCTCGTTGACGTTTGGCGAAGTTATAGTTGGGTTTGGCCATGAGCGATCCTCTTGGGGTCGAAGGTGAGGTTGAGCGGCGCGTATTCTGCCCTGTATTAGTGCCTTGCCGTTAGCTGGGTTTTTGCCAGCAGGCTGTTTGCGCGCAAAACACGACTCTACACCCAGATGCCGATTAAACCCCGAAAAAGCCCAAAATGGCCTAAGGATGCTGGTCTAACGTTCGTTTGCCTGATAGAAGGTCATGACAAAAAACGTCAGGACGTGACGTGGGTCATTGGAACAACGTCCGTTTTCGTGCATCCTGTATACAAATAATGGATTTTTTGTACCCTACCTTGGAGAAAAACCATGTTTGCAAAAGTTGTTGCGGTATCTCTTTTGACCTTGGCCAGCGGCCAATTGTTAGCAGCTGAGTGCAAGGTCACCGTTGATTCGACCGACCAAATGTCGTTCAACACCAAAGCTATCGAGATCGACAAGTCCTGCAAAACCTTCACCGTAGAGCTGACACACTCCGGTAGCTTGCCAAAAGCAGTCATGGGCCATAACTGGGTACTGAGTAAAGAAGCCGATATGCAGCCTATCTCCACTGATGGTCTGAGCGCGGGTATCGACAAAGACTATCTGAAGGATGGCGACACGCGCATCATCGCACACACCAAGGTGATTGGCGCTGGCGAAACCGACTCCGTGACCTTTGATGTCTCCAAGCTCAAAGCGGACGAGAAGTACGGGTTCTTCTGCTCGTTCCCGGGCCATATCTCGATGATGAAAGGCACCGTCACGCTGAAATAAGCGCAGGTCCCTCAAACAGCCCTGACGTGCGTTGCGCCGTCGGGGCTGTTTGCATTCAGGCTCAGGCTTTTGAGTCGGTCATCTTGAAAATGCCTTGGGCGTTGCTGCTGTCGAAGTTCAGGTCGATGCGCCCGGTGTCCGGGTCGACCTTGCGCTGAATAAATTCGACAAACGAGCCCGGCACTTGATGCTCGCGGCACTGACCTTGGGCATCGATCAGCTCGCGGGTGACGGTGCAGGCGCGGTAGGCCGTCTGCATGACCCGCCCCGAAGCTGACACCTCAATGCTGTCTTTCATTGGCCGCTGCAATTCGCGCTGCTGGGCGACGCAGGCGTTCAGGTCCTGCACGCGGTCGGTCAAGTGGTTGAAGCTGTTGCCCTCGGTGGCGATCCAGGCCATTTCTGCGCTTTCGTTGAGCAAGCACTGGTAGTCCGCAGCGTGGACTACGCCGTGTTGGCGGCCAAAGGCGCGGTGCAAGGCGGGCAACAGCGTGCGGGCCTCGCTCAGGCTGCAATGGCGGGTCAGGCTCAGGCGGTTGAGCAGGCTCAGGTGTTCAGGCTGCAGCGGGTCGAGGCTTGAGCCGACCACACGACTGACAGCGTGCTGAAAGGCCTCGCTGAAGCGCCCGGGGTGCAATTCCGAGACAAAAAACTGCGCAATGTCTTCAGGCAGGTCCATCTGGCGATAGCCCCAACCGGTCATGTTCAGTTTGGTCAGCGGGTAGGTGCGCACATCGGTAAAGCCCAGCGGCTCCAGCAAGCGCGCAAACGCCTGACGGCCGCGCGGCAATTGGCCGTTAATGGGCCAGTCCACCGTGCGAATGGCGCCGTGATCAAAGACCACCTTGCGTCCTTGCCGGGCTTGTTCTTCGACATACCGTCGGCCATCTGGCACAGCGTTGACCAAGGTGTGGAACAAACACAGGTTCAGCGCTTGCGCGAGCCATACGCGGTGCAGCGACTGTTCGCTCCAGTTAAAGCGCTGCAAGGCAGGGGGCACCTCCACATGCTCGCGCAACCAGTGAGCGGTTGGCTGATCGAGTGCCGATTCAACCAAAGAGAACAAACCATCGAAAGAAGACATGGGGCAGGGCTCTGACGACCAAATAGAGGTCTATCAAAGCCCTTGAGCCCCGTGCGGACAAGCGAAAAAAAATGCGGGGTTCATTCCGTTTTTTCTGGCTGTGGTGCAGACAGGCCTACGCGGCCTTTTGATGATGAAAGCTGCCCGTCAAAATCTTCATCTGGCCGTTATAACGTAACGAGTAAGATGTCGCGACCGGAGTATTCGAGTGCGTGGAAGGTGTATGGACAGACGTAGCGTGGTGAAATTTCTCTTGGCCGGGTTGGCATTGCCGACGCCACTCATAGCGTATGCCTCACAAGCAGTGCGGCGCGTGAGTGTCAGTCGCGTGCAAGGTTCGACCACGCTGCTGTTTGACCTCAGTGGGCCGGTCATCGCCAACAGCTTTACCCTTGAGTCGCCGCCCCGCGTGGTGATTGACCTCAAACGCGCGGTGTTGGCAGCGTCCTTGGAAGGGCTGGTGCTGGACGGCACGCCTGTTACCGCCATCCGCAGCGGCAAAACCCCGGCGGGTGATCTGCGTATCGTGCTGGACCTGGCAGATGCCGGTGTGCGTGCAGCGCTCAGGCCCCTGTCGGCCAATGGCCACCGTCTGGAGCTACAACTGACGGGCCAGCCGGCGAAAGCGCTTGCCTCATCGGTCGTCACGCCAACTGCGCCCGAGCGCCCCGTCGCCAAGCGTAGTCGAGACCTGTTGGTGGTCATTGATGCTGGCCACGGTGGCAAAGACCCCGGCGCGGTAGGCTCCAAGGGCGAACAAGAGAAGATCGTCGCGCTGCAAATTGCCAAGCTGCTGGCCAAGCGTATCGACGCGCAAAAGGGCTACAAGGCCAAGCTGGTGCGCACCGATGACATCTTTATTCCGCTGCGCAAGCGCGCCGAAGTGGCCCAGAAGCTCGATGCCGATCTGTTTATCTCTGTGCATGCCGATGCCGCGCCAAGGTTGACGGCATCGGGTGCGTCGGTCTTTGCGCTCTCGCAAAACGGGGCGACGTCCTCGATGGCGCGCTGGATGGCGGACCGGGAAAACGACGCC
Organism: Pseudomonas sp. FSL R10-2189; assembly: GCF_009600325.1. NCBI lineage: Bacteria > Pseudomonadati > Pseudomonadota > Gammaproteobacteria > Pseudomonadales > Pseudomonadaceae > Pseudomonas > Pseudomonas sp. FSL R10-2189. Next base: position 15,243 of record NZ_WIVZ01000027.1, read on the forward strand.
GATTCGGTGGGCGGCGGCTTGAACGTCAAGCTGCACAAGGACGACCCGATGGTGGCGGGCGTATTGCTGGACATGTCGATGAACGCGACCATCTCCACCAGCCTGGACTTGGGGCATCAGGTGCTGTCACAACTGGGCGGCGTTGCGCGGCTGCATCAATCGAGGGTTGAACAGGCCGGTTTTGCCGTACTCAAGTCGGCGGCGGTGCCGTCGATTCTGGTGGAGACCGGGTTCATTTCCAACGTCAATGATTGCCAGCGGCTGCATGACACCCGCCACCAGCGCAAAATCGCCGAGGCGATCTTTGCCGGGGTGGACCAGTACTTCCGTCAGCGCCCGCCTACAGCCTGACCGCGCATGGCCGTAGTCGCTGCCAAGGTACGCAGGCTGCGATGTAAAGATCACAGCCTGCGCAGAAGGTCTCACGGCGCGAACGGCATCTCGCGCTTGTGGTGGGTCTTCTCATAGGTGCTGCAGATGATGTTGAACGCCTCTTCGCGCACCGGCTCGCCGTGCAGGAACGCGTCAATCTCGGCATACGTCACGCCATGGGAGACTTCGTCGGGTTTGCCCGGCGCGAGGTCTTCGAGGTCGGCGGTGGGGACTTTCTCGACCAGAAACTCCGGTGCACCCAAATGCCGGGCAATGGCCCGTACCTGGTTCTTCACCAGCCCGCTGAGCGGGGCCAGGTCGCACGAGCCATCGCCAAACTTGGTGAAAAAGCCCATCACGGCTTCGGCGGCGTGGTCGGTGCCGATCACCAGCCCGCCAGTGGCGCCAGCGATGGTGTATTGAGCCACCATACGCATCCGCGCCTTGGTGTTGCCCAGCACAAAGTCCACGGTTTCTGGCTTCTTGCCTTCAAACGCGCTGACCTCAGCGGCCAGAGCTTTGACCGCCGGGCCGATGTTCACGGTCTGGCGCTCATCGGGGTTGATAAAGTCGACGGCCGCGGTGGCATCGGCTTCGTCCTGTTGCACGCCGTAGGGCAGGCGCACGGCAATAAAGCGGTATGCCTGATCGCCGGTCTGCTCGCGCAACTGCTGCACGGCCTTCTGAGCCAGCAGGCCTGCGGTCAGCGAGTCGACGCCGCCGCTGATGCCCAGCACCAGGGTCTTGAGCCTGGCATTGTGCAGGCAGCACTGAATAAAGGTGATGCGCCGTGCAATCTCGGACTCAAGCGCGGCGGTATTTTTAAACGGCGGTTGGACCTTGAGATCTTCAGCAATCTGACGCTGTACGGCCTGCATGATTCACTCCTTGGAGGATTGTTCAGGAACATTGAAAACGTGGCGCAAATAGGCGGCGAAGTTTGGATCAGAGCAATGGGTCTTGCCCGGCTCATCCGATATCTTGGCGACGGGCGAGCCATTACAGGCGGTCATTTTAAGCACGATGCTCATCGGCTCAACACCCGGAATGTCGCAGGTCAGGTTAGTCCCGATACCGAAGCTGACGTTGATACGCCCGCGCAACGCCCGGAAAATCTCCAGCGCGCGGGGCAAAGTCAGGCTGTCGGAAAACACCAGGGTCTTGCTCATCGGGTCGATGCCCAGGTGATGGTAATGCGCGATGCATTTTTCGGCCCACACCACCGGGTCACCCGAGTCGTGGCGCAAACCGTCGAACAGCTTGGCGAAGTACAGATCAAAGTCGGCCAAAAAGGCGTCGGTGGTGATGCAGTCGGTCAGGGCGATGCCCAACAGGCCACGGTACTCACGCACCCAGCAATCGAGCGCGGCGCTTTGGCTGTCGATCAGGCGCGGGCCCAGTTGTTGGTGCGCCATGATCCATTCGTGGGCCATGGTGCCCAGCGGCTTCATGTCCAGCTCGCGGGACAGGTTGACGTTGCTGGTGCCGACAAAGCGCCCGGGGAAGTCATGCTTGAGCACCGTGACGACTTCTTCCTGCACCCGGTAAGAAAACCGGCGACGCGTGCCGAAATCGGCGACTTGCAACTCAGCCAGTTCGTCGGTACTGGCATTGGCTTGCAGCCAGTCAAACTTGCGATACAACTGCTCGCGGGCCTCTCGCAGCAGCGTACCGGCATAGCGTGAGCGGTTGCGCACTTCACTGACAATCGCCAGTAGCGGCACTTCAAACAGAATCACATGCAGCCACGGGCCGCGCAGGCGGATAAACAGCTCGCCGTTTTCGATGCCGGTGTGCACGTAGCGCAGGTTGAAGCGGAACAGGCCCAGAAAGCGGATGAAGTCGGGCTTCATGAACGTGATGCGTTCCAGAAAGCCGAGCTGGTCCGGGGTCATGCTCAGCTCAGCGAGGCGTTCGATCTGGTGGCGAATCTCGCTCAAGTACGGGCGCAGGTCCTCGCTGTTACGGCAGCGGAACTCCCATTCGACTTCAACGTTGGGGTAGTTGTGCAGCACCGCCTGCATCATGGTCAGTTTGTAGAAATCGGTGTCGAGCAAGTTCTGCACGATGCGGTCGGCAAACACACTCTCGCTCATAGCGGCAATCTCCATGCTGCCCGTGCCTGATAGCCACGGCGTTCAGCTTTTTCAATGAATGGCGATAGTGGCGCATATTCGCAGACCGTATTGCCAGCGGTTTTTGTTTTGATGACTGCAATCCCCCTGTAGGAGCGAGCTTGCTCGCGATCTTTTGATCTTTTAAAAGCTCGCTCCTACACGGTTATGTGTCATCCAGATGTTCCATCATCCAGTTCACAAACGCCTTGACCTTCGGCACGCCCGCCGAGTGTTCGGGGTAGGCCAGGTAATACGCATCGCGGCTCGGCATCGGGTGTTGCCAGGCAATGACCAGCTTGCCTTCGCTCAGTTCTTCTTCCACCAGAAACCTCGGCAGCAGGGCCACGCCGCAGCCCACCTGCGCCGCGCGAATGCACATATAAAACGTGTCGAACCGTGGCCCGTGATAGCTGTGATCGGTGTGATAACCCTGGCTTTCAAACCATTCGTGCCAGGCCTGCGGGCGTGAGGCGTTTTGCAGCAGCACCAGCTCGGTGAGTTGCGTGGGGTCGTCGAAAGGATGGTCGGGCAAGCTCGACGGCGCACACACTGCGACCAGTTCTTCACCGAACAACCTCACCGACTCGGTGCCGGGCCGCGACCCCTGGCCAAAGTAGAACGCCAGATCACTGCGCCCTTGCAGCAAGTCATCGGCGGGCTGTTCGTTGCACACGTCCAGATGAATATGCGGGTGCCGCAGCCGCCAGCCCTTGAGGCGCGGCATCAGCCAGCGGGCGCCAAAGGTCGACGGCGTCGACACGCGCAACACCTCGGTTTCGCCGCCATACGAGCGCAGGGTGTGGGTCGACATCTCGACTTGGGTCAGGATTTTTCGGACTTCTACCAGGTACAAGTCGCCAGCGGGCGTCAGTTGCAGACGGCGCCGCACGCGGCGGAACAATAAGTGCTGAAGCAACTCTTCCAACTGCGCGACCTGTTTGCTGACTGCACTTTGGGTCAGGTTCAGCTCTTAGGCGGCGCGGGTAAAGCTCAGGTGTCGGGTCACCGCCTCAAAACACTGCAACGCCGTGATCGATGGCAGATAACGCTTGTTCAGCATAAAGACCCCCCCAGTGCTGGTTGTTCGCCGACTTTACCCGTGCAGCATGAATTTTCGGAATGATATCTCGCTTAAAGGTCGTTTGTTACCGCCGGATGAGCCAGCTACAACTAAAGGCCTAAGAACCTGTTTATTGAATCTAAGGAGTGCCCCATGGTTGCTGCATTACTGGATCGTCTTGGCGTGAACCCGGCGCTGTATCAACGCGGCAAACAGCCGGTGTACACGCCGATTGATGGCAGCCAGATTGGCACCGTGCAGTGGGAAGGGGCGGCAGAGGTTGAGCAGCACGTGACCCGCGCTGAATATGCATTTCAGATCTGGCGCAAAGTCCCGGCGCCGCGCCGGGGTGAGCTGGTGCGTCAGTTCGGTGACCTGTTGCGTGAATACAAGGCGGACCTGGGCGAACTGGTGTCGTGGGAAGCGGGCAAGATCACTCAGGAAGGCCTGGGCGAAGTGCAGGAGATGATCGACATCTGCGACTTCGCCGTCGGCCTGTCGCGTCAGCTCTACGGCCTGACCATCGCCTCGGAACGTCCGGGCCACCACATGCGTGAAACCTGGCACCCGCTGGGCGTGGTCGGGGTGATCAGTGCCTTTAACTTCCCGGTCGCCGTGTGGGCGTGGAACACCACGCTGGCGCTGGTGTGCGGTAACGCGGTGATCTGGAAGCCGTCCGAGAAAACCCCGTTGACCGCGCTGGCCTGCCAGGCGCTATTCGACCGCGTGCTCAGCAACTTCAGCGACGCGCCCCAGTACCTGAGCCAAGTGGTGATCGGTGGTCGCGACGCCGGTGAGGCATTGGTCGATGACCCGCGTGTCGCGCTGATCAGCGCCACCGGCAGCACCCGCATGGGCCGCGAAGTGGCGCCTAAAATCGCCGCGCGTTTTGCCCGCAGCATTCTCGAACTGGGCGGCAACAACGCGATGATCCTCGGCCCCAGCGCTGACTTGGACATGGCCGTGCGCGCCATCTTGTTCAGCGCCGTCGGCACCGCCGGGCAGCGTTGCACCAGCCTGCGCCGGTTGATCGCACACGAATCGGTCAAAGCAGACATCGTCACCCGGCTCAAAGCGGCGTATTCCAAAGTGCGCATCGGCCACCCGCTGGAAGGCAACTTGGTCGGCCCGCTGATCGACCAACACAGCTTTGAAAACATGCAAAACGCTCTGGAACAAGCCCTGAGCGAAGGCGGGCGGGTGTTTGGTGGCGAGCGCCAGTTGGCCAGCCAATACCCGGACGCGTACTACGTGGCCCCGGCCATTGTGGAAATGCCGGAACAAAGCGAAGTGGTGTGCAGCGAAACCTTTGCACCGATCCTGTACGTGATCGGTTACAGCGACTTTGCCGAGGCCTTGCGCCTGAACAACGCCGTGCCGCAAGGCTTGTCATCGTGCGTGTTCACCACCGACGTGCGCGAAGCCGAGCAATTCATGTCGGCCACCGGCAGCGACTGCGGCATCGCCAACGTCAACATTGGCCCGAGCGGTGCAGAGATCGGCGGTGCCTTTGGTGGCGAAAAAGAAACCGGCGGCGGCCGTGAATCCGGCTCCGACGCCTGGCGCGGCTACATGCGCCGCCAGACCAACACCGTGAACTACTCGCTGGAACTGCCGTTGGCGCAGGGTATTACGTTCGATTGAAGCTTGCCCTCACCCCAACCCTCTCCCGGAGGGAGAGGGGGCTAATTGTCGGTGTTTCTCAAACCGCGTGCGGTCAGTCCCCTCTCCCTCCGGGAGAGGGCTAGGGTGAGGGTTTTGGTCCTGGTTAGGTTTCATTGCTGGAGCTTGGCATGCCACTACAAGAACAATGCTTATGGGAAACCCTGACGCCTCAACGTCCGCAAGCGCCCGCGTTCAAGGGCGAATTGAGCGTTGATGTGTGCGTCATCGGCGCCGGGATCACCGGCCTGTCCGCCGCCATCCATTTGCTCGAACAAGGCAAAAGCGTGTGCGTGCTTGAGGCCCACCGTACCGGGCACGGTGGGTCCGGGCGCAACGTCGGGCTGGTCAACGCGGGGATGTGGATCCCGCCGGACGACATCGAAGCCGGTTTCGGTGAATCCGTCGGCAGCCAGCTCAATCGCATGCTCGGCGCCGCACCGTCGCTGGTGTTCAGCCTTGTCGACAGGTACCGCATCGACTGCCAGTTACGCCGCGAAGGCACGCTGCACATGGCCCACAACGCCCGCGGCGAAGCAGATTTGCGCAGCCGCGAGCAACAATGGAAACGCCGTGGCGCGCCGGTCGAGCTGCTCACCGGCTCTGCCTGTGAAGCCGCCACCGGCACTAAAAAAATTGCCGCTGCCTTGCTCGACCGCCGCGCCGGTACGCTCAACCCCATGGCGTACACCTCGGGGCTGGCGAAGGCCGCCAGTGATTTGGGCGGGCGCCTGTTTGATCATTCGCCGGTCACCGGGCTGGAACGCCAGGGCGCGCGCTGGTCGGTGCAAACGGCGCACGGAGCGGTCAGCGCTGAACAGGTGGTGCTGGCTTCCAATGCGTACACCGAAGGCGAATGGACTGACCTGCGGCGTAACTTTTTCCCCGGTTACTACTACCAGGTGGCCTCTAAACCCCTGACCGATGACAGCGCCAACAGCATCTTGTCCGGCGGCCAAGGGTCGTGGGACACGCGCCAGGTGCTCAGTAGCATTCGCCGCGACGCCGAGGGCCGCTTATTGCTCGGCAGCCTGGGCAACGGCAATCAAAAGCCCACCTGGTTCTTGAAGGCTTGGGCTGACCGTGTGCAACAGCATTACTTCCCGTCGTTGAAAGGCGTGGAGTGGGAGTGCACCTGGACCGGCTGCATCGCCTTCACCCCCGATCACTTGATGCGTTTATTCGAGCCCGCGCCCGGTTTAGTGGCGGTCACAGGCTATAACGGTCGCGGTGTGACCACCGGCACTGTGGTGGGCAAAGCGTTCGCAGACTACCTGTGTCACGGCGACGCCAGCGCGCTGCCGATTCCTTTTTCGGCCATGCAATCGGTGCCACATGCGGGCTTGCGCAGCTGTTTGTATGAGGCGGGTTTCTCGCTTTATCACGCTGGCCAATGCCTGAGAATTGTTATCTAAAGGTGATATTTAATCGCCAGCACGACGTTTGCGCGAACAGCGACTAGCCTCAGGTGGTGCGCCATGTAGCAGTCATGCACCGCGAGTGTGCAGATCGGTGACGCGCTGGGTTACAAGGAGAATGCCAAGGCTAGCGCAACCCGGTTGCAACGTGTGTTGAGCCTGGTGGCACTTTAAACACATAAACGGTTTTACCTTCCTCGGTTTAGACGGTTGCACGCCCAATGAAAAAGGGCCCGAAACAGTCGACATAACAATAAAACAACGGCTTTTCCCAGAATAAAAAACCAATGGCACGCGCCTTGCTCAGCGCTTTATGTGAAGTCGCAGTGCCAACTAAAAAAACTCAGGAGCACCACCTCATGTCGCAGACGTTCTACAAGAAAGGTTTTCTGGCTCTCGCGGTAGCGGCCGCGTTGGGCGTTTCTTCGTTTGTTCAGGCCGATGTGAAAATCGGTGTAGCGGGGCCGATGACCGGCGCCAACGCGGCATTTGGCGAGCAATACATGACCGGGGCGAAGGCGGCGGCTGAGGTTATAAACGCCAAGGGTGGGATCAACGGCGAGAAAATCGTCCTGGTGGCCGGTGACGATGCCTGCGAACCCAAACAGGCCGTGGCCGTGGCTAACCGCTTGGTCGATCAGGACAAGGTCGCCGGGGTGATTGGCCATTTCTGCTCCTCCAACACCATTCCGGCGTCTGAGGTGTACGCCGACGCGGGTGTGATCATGATCACGCCGGGCTCCACTAACCCGCAGGTCACTGAGCGTGGCCTGGACGCGGTGTTCCGCATGTGCGGGCGTGATGACCAGCAAGGCATTGTGGCCGGGGACTACATTGTCGATGTGCTCAAGGGCAAGAAAGTCGCGGTCATCAACGACAAGGACACCTACGGCAAAGGCCTGGCTGACGCCACCAGTGCGCAGTTGACCAAGCGCGGCGTCAAGCCGGTGCTTGAAGAGGGCCTGACCCGTGGCGAGAAAGACTTCAGCGCCCTGGTCACCAAAATCCGCGCGTCCGGCGCCGACGTCGTGTATTTCGGCGGTCTGCACCCGGAAGCCGGCCCACTGGTGCGTCAACTGCGTGAAGCGGGCCTCAAGGACGTGAAGTTCATGTCTGACGATGGCGTGGTTACCGACGAACTGGTCTCCACCGCAGGCGGCAAACAGTACGTTGACGGCGTGTACATGACCTTCGGCGCCGACCCGCGCCTGCTGCCGGACAGCAAGGCCGTGGTCGAAGAGTTCCGTAAAGCCGGCAAAGAGCCAGAAGGCTACACCCTGTACGCCTATGCCTCCCTCCAGGCCCTGGCGGATGCCTTCAATGGCGCCAAGTCCAACAAAGGTGAAGACGCCGCCAAGTGGCTCAAGGCCAATCCTGTAGCCACCGTGATGGGCAAGAAAGAGTGGGACGCCAAAGGCGACCTCAAAGTCTCTGACTACGTGGTTTACCAGTGGGACAAAGACGGCAAGTACCACCAGTTGGAACAGCAGAAGTGAGATGAGCTGCTCGCTTGAACGGCGCATTGCGTCCGTTCAGGCGGGAATGAGTCTGCACAACCTGCCTTTTTTCCAGGAGCTGCGTAAACCGCACCACCCAGGTTAATACCTGTCAGTTAAGCGAACGCTGTTTTAAATGCAGCAAAAAACCTGTGGGAGCCTGGCTTGCCAGCGATGCAGGCGATGCGGTCTTTGTGTTGAACCGCGCCGATACCATCGCGGGCAAGCCCGCTCCCACAGGTGATACGCGTTAACGGGCCGGCATCAACCATCCAGGCCGCTTTTGGCGGTGTGGCGGGCGCGAGTTTGCGCAATCGCTCAACTGCGTGAGATTGCGTTATGGACGGTATTTTCCTGCAGCAACTGCTGAACGGCCTGACCCTCGGGTCTGTCTACGGCCTGATCGCCATCGGCTACACAATGGTCTACGGCATCATCGGCATGATCAACTTCGCCCACGGCGAGGTGTACATGATTTCCGCTTACCTCGCGGCAATCAGTCTGGCTCTGCTGGCGTACTTCGGTATCGAATCCTTCCCATTACTGATGTTGGGCACCCTGATCTTCACCGTGGTGGTCACCGGCGTGTATGGCTGGGTGATCGAACGCGTGGCCTATAAACCGCTGCGCAACTCAACCCGGCTGGCGCCGCTGATCAGCGCCATCGGCATTTCGCTGATCCTGCAAAACTACGTGCAAATCGCCCAAGGCTCGCGCCAACAAGGCGTACCCACGCTGCTGAGCGGCGCCTGGCGCGTCGATATCGGCACCGGCTTTGTGCAACTCACCTACACCAAGGTCTTCATCCTGATCGCCGCGTTTGTCGGCATGGGTTTGCTGACCTACATCATCAAGTACACCAAGCTGGGCCGCATGTGCCGGGCCACGCAACAAGACCGCAAAATGGCCTCGATTCTGGGGATCAACACCGACCGGGTCATTTCCTACGTGTTCGTCATCGGCGCCGCCATGGCCGCGTTGGCCGGTGTGCTGATCACCATGAACTACGGCACGTTCGACTTTTATGCAGGCTTCATCATTGGCATCAAAGCGTTTACCGCTGCGGTACTCGGCGGGATCGGATCACTGCCCGGCGCCATGCTCGGGGGGATCATCCTGGGGGTATCCGAGTCACTTTTTGCCGGGTTGATTAACTCGGACTACAAGGACGTGTTCAGCTTCTCACTGCTGGTGGTGATTCTGATTTTCCGTCCCCAAGGCCTGCTGGGTCGTCCTCTCGTGGCGAAGGTGTAAGTATGTCTGCAGCCATTAATAAACCGATTGATATCAAAAAGAGCGTCGTCGATTCGATCCTTGCCGGGTTGATCTCACTGATTGTGTTCGGGCCGATCGTGGGGGTCGTGCTCGATGGCTACAGCTTTAACCTGCAACCGGCGCGCGTCGGCTGGCTGGTGGCAATTGTGATGGTCGGGCGCTTTGCCCTGAGCCTGTTCCTGCAAACCTCCCGCGGCCTGAAGATTCTTCACGGGTTTGAATCCACAGGTTCAGGTGTGCACGTGTTGCCGCCAGACTACAAATCGCGGCTGCGCTGGATCATCCCGCTGCTCATCGTTATTGCCATCGTGTTCCCGTTCTTCGCCAATAAATACGTGCTGACCGTGGTGATTCTGGGGCTGATCTACGTGTTATTGGGCCTTGGGCTGAACATCGTGGTGGGCCTGGCGGGGCTGCTCGACCTCGGTTACGTGGCGTTCTACGCCATTGGTGCCTACGGCCTGGCGCTGGGTTATCAGTACCTGGGGCTGGGTTTTTGGTCGGTGCTGCCGCTGGCGGCGATTGCGGCGGCGCTGGCGGGGTGCATTCTCGGGTTTCCGGTGCTGCGCATGCACGGTGACTATCTGGCCATCGTGACCCTGGGCTTTGGTGAAATCATTCGCCTGGTGCTCAACAACTGGCTGTCGTTTACCGGCGGGCCCAACGGCATGCCGGTGCCATCACCGACCTTTATGGGCCTGGAATTTGGTCGGGTGGCCAAAGAGGGCGGGATACCGTTCCACCAGTTCTTCGGGCTGGACTACAACCCCAACGTCAAATTCCTGTTTATCTACATCGTGCTGTTTTTGGTGGTGCTGCTGGTGCTTTACATCAAGCACCGCCTGACCCGCATGCCGATTGGCCGGGCGTGGGAAGCACTGCGCGAAGACGAAATCGCCTGCCGCGCCATGGGCCTGAACCACGTGCTGGTCAAGCTCTCGGCGTTCACCCTGGGGGCATCGACCGCAGGCTTGGCCGGGGTTTTTTTCGCCAGTTACCAAGGCTTCGTCAACCCGTCCTCGTTCACCTTCTTTGAGTCGGCGCTGATCCTCGCGATTGTGGTGCTCGGCGGCATGGGGTCGACGGTGGGCGTGGTGATTGCCGCGTTCGTCCTGACCGTGGCCCCGGAACTGTTGCGCAGCTTTGCCGAATACCGCGTGTTGCTGTTCGGCGTGTTGATGGTGCTGATGATGATCTGGCGCCCGCGTGGCCTGATCCGTATCAGCCGTGTCGGGGTAACACCGCGTAAAGGAGTGGCGCCATGAGCAAGCCTTTGATGGACAAAGACGTGGTGCTCTCGGTCGACAAACTGATGATGCATTTTGGTGGGATCAAAGCCCTGAGTGACGTCAGCCTCAAGGTCAAACGTAACTCGATCTTTGCATTGATCGGCCCGAACGGCGCGGGCAAAACCACGGTGTTCAACTGCCTGACCGGGTTTTATAAAGCCACCGGCGGCAAGATCGAAATCACCGCCCGTGGCGCCCACACTAACGTGATCAAGCTGTTGGGCGAGCCGTTCAAACTCAGCGACTTTATCTCGCCCAAAACCTTTGCCAGCCGCCTGTTCTACAAAATGTTCGGCGGCACCCACTTGGTTAACCGCGCAGGGCTGGCCCGTACCTTCCAGAACATTCGTCTGTTCAAAGAAATGTCCGTGCTGGAAAACCTGCTGGTGGCGCAGCACATGTGGGTCAATCGCAACCTGCTGGCGGGCATTCTTAACACCAAGGGTTACCGTAAATCCGAAAGCGATGCCCTCGACCATGCGTTTTACTGGCTGGAAGTGGTTGATCTGGTCGACTGCGCCAACCGGCTGGCCGGCGAATTGTCGTACGGCCAGCAGCGGCGCCTGGAAATCGCCCGGGCCATGTGCACGCGGCCGCAAATCATTTGCCTCGACGAGCCTGCTGCCGGGCTCAATCCCCAGGAAACCGAAGCCTTGAGCGCGATGATTCGCCTGCTGCGCGATGAACACGACCTGACGGTGGTGCTGATTGAGCACGACATGGGCATGGTCATGAGCATTTCCGATCACATCGTGGTGCTCGACCACGGCAACGTGATCGCCGAGGGCGGGCCGGAAGCGATCCGCAACGACCCCAAAGTGATTGCAGCCTATCTGGGTGCTGACGAAGAGGAGCTGATATGACGAGCACGATCCTCGAACTCAAGGAACTGGATGTGCATTACGGGCCGATTCAGGCCCTGAAAAAAGTCTCGCTGCACATTGAAGAGGGCGAAACCGTAAGCCTGATCGGCTCCAACGGCGCGGGCAAGTCGACGCTGCTGATGTCGATCTTTGGTCAGCCCCGCGCCAGCGGCGGGCAGATTCTGTACCGGGGCGTGGACATCACCCAGAAGTCCTCGCACTACATCGCCTCCAACGGCATTGCCCAATCGCCGGAAGGGCGGCGCGTGTTTCCGGACATGACCGTGGAAGAAAACCTGCTGATGGGCACCATCCCCATTGGCGACAAGCACGCCAGCGAAGACATGCAGCGAATGTTCGAGCTGTTTCCGCGGCTCAAGGAGCGGCGCACCCAGCGGGCCATGACCATGTCGGGCGGCGAGCAGCAAATGCTCGCCATCGCCCGGGCGTTGATGAGCCGACCCAAGTTGCTGTTGCTGGATGAACCGAGCCTGGGGCTGGCGCCGATTGTGGTGAAACAGATCTTTGCCACCCTGCGAGAACTGGCCAAGACCGGCATGACCATCTTTCTGGTGGAGCAAAACGCCAACCACGCCCTGCGTCTGTCCGACCGCGCCTACGTGATGGTCAACGGCGAAATTCGCCTGACCGGCACCGGCAAGGACCTGCTGAGCAACGAAGAAGTGCGCAACGCCTACTTGGGCGGGCATTAACCCCCCGCCACTTAACTGTAGGAGCGAGCTCGTCTCGCGATCCTTTGATCTTTTAAAAAGATCGCGAGGCAAGCTCGCTCCTACAGGGTTGCCGCAAATTGTGGAAAACAATATTGCAACCCTACTAAAGCGCGACATATAGACGCTATAAATCCCTGTTTTGTCATCATTTTGACTTGTCCCCGTTTGCTGTGGAGGCGGCTGTGGGTAACGTGGGAGTAGTTGGCTGAAGCCCACGTTATACGTGGCTTTCAGCGCTGTGGTTGTTTTTTGATCAGCGGTTTTTGCTGGATGTGCTGCGTGATTTGTCAACAGGTTTATTGGCATATGCGGTGTTTTAAAATACTGTCACCAACCTGTGGATAAGTCTGTGATTAAACTCTGGAAAGAACGCGGCAGACGGCGTACTGACTGGCTTGTGGCTATCGTTGTGCTGTAACGGTTCTGCACTCTTTTGGGGCGTTTGCATGCCGGGTGTCTGCAGGTCAAGTTAAAAACACTTCAAGCTGCGCTACAGGCCTTGTGCACAAAGGCTTTTGCGCCATTCGAGTTGCCCCCAAAGACTGTGGGCGGGCCTGTGGATAAGATGAGTGTAAACATCGCCAGCCCATACGGGCCGTGGCCTGCAAAGGTTTGGTTGTTTTTTGTACAAAATCTCGGCCTTGCTGCTGACTCTTGAGCCGGGCATTCTGCTGTGGGTCTTATTTCAACGGCGGTCCAAGCCCGCCAGCCAAGGAGAACACGATGACTTCCACGTTGTTTATTACCGGCGCTACCTCCGGATTTGGTGAGGCGTGTGCGCGCAAATTTGCCCAAGCCGGCTGGAAACTGGTCCTGACTGGCCGCCGCGAAGAGCGTTTAAACGCGCTGTGCGAAGAACTCTCCCAGCACACCGAAGTGCATGGCCTGGTGGTGGACGTGCGTGACCGCGCCGCCATGGAGCACGCCATTGCCAACCTGCCGCCTTCGTTCAGCAAGCTGCGCGGACTTATCAACAACGCCGGCCTGGCCTTGGGCACAGACCCGGCGCCCAAGTGCGACCTCGACGATTGGGAAACCATGGTCGACACCAACATCAAAGGCCTGATCTACACCACCCGCCTGCTGCTGCCGCGCCTGATCGCCTACGGCCGGGGGGCCGGTATCGTCAACCTGGGTTCCGTGGCGGGCAGCTACCCGTATCCGGGCAGCCACGTCTACGGCGGCACCAAAGCGTTCGTGAAACAGTTTTCGCTGAACCTGCGCTGCGATTTGCAGGGCACCGGCGTTCGCGTCAGCAACGTTGAGCCAGGCCTGTGTGAAAGTGAGTTCTCGCTGGTGCGTTTTGCCGGTGACCAGGCGCGTTACGACGCGACCTACCAAGGGGCCGAGCCGATCCAGCCGCAAGACATTGCCGAGACGATTTTCTGGGTGCTCAACACCCCGGCGCACATCAATATCAACCGCCTGGAATTGATGCCGGTCACCCAGTCGTGGAGCGGTTTTGCCATCGAGCGCCGCGCCAAGGAGTAAACTGGCGCCTGCCAGCCTACCCGCGACCTCTCAAAGAGGTCGCATTCAACCGGGCTGAAAGGAGTTTGTGTGAGTAACCGTGGTGAGCAGCAACTGCTCAAACAATCAACCGTTCTAATGTTCGCGGTGGCCATTGCCGGCATCGTGACCGGCTTCGTTTCGGGGTCGCAATCCATCTTGTTCGATGGCTTTTTCTCGCTGATCGCGACCTTCATCAAAGTGCTGATGCTGATAACCGCGCAGTTGATCGCCAAAGAAAGTAACCAGCGTTTCCAGTTCGGCTTCTGGCACCTTGAACCCATGGTGCTGCTGATCGAAGGCAGCTTTTTGCTGTTGATCGCGATCTACGCCTTTCTCAATGGGGTGTTCGGCATCATCAATGGCGGGCGCGATATCGAGCTGGGGCTTGTAATCGTCTATGCGGCGGTATTTACCGTCGTCGAATTCGGCTACTACTTCTGGATTCGCCATAAAAACCGCACACTCAAATCAACCTTGATCCAGTTCGATAACATCAGTTGGCTGGTCGACGCCATGTTGTCGGCGGGGCTGTTGATAAGTTTCGTCACCGCTTTGGTGCTCAAGCAGCAAGGTTATGCACAGTGGGCGGCGTACGTGGACCCGGCGATCTTGATCTTGCTGGCGCTCAGCATGCTTGCACCGGCGTTCAAAATCCTCCGGCCAGCCTTGCGTGACGTACTGGGCATCGCCCCGGACGCGCTGGATGACAACGTGCGTGATGTGCTCGAAGCCGTCTCGGCACGGCATGGTTTTGAAGGCTACAAAACCTATGTGCAAAAGCACGGCCGGGCGCGTTTTATCGAGATCCACATTGTGTTGCCGGCGGGTTATCCACTGGCCGGGGTGCAGACCCTGGATGCACTGCGTGAAGAAATCTCGGGCATGCTGGGCACGGCCGACAGTGCACGCTGGCTGACCATCAGCTTTACCGGGGATCGCAAGTGGATTGCGTAACCTGAATCTTCTGTAGGAGGGGCCGCCCCGTCTTCGACGCCGCGCTGTCGCGCAGCAAACAGGACAGCGAGTATCTTCAGCATCCCCCAATCGGTTCCCTCTCCTTCGGGAGAGGGCTAGGGTGAGGGGGGCTCTTAGATCAAGATCAAAAGATCGCGAGCAAGCTCGCTCCTACAGAGGTTTTTAGCGTTCGAAATACTGCGCCAACCCGCTGTAGCAGGTGGCCAGGTGATACGGCGTGGTTGACGGCATGTCTTCGCGGCTGACGTTGCCCTGGCCATCGCGGCACTCGTACCAGCCGCCTGTGTATAAAAAGCGCTGCTGCAACGCCAGCAATTGGCGTTGCACACGCTCGGCGCCCTCTGGGCGCAAGGTCAGGGCGCGCAGGTACTCGGCTTGAGCCCAGATGCGCTGGGTGCCATCACGCAGGGTCCCGTCCGGTGCAAGCATGCCGCACACCGCGCCGGTCTGCGGGTCTACGCCAACCTGTTCAGCAAAGCCAAACGCGCGGTCCAGCGAGCCATGCAAGGCGGTGCCGCGCAGCAGCGGCGACGAGGCCAGCAAGAACAACCATTCAAACTGATGCCCCGGCTCAAACCAGTTATCCACAGCGCCACGTGGCTTCTCCAGCATCACGTTATGCACAGGCTCGATAAAATGCTGTTGCATGCCGTCGGTCAGTGCCAGCAGGGCGCTTTGAACCGTTGGGTCTTCGCGCACCGACAGCGTCGCCAAAAAGGCTTCGGCCAGGTGCATCAACGGGTTCTGCAACGGCCCGCTGCCCAGTGACGACCAGTCCTGATCAAGGGTGGCTTCGTACAAGCCGTTGCCCGTGCTGAACTGCTCAAGCACCACTTGCAGGGCGGCATTGAGCACTGACTCCACCAGCGGCTCGCGCACTTTGGCCCAGTAATGGGCGCAGGCGAAGATGATGAACGCGTGGGTATACAGGTCTTTGCGTTGATCCAATGGCGCGCCGTGGGGGTCGATGCTGTAGAACCAGCCGCCGTGTTCGGCATCGTGAAAGTGGCTCTGCAATGAACGGAACAGCGCCGCCGCGCGCTCGGCGGCGGCCGGGAACGCCGGGTCGTCGATCAGGCTGGCAAACACATACAACTGGCGTGCACAGGCCATGGCGCGATAGCGCTGGGGCGGCAGCGGTTGATGGGCGGGGCTGAGCGCCTCGTAAGGCAGTGCCAGTTCGGCGTTCCAGCCGGGGCCTTGCCACAGCGGCACGATGACCTGACGGAAATGTGCTTGCACGGCCGCAAAGGTTGCGGTCAGTTCAGGCGAAAAGGCGGAGTTGGCTACATCAGGCATCGGCGGACGTCGTCACGGCTGGGGCGTTTGCGCGACATGATACACCGTGATTCCGATCGGATGGCCTGAACTGTGTAGGAGCGAGCTTGCTCGCGATCTTTTGATCTTTTAAAAGCTCGCGAGCAAGCTCGCTCCTACAGGTGGTTTATGGCACCAATAAGCCCTGTTTCTCGATAAACGCCACGATGGTGTCCAGGCCGTGCCCGGTCTTCTGGTTGCTGAACACAAACGGCTTGCCGTTGCGCATGCGCGTGGTGTCGCTGTTCATCAGCTCCAGCGACGCACCCACCAACGGCGCGAGGTCGATTTTGTTGATCACCAGCAAGTCAGACTTGCAGATCCCCGGCCCGCCCTTGCGCGGTAACTTGTCCCCGGCCGACACGTCGATCACGTAGATGGTCAGGTCCGACAGCTCCGGGCTGAAGGTAGCGGACAAGTTATCCCCACCAGATTCCACCAGAATCAGATCCAGCCCCGGAAAACGCCGGTTCAACTGGTCTACCGCTTCGAGGTTGATCGAGGCGTCTTCGCGGATGGCCGTGTGCGGGCAACCGCCGGTTTCGACACCGATGATGCGCTCAGGCGCCAACGCTTCGTTGCGCACCAGAAAGTCGGCGTCTTCGCGGGTGTAAATGTCGTTGGTGACCACTGCCAGGTTGTATTTGTCGCGCAGGGCCAGGCACAGGGCCAGGGTCAGCGCCGTTTTGCCGGAGCCCACCGGGCCACCGATGCCGACACGCAAAGGGTGTGTGTTCATTACATTCTCCTAGGAACGAAACAGGCGGCTGTACTGGCGCTCGTGGGCCATGCTTGCCAAAGACAGGCCGAAAGCGGCGCTGCCCAAGTGGGATAAATCGAGAGAGCTGGCGTGCTGCTGGGCTTGCTGCAATGTCGGCGACAGCTCGCTGGTCATGCGCTGAGCCGCTTGCTGGCCCAGCGGCAAGGTTTTCATCAGCACCGCCAATTGGTTTTCCAGCCAGCTCCACAGCCAGGCGGCGAGGGCGTCTTGTGGGCTGATGCCCCAGGCGCGCGCGGCCAATGCCCAGCCAAGGGCCAGATGCGGCTCGTGTTGTTGTGCGAGAAACAGCCGGGCTGGGTCGTCCAGTTCGGGTAAGCCGTTGAGCAATTGCTGCAACGAGTAGCCCATTTGCCGGCTTTCCTGGTGCAGCTCGCGGGTTTCACGGCTGGCACGGTGCTCGTCGCAAAAACGCTGCAAGGCGGTCCAGTCCTGATCAGCGGCGGCCTGACAATGGGCCAGCAACAGCGGCGCTTCAAAGCGCGCAAGGTTGAGCAGCAACTGATCGCGGATCCACCGTGCGGCGGTGATCGGGTCGTTGACGCGACCATCGTCTACGGCCATTTCCAGCCCTTGGGAATAGCTGTAGCCGCCAATCGGCAACTGCGGGCTGGCCAGGCGCAACAGCGCCCATGCAGGACTCACAAACGCACACCAAACTGATGCAGGCGCGGCGCGTAGTTGAAGTCTTCTTCGCCCGCCCGTGAATGGTGATGCCCGCCGCCGTAGGCGCCATGTTCCGGCTGGAACGGTGCTTCTATGGATTCGGTGGTCGCGCCCAGTTGATCGAGCATGGCCTTGAGGACGTAATCATCGAGCAGGCGCAGCCAGCCATCACCGACTTGCAACGCCACGTGGCGGTTACCCAGGTGATACGCGGCGCGGGTCAGTTCAAAGGCGTTGGGGCAGGTGACGTGCAGCAGTTTTTCGGGGCTGGCGCACACGCGCACGATGCGTCCGTCCTGCGCTTGCAGAAAATCACCGTCACGCAGCGGCGGCTGGCCGCGCTCAAGGAACAGGCCAACGTCTTCGCCTTCATGGCTAAAGCAGCGCAGGCGACTTTTGCTGCGGGCTTCGAAATTCAAATGAAGCTCGGCGCTCCACACGGGGTGGGTTTCGACTTTGCGGTGAATCACCAACATTGGAAGGCTTCCTGCAATTAACAATAGAACAGGCACAGCAAGGTGCTTGCCAACCTGGGGCAGGCGGCAAACTGTAGGCCCAAACACAGTGCAGAAAGATGAAGATGTTCTAAAAAAGTGCGGATAAGCAGATGGTGCGCACCAATTGGGTGCGCGCGGTTATTCGGTGCTGCCCAGCCCTTGCCAATGCTTGAGCCCGATAAAGATAAAGCGCAGTTGCTGGCTGATTTTGGCTTGCGCCTGCAAGTAATCGGGCAGCGCCTCGGCCGGAGGGTCGATGATATCTGGCAAGGCGGCGAACACGCTTTTCACTACCAGATCGGCAATCACCGTCAGCGCCGCGTGGTTCAAGTGCTGCAGCTTGGGCTTGGAACCGAGGTCGGTCGCCAGGTCCGACGTGATGTCTTCACGCAGCGCGCCAATGGCCTGGCGAACCGGCTGTGAGCCGCCGTACTGCTCGCGGGCCAGAAACAAAAACTGTGAGCGGTTGGCCTCTACGACATCCAGAAAGATGCGCACCGAAGCGTTGATCACGCCGCCCATAAACAGCTCGTTATGGCGCACCAGGCGAATGGTTTCGCGAAAGGTCTGGCCCACTTCACTGACCAGCGCCAGGCCCAGTTGGTCCATGTCGCTGAAGTGGCGATAAAAGCCGGTAGGCACGATGCCCGCAGTTTTAGCGACTTCGCGCAGGCTCAAGCTACCAAAGCCGCGACCCGATTCCATCAAGTGGCGGGCAGCATCCATCAGCGCGAGGCGGGTTTGTTGCTTCTGTTCGGCGCGAGGCAGCATTGGGGCGGATGTTCCAGACAAGTACAGCCGGGCACTCTAGCAAATCGGCTTTGAAGGCAGTAGTGATGACATGCACAAACCCAGTGGGAGCGGGCTTGCTCGCGATGGCGGCGTTGCAGTTTATCGGGGCATCGACGTTGACGCTATCGCGAGCAAGCCCGCTCCCACACGGTCATGCTCAGCTTGCACGCTGATTGCGCTCGGCCAGACGGTCCGCTCCGCCTTCAGCGACAAAGGTGCTGCCTTTGGTGCGATCGTAGCCATCTTCGGCCACGCGTTTGTGTTGGTCCAGGGTGCGTTGTGCGCCGTCTTCAGCGAGCTGATTGAGCGGCTGGCTGACGCTGCTGGAGGCCGGTTGGGCCATTGGGGTTGGCTCTTCGTCAGCGGGCATGGCGAACGCGTTAAAGGCCAGCAGTGAAAGAGAAAGGCTAAACAAGACAGGGCGTTTCATGGTGTGTGCTCCGTAGCAGTGCAACTCAGGGTTGATGGAGGCAATGCTACGCTTGCACGCTCGATATCAAAGTTCATACGGCCAATGGTGATAATCGACACAATTGATATTCCCGCGACAAGGCCTCTAGCCTGCGCAGTTGAGGGTACACAGATGCACGTTCACAACGCCTGTGCAGGCGATGCCGAGGTTTTTTTCCGGGAAAACACTGCTCGGATTAAACCTTGGGCCGTCTTTGCCAGTCGTACCTTCATAGTCACCAGGACGTTGAGTCGTCATAAAGGAGCCGCACCATGACGCGCACCCGTAAAACCCTTGCCTGGATAGGCGGTATTGTTGTCCTGCTGGTGGTCGTATTGGTGGTGATCATTTCTACCTTCGACTGGAACCGCCTCAAGCCGACCATTAACGCCAAAGTGTCCGAGGTGCTGCATCGCCCGTTTGCCATCAACGGCAACCTGGCCGTGCGCTGGCTGCGCGAAGACGGCCAGGGCGGCTGGCGTGCCTGGGTGCCGTGGCCGCATGTGATTGCCGAAGACCTGACCCTGGGTAACCCCGACTGGTCAAAAACCCCCGAAATGGCCAGCCTCAAGCAGGTTGAACTGCGCCTGTCACCGCTGGCGCTGTTGAGCCAGACCGTGGCCATCCCGCGCATTGACCTGAAGGAACCCAAAGCCAAACTCGAACGCCTGGCCGATGGGCGGGCAAACTGGACCTTCACGTTCGACGCCGCCGACCCAAACGCCGAGCCCTCCAACTGGAAAGTGGACATTGGCGCAATCGGCTTTGATAAAGGCCAGGTGTCGCTGAACGACCAAACCCTGAAAACCCGGCTCGACGTGCTGATCGACTCGCTGGGCAAACCGATCCCGTTTAGTGAGATCGTCGGCGAAAAAGAAGCGAAAAAGACTCAAGACAAGGGCGCTGTGCCGCAGGACTACGCCTTTGCCCTGAAGGTCAACGGCGAGTACCACGGCCAGAAACTCCACGGCACCGGCAAAATCGGTGGCTTGTTGGCGTTGCGTGACACTAACCAGCCGTTCCCGCTGCAAGCGCAAGTGAGCATTGCTGACACCAAAGTTGCGTTGGCCGGCACCCTGACCGACCCGCTGGACCTGGGGGCGCTGGACCTGCGCCTGAAGCTGGCAGGCAGCAGCCTGAGCAACTTGTACCCGCTCACCGGCGTGACCTTGCCCGACTCGCCGCCGTACTCCACCGACGGCCATCTCACCGCCAAGCTGCGTGAGGCCACTGGCGCGACGTTCACGTACGACAACTTCAACGGCAAGATCGGCAGCAGCGACATTCATGGTGACCTGAGCTTTGTGGCGAGCAAGCCACGGCCCAAGCTCACCGGCAAACTGGTCTCCAACCAACTGCTGATGGTCGACCTGGCGCCGCTGATTGGCGCGGACTCCAACGATAAACAAAAGGCCCGTGGCGGCAGCAGCAAGCAACCGGCGGACAAAGTGCTGCCGGTCGAAGAGTTCCGCACCGAGCGCTGGCGCGACATGGACGCCGATGTCGAATTCACCGGCAAGCGGATTGTCCAGAGTGCCGACCTGCCGTTCACCGACCTGTACACCCACGTGGTGCTCTCTGACGGTGTGCTGAAGCTGGAGCCGCTGCGTTTCGGCGTGGCCGGCGGCAAGTTGGATGCACAGATCAACCTCAATGGCCGCGACACCCCGTTGCAAGGCCGGGCCAAGCTGACGGCGCGCAACTTCAAGCTCAAACAGCTGTTCCCGACCTTTGAGCCGATGAAAACCAGTTTTGGTGAACTGAACGGCGATGCCTCGATTTCCGGCACCGGCAACTCGGTGGCGCGGTTATTGGGCACGGCCAATGGCAATTTGAAGATGCTCATCAATGACGGCGCCATCAGTCGCAGCCTCATGGAAATCGCCGGGTTGAACGTCGGCAATTACGTGGTGGGCAAAATCTTTGGCGACAAGGACGTGAAGATCAACTGCGCGGCGGCTGATTTCGGGATCAAGGATGGCTTGGCCACGTCCCGGTTGTTTGTATTCGATACCCAGAACGCAATCATCTACATCGACGGCACGGCCAACTTCGCCACCGAACGGCTGGACTTGAAGATCACCCCGGAATCCAAGGGCTTCCGGGTGTTCTCGTTGCGCTCACCGTTGTACGTACGTGGCACCTTTGCGCATCCGGATGCCGGGGTCGAGGCGGTGCCTTTGCTGTTGCGCGGGGCGGGGATGGTGGCGCTGGGCGTGATTGCCGGCCCGGCGGCGGGGCTGCTGGCGCTGGTCGCCCCGAGCGGTGACGTCCCTAACCAATGCGCGCCGCTGCTGCAACAAATGCAGCAGGGCAAAGTGCCGAAAACGGTGAAATAAGCGGCCCTCAGACAGCACTGTGGGAGCGGGCTTGCTCGCGATGGGGTCGATGCGGTGTCACTTAATCACCGTGTCGATGCCATCGCGAGCAAGCCCGCTCCCACCAGTTGGGTGATGCTTACAGGTCTTGCAGAATATCCGCCATGTCGTCGGCGTGTTCTTCCTCTTGCGCCAGGATGTCTTCAAAGATCCGGCGTGTGGTCGGGTCTTTGTCGCCGATGTACTGGATGATTTCACGGTAGCTGTCGACCGCAATCCGTTCAGCGACCAAATCCTCGTAGACCATTTCTTTCAGGGTCTTGCCCGCCACGTACTGCGCATGTGCGTTTTTGGACAGCAGGTCCGGGTTGAACTCCGGCTCGCCGCCCAGTTGCACAATGCGCTCGGCCAGTTTGTCGGCGTGTTCCATTTCCTGGTTGGCGTGCTCCAGAAACTCGTCGGCAGCTACGCTGGCCTTCAGCCCATTGGCCATGAAGTAGTGGCGTTTGTAACGCAGCACGCACACCAGTTCAGTGGCCAGGGATTCGTTGAGCAGCCGCAGGATTTCTTCGCGGTTGGCGTGGTAGCCCTCGGTGACGGCACCGTCTTCGACATTTTTGCGAGCGCGGTCGCGCAGGGTGTTTTTATCGGTCAGATGGATCTCGGTCATTTCTATCTCCTCACTAATCCGGTGGCCGCTTCGCTCTGTTGGCGAGGTCGGTTCGTTAGTTGTGAGTTCAGCGCGCCGAGAAAGTTTTATCTATTTTCAACCGGTCTGGATTTACCCAGCGGTGTCGTCCAGCGCTCAGACAAGATCACCCCGCCCAGTGTCAGTGCGCCGCCGATCAGGTGGAAGATATGCAGTTGCTCCTTGAGCACGACCGCCGCAATCAGCGCGGTAATCAGTGGCAGCAAGTTGAAAAACAGCGACGTGCGGCTCGGGCCGAGGGTAGCCACGGCCTTCATCCAGGCCAGCGGCGCGAGCATCGAGGCGAGGATGCAGGCG
The DNA here is from genome assembly GCF_009600325.1 of Pseudomonas sp. FSL R10-2189. Lineage (NCBI taxonomy): Bacteria > Pseudomonadati > Pseudomonadota > Gammaproteobacteria > Pseudomonadales > Pseudomonadaceae > Pseudomonas > Pseudomonas sp. FSL R10-2189. The sequence continues at coordinate 37,841 of NZ_WIVZ01000027.1, forward strand.
TACATCACCAGGCCGATGTTATGCACGCTGGGGCCCATTTTGGGCGACAGCAGGTACATCGGAAACAACACCACAATGGCCACCAGCACTTGCAGGTAGAGCATCTGCAACGGCGGCAGGCGCAACTGCCACTTTTTCAGCAGGGTGCTGTAAATCGCATACGCCAGGGTGGCGACCAGCATCATCGCGTCGCCCAGGTTCAGGCCGTGGGCGAGCAGCACGCTCAAACTGCCGCTCGACACCACCACCAGCACCCCGACAAACGACAGGACGGCGCCCACCAGTGCGCCACGGGTCAGGCGCTGGCCCAGGCTGATGATCGACATGGTCAGCACCATCAGCGGCATCAACGACAGGATGATGCCCATGTTGGTGGCCGAGGTGAGTGCGGCGGCGAAGTACGCCAGGCTCTGGTAAACCGCCATGCCGAGCACGCCGAGGATAAAAATCTTGCCCAGGTTGGGGCGGATCACCGACCAGTTGGCGATCACCGGCTTGAGCATGAACGGGGTAAACAGCAGCCCGGCCAGCAACCAGCGGTAAAAGCCGATCTCGGAAGGGAAGATCGCCCCGACCGCTAATTTGTTGACGACGGTATTGCCGGCCCAGATCAGAATGGCCAGCAGCGGGAAAGCGTATTGCATCAGAAACAACCACAGGGTGAGTAAGCGGCAATTATCCGCTTGTCTGTCTGCACGCCTATACTGCGATCCAGCCAACCTCCGCTTGAATCCAGACAGCATGCGCAAAAAATTGATTTGTGTTCCCGAGTTCGAGCAACTGCCTGCGCCGGTGTACTTTCGGTATGCCGAGTTTGATGCCGACAGCCATTCCACGCCCCATCTGCACAGCTGGGGGTCGCTGGGTTATGTGTCTAACGGCGTCATGCGCTATGAGGTCGGCGGGCGACGTTTTATGTCGCCGCCGCAGTACGCACTGTGGGTGCCGCCCAATACCGAGCATAGTTCCTACAACTCCCACGCGATTGTTTACCGCTCGGTGTATCTGGATGCCGTGCTGTGCGAGCAATTGCCCCGTGAGCCGGTGACGCTGGCCATCAGCGATATTCTCAAAAGCATCCTCAGCGACTTTGCCCGCCGCGACATTCACATCCCGCAGACCGAAGCGGATATCCGTCTGGCCCAGGTGTTGGTCGACCAACTGCAACAAGCCCCGGTGCACCAGTGTTATTTGCCCTATGCCAGCCATCCGGGGTTACAACGGGTGCTCGAAGCGTTACAGGCCCAGCCCGGCGATAATCGGCCGCTGGGCGAATGGGCAGAGCAGGCGCATGTCAGCGAGCGCACCCTGGCGCGCTTGTTTGTGCGTGAGTTGGCCATGAGTTTTGGGGAGTGGCGTCAGCGCCTGCGCTTTCTGGCCGCGATTGAGGCGCTGGAATCCACCCGCAGCGTGCAAGACGTCGGGTTTGACCTGGGTTACAGCACGTCTTCGGCGTTTATCGCGATGTTTCAGCGCCAGGCCGGGTGCTCGCCAGAGCAGTATCGACGGCAGTTACGACCGCGCTGAACACGTCGTCGGTAGCTGTAACAGAGTTTGTCTACACTGTGATGAACGTCGCTGCCACCCGGTGCGGCCATAAGGAGAAAACTCCATGAAGATGCTGCGTGTTCCTCTGCTGCTGATGGGTTTACTGCTGTGTTCGCACAGTTTTGCTGACACCGCTCAACAAAACAAAATGACCACCTGCAACGCTGACGCCAGCGCCAAGGCCCTCAAGGGCGATGAGCGCAAAGCGTTTATGAGCAACTGCCTCAAAGCTGCACCGGCTGCAGCCACGACCCCGCAAGAACGCATGAAAAACTGCAACGCCACCGCCACCACCCAAGCCCTCAAGGGCGATGCGCGCAAAGCCTTTATGAGTGACTGCCTGAAGAAAAAATAATTGGCATCTTGTGGGAGCGGGCTTGCTCGCGATTGGGACGGCGCAGTGTTACTGAAAGAACGTAGCGTTTGTATCGCGAGCAAGCCCGCTCCCACAGGGAACAACAGCAGGTTTCCGTCAGTCACATTTTGTAGTGATCCCCGCTGAAGGCTGGCAGACTGCCCATCCTTTTTGCGCTGCTTGTTTTGAGGCTGTATGCCATCGTTTTCTCAGCGTCACATTTTGTTCGCCAGTTACATCATCATCGCTGGCAGTCTGTTACTGGTCTTTCCGCTGCGCCTGTTGCCCAGCCTGCTCGCGGGTTTGCTGGTGTTCGAACTGGTCAACATGCTCACCCCGCAACTGCAACGCCTGATCGCCGGGCGCCGTGCGCGCTGGCTGGCGGTGGCCTTGCTGGGCACGCTGGTGGTCAGCTTTTTGGCGTTGATCTTTGCCGGTGCCATCAGCTTTTTGCTCCATGAAGCGGAAAACCCCGGCGCCTCGCTGAACAAATTCATGGTGGTGGTCGACCGGGCACGCGGGCAATTGCCGCCGTTTCTGGACGGTTATCTACCTGCCAGCGCGGCTGAATTTCGGGTCGCCATTGGCGACTGGATGAACAAACACCTGAGCGAACTGCAACTGGTGGGCAAAGACGCGGCGCACATGTTCGTGACCTTGCTGATCGGCATGGTGCTGGGGGCGATCATGGCCTTGCAGCGCATCCCCGACGTCAGCCGCCGCAAGCCGCTGGCCGCTGCACTGTTCGACCGTTTGCACCTGCTGGTGCAAGCCTTTCGCAACATCGTTTTTGCACAGATCAAAATCGCCCTGCTCAACACGCTGTTTACCGGGATTTTTCTGGCGTTGGTATTGCCGATGTTTGGCGTCCACCTACCGCTGACCAAAACCCTGATCGTGCTGACCTTTTTGCTGGGCTTGTTGCCTGTGATCGGCAACCTGATCTCCAACACCCTGATCACCATCGTTGGCTTGTCGCTGTCGATCTGGGTGGCGGTGGGCGCGTTGGCGTACCTGATTGTTATCCACAAGCTGGAATACTTTTTGAACGCCAAAATCGTCGGCGGGCAGATCAGTGCCAAGTCGTGGGAGCTGTTGCTGGCGATGCTGGTGTTTGAAGCCGCCTTCGGCCTGCCCGGCGTGGTGGCCGGGCCGATCTACTACGCGTATCTGAAGAGTGAGCTCAAGCAGATGGAGCTTGTGTAACAGCCCCTCACCCTAACCCTCTCCCGGAGGGAGAGGGGACTGATTGGGGGGTGCTGAAGATTTTTGGCAGCCTGTCACCCTTGCACTGAACCTGAGAACACCTCGGTAAAGCTCCCTCTCCCCCCGGGAGAGGGTTGGGGTGAGGGTTTTGCTGTTCAGCCGTAACGCTTTTTAGCCTCAATCGCCAAACCGCTGCCGATGCTGCCGAAGATGTTGCCTTCTACATGGCGTGCATTGGGCAGCATGGCCGAGACGCTCTGGCGCAAGGCCGGAATGCCGCTCGAACCGCCGGTGAAAAACACGGTGTTGACTTGCTCAACACCCACACCGGCATTGCTCAGCAATTGCGTCACGCTGTTGCGGATGCGTTCGAGCTGGTTGTCGATGGCGGCTTCGAACAGCGCCCGGCTCAGGTCAACGCTCAGACCGGCTTCGACACGGTCCAGCGGCACATGGCGGCTGTCGCTGTGGGTCAGTTCGATTTTGGTTTCTTCGATTTCCATCGCCAGCCAGTGGCCCGCGCGCTGTTCGATCAACTTGAACAGGCGGTCGATGCCGCCGGTGTCTTCGATGTCGTAACGCATGCTGCCTAGCGCCAGCTGGGATTTTTGCGAGTACACCGAGTTGATGGTGTGCCAGGTCGCCAGGTTCATGTGGTGGCTGGTGGGCATGTAAGCGCCGCTTTTCATGCGGCTGCCGTAGCCGAACAGCGGCATCACGCCTTGCAGGCTCAACTGTTTATCAAAGTCGGTACCGCCCACGTGCACACCGCCGGTGGCCAGAATGTCGTCCTGGCGGTTGTCCAGGCCACGACGCTCTGGCGACAAACGCACCAGCGAGAAGTCAGAAGTACCACCGCCAATGTCGACGATGAGCACCAGTTCTTCGCGCTCGATGGTCGACTCGTAGTCGAAAGCGGCCGCAATCGGTTCGTACTGGAACGAGACTTCTTTGAAACCGATGGCGCGGGCGACGTCGGCCAGGGTGTTTTCGGCTTCCTGGTCGGCCAGCGGGTCTTCATCGACGAAGTACACCGGGCGACCCAGCACCACCTCTTCAAACTCCCGACCGGCGGCAGTTTCGGCGCGCTTTTTAAGCTGGCCGATAAACAGCCCCAACAGGTCCTTGAACGGCATGGCCGTGCCCAACACGCTGGTGTCGTGCTTGATCAGCTTGGAACCCAGCAGGCTTTTGAGCGAGCGCATCAGGCGGCCTTCGTAGCCTTCCAGGTACTCATGCAGCGCCAGACGGCCATACACCGGGCGGCGTTCTTCAATATTGAAGAACACCACTGAGGGCAGGGTGATCTTGTCGTCCTCCAGCGCAATGAGGGTTTCCATGCCGGGGCGCAGCCAGCCGACAGTGGAGTTGGAGGTGCCGAAGTCGATGCCGCAGGCACGGGCTGGAGAGGCGCTTTTCATGTCTTTCAAGTTCCGGTTAAAAAACGGCCGCGCAGTGTATGCCAGTCGCTCAAAGAATCGAAGCGCGACGAATCGTTAATTCGCAGGTTTTAATCCACTTGAAAGACTATCCTTCACCCCCAAACTCTCAGACATTGGCGTGGTAGCCATTGGGCTGCCGATAAACTTTTGCTGCGCTGTCCAGTCACAAGATTGAGACCGGTCAATAGACAGGCCGGTCGACCAGAGCATTCTGGGGCATTGTGCGGCGCGATTTTGATAACGGATGGTGAGCCTTACATGGACTTCAAAGACTATTACAAGATCCTGGGTGTCGAGCCCACGGCTGACGACAAGGCGATCAAGACCGCCTACCGCAAGCTGGCGCGCAAATATCACCCGGATGTGAGCAAGGAAAAAGACGCCGAGGAGAAATTCAAGGACGTCAATGAGGCGTATGAAGCGCTGAAAAGCGCCGATAAACGCGCCGAATACGATGAAATGCGTAAATACGGCCAGCATGGCCAACCGTTCCAGGGGCCACCGGGCTGGCAAGGCCACGCGGGCGGTGGCTTCGAGGATCAAGGCGATTTTTCAGACTTCTTCAGCTCGATCTTCGGATCGCGCGGCGGCGGCTTTGGTGGGCAATCTGGCCGCAGTGCGGGCCGTCGTGGGCAGGATGTTGAAATGGAATTGCCGATTTTCCTTGAAGAAACCCTGTCCGGCGAATCGAAGCCCATCAGCTTCCAGATCGGCGGCGTGAGCAAGACCCTCAACGTTAAAATCCCGGCCGGTGTGACCGACGGCGAGCGCATTCGCCTTAAAGGCCAGGGCGGCCCGGGTGTGGGCGGCGGGGCCAATGGTGATCTATACCTGATCATTCGTTTTGCGCCGCACCCCAAGTTCGACGTAGAAGGCCACGACCTGGTCATCACCGTGCCGGTGGCACCGTGGGAAGCCGCGTTGGGCACCAAGGTGCAAGTGCCGACCTTGACCAGCAAGCTGAACCTGACCGTTCGTCCGGACAGCCAGTGCGGTCAACGTTTGCGCATCAAGGGCCACGGCCTGGCAGACAAAAAAGGCCAGCGCGGCGATTTGTACGCCCAATTGAAAGTGGTCATGCCTAAAGAAAGTGATGAGGCGGCCAAAGCCCTGTGGCAAGAACTCGCTGAAAAAGCAGCATTCGACCCGAGAGCCCAATGGAGTAATTGATCATGAGCAGCACCCTGATCGTTCAGCTGGACATGGAAAGGTTCTGCGAAGAGGCCAATATCCCGGCCACTTACGTGATAGAGATTGTCGAACACGGAATTATCGAACCTCAGGGCCGCACGCCGGACGTGTGGCGTTTTGCCGACTATGAGCTGTCTATTGCAAGGCGTGCGGCCAAGCTGCACCAGGACCTGGAGATTGAGTGGGAAGGAGTGGCGCTGGCGCTGGAACTCATCGATGAAGTGCAGCAGTTGCGCGTCGAGAATCAGCGGCTCAAGCATCGGCTGGCGCGTTTTGCGGTGGATTGATCGCACAGGGTTCCACGCTCTGTCGCCGGGAATACATAAGTACCGCTAGCACCCGCGAGCGGCTCGATAACGTGATGACCTGTCCCCCTCTTTCAGGTCATCACGATGATAGTTCCCACCACGCCGCCTGCTGGCGGCAGGCTGCCCGACCACGATCAGGCGCTGACGGCTGTTGATGAGTTTTCGGCGCTGGCCAAAGAGCGCATGCCGGGCTGGTTGTTGTCAGCCGACAGCGAACTCAAGCCCAAGGTCATTCAGGCCCTGCTCAATCATCACCGTGACGAAGCCGCGCTGGCCACGCGGATCAAGGCCATCACGTCCCCTGTGGCGTTTGCCCGGCCTCTGCTGATCAAGGCACTCACAGCTTTGCGGCTTACCGGGTTTGATGTCGATCACAACGTTCTGGTGCGCATCAAGCGCCTGTCGCTTAACCCGTTGGGCGATGCGATTAAAGACCCTGTGCAGTTCTTGTTGCCCAGGTCATTGATTCCGATCGTCAACACAACGCACATGACGTTGCTTGAAGCGGCGTTGCAGAACGTGTCGAGCGCCGAACTGAATGATGAGCTTGGCGGTGAGGCGTTTATTCTGGAGCGCAGCGACAGCCAGGTGCGCTCGCCATTGGACCCGTTGCAATTTGCCAACCTGTGCCGGTCCCTGAACCTGGGCGAGCAGTACCAGCGTTATCTGAAAAACGTGTTCCCTGCTGTGGAAACCACGGGGGCTGATTTGCTCCCCGGCAGTATTGCCCCCGAGTTTATTGCTCATGAAAAAAGCCGTCTCGCATGGCTGAGTCACAAGGCGTTCCTGGGCAACGCTATCAGCCGGGCGGGTCACACCTTGTTGCAGCAGTGGCTGGGGGGCGAGGCCCAATTGCGTTGGGGCGCCAGGGACGTGCGGGTGTGCAACCTCAGCCTGTTGTCGATCAAGCTCGACAGTGGCAGCTACGGCCCGTGCCCGTTGTACGGTGCCTTGCTGTTTATCGGCAAGGCCAGGGCAGGCGAAACCGCGCTGCCCTGCATGGTGTACATGCCCCACGACAAAGAGCGGCCACTGTTCGAATACCCTTCACTGGAGCACTTCAATAAGCAGTTGGCCCTTCGCCTTCGTGAAACAGGCCCGCGCATGGCGCTTAAAAAGACGGTGGAGTTGCGTTATCAGTCGGCCTTGATGACGCAGTTGCAGCGTGCGTTGCGTTTCAAAGGGCTCACGACATCCGGCGTGCCAGTGATTGAGTGGCGCACCGCTTCGCGTTTGGACATTGTCCTGCGCGATGCCGGTGAGCCACCCTGGTCTGCCTTGTACCGTCAGTATTCGATGCTGACCCTGAACAACGCCCGCGCCCTGGTTGTGCCCACCGACCATGAAGCTGCAGAGTCCCTTGCCCAGCGCATCGCCTCCTTGTTTGAAAGCGGTCAGCCTGTGTTCAATCTGGCGGCCTTCTTTTTGCCGGGACTGGGGGAAATGCTGATGCTGGCCACGGCGGTGCAATTACTGTCCGAGCTCTATACCGGGGTGGAGGACTGGAGCCATGGTGAGATCAACGAGGCGATTGCGCACTTTGGCTCCGTGGCGCAAAACCTGTTGGTGATGGGCGTTGGGGCACGTGCCAGTTCGGCATGGGCTTCGCTCAAGCCGCCACTGCACCATCCCGCGCTGTTGAACAAGATGGCGCCCGTTATCGAGGCGAACGGAGATAAAAAGCTGTTCAAGGTCGACCTGACGCCCTACCGCAGCAAGGTCGTGATCGACCCGCATCTGGAGCCTGATGCCCAAGGCATTTACCGCGTTGATGAGCGTCAGTACGTGTACATCCAGGGGCATGCGCATGAAGTTCGTTTCGACGTTGGCAAGCAGCGCTGGCAGGTGCAGCACCCCTTTCGCGCCGACACTTACACCCCGACCCTCGAACATAACGAACACGGAGCCTGGCAGTTGGCGCTGGAGCGGCCCGCCGAGTGGAACACTGCGCAGGCGTTGCACAGGGCATGGCCTTATAAATACCCGTTAAGCGAAGCAAAAATCGAGCAGGTCAGCCGCATTATTAGTCCCCATGAGCGTGCGCTTCGCTGGAGCCACGTCCAGCGGGAACGCCCGCCAGGTCTGGTACTCGATACCCTCAAGCGCTTCAAAATGGCAGAGGAAGCCGAGCAATTGATCGCCCGGCTGCAAGCCCCGCAAACAGTGCGCTGGGAAGACAGCCCGGACATTTTGCACCTGATGCTTAAACTGCCCGGCTGGCCAGCAGGGCGCGGCGTTCAATTACTGGACGCCGAGGGCAAGGTTTTGTCCTATGTATCGCTGAACGGGCGTAGTGCCCAGGACTTGCGCATCGTCAGCGCAGACCTTGCGCGTGACGGCTTGTTCAAAACCATCGCCTCCCTGATCCCCCAGGCCGATGCCACGGCGTTGCTCGGGGCCGCAGCGGTCACGCCCGAACAGCGCACCACTGCGTTGACCGAGCGCGTCGCATCCTTCGCGAAAACGCAGAAACAGGCCTTGTTCAACCTGCGTTATGCGCGCAGCGAACATTTTACTGATGGCTTGATGGCGACTATTCACCAGCAATACCCGAGCTTGCCCACCCGTGTGGTCAGTGAAGTGATTGAGCGGGCGAGCGTTAGCGAAATCAAGAGCTTTGAGGTTCAGCAAAAAGTGCCCCTGCGCCTGGCCGAAGAGCTGCGTTTGTATGCCCATGAGGTGAAAACCGCCCGGGCGCTGGAAGGCTGTTTTCTGGACGTAGCAGACCCGACACTCAGTCTGAAGCTGATCTCGGCGTTTTTTGCGCAGACGGAGCGGGGCAGACACTATCTGGACAAAGACCCCGTACTGTATCGGCGGCGAACCGACCCGACGTTGACTGCGTTGCAGGCACAGCATGCCTTGGGCTTGATGAAGGGGGACCGGGGCTTGCGCAATGATTTCGCGCAGCATGTACACAACCACCCTGAGCAAACGCGCACTGCGCTGGGCTTACAGCCGATCAAACCCTGGTTCAAGTCACCCATGCGCCTTGCCAATGGGCGGTCGGGTTATCCGTTGAGCGGGGAGCGCGGCACAGCGCGCACGGGGCTACTGGTTCGTCGCGTACAAGACCTTTATCCGACATACACCCGTGAGCAATGCCTGGAACTGGTCAGCGCCCTGGAAACCCGCAAGGTGTGGCCAGAGGCCGAACTGGCGCGGCTCCAGCTGGAGCGGGAGGCGCTGGATGATGCTTTGCGCACATGGTGCAGCGTGCCGCTGCCCGAGCATTCTGTTGCCGCGCGCCGGGATGTCTTGCCGGGCACCATCAAGCGCGCCGTCAGCCATGCAATTCGACGTGCCTGGCGCCGGGAAAGCTACGTGCAGGAAGGTTCGGGCGGCATGCCGGGCTACCTTGAGGCCGGGCGACTGTCGCCTGCAGATTTACCTGACATGCGCGGCTACATGCTTGACCTGAGCGGTATGCCTGCCGGTGACTTGCCCAAGCTTGTCGGTGACTTCAGCCATATCTCGGTGCTGGTCATGGATGACATGGCCTTGACCAGCGTGCCTGAGCAATTTTTGCAGAGTTTCCCTCAGGTGCGCTGGCTGTCGATGCAACACAACCAGCTTAAAAGCGTGCCGTTGGCGCTCACTGAAATGAAACGCCTGCAAAAGCTCGACCTGAGCCATAACGCCATCGAGTTGACCCCTGAGGGCGTCAAGGCCTTGGCTGAGCAGGTAAATATCAAGGAGCTGGACCTGTCCGACAACCCGCTGGGTTTGCCTTTGGATGTCAGCGGCCTGGAGCAGTTGCGATACCTCAACCTACGGCGTACACGCGCGACAGAGTGGCCAGTGGGGGTTGAGACAGTGCTCACCCTCAGGAGCCTGGATTTGCGCGACAACACCCTCGGCGTGATCCCCGATGCGGCGCTCAACAGCCCGTCAAACCTGGGCGAGGTGACCTACCTGCATGGCAACACGCTAGCCCCCGCTTCCCAGGAACGACTGGATCTGTATGTCAGACGCACCGGTATCAGCCTGGGCGACACTTCGGATCGCGTCCCCCACAGTGGAACCGACCAACCTCGTCATGCCTGGTTGCTAAGCGGTGTTGATGACAGCGCTGCCAGGCGTACAGCGATCTGGAAGAACCTTGAGCAGGACCCGTTCGCCGAAGACTTGCGCGAGTTTTTGGGCGGGCTGCGCGACAGTCCCGAATACGTCAATGAGCGTACGCGCGCGGCATTTGTCAAACGCGCCGGTGCTGTCTTGCAAGCTTTGGGGGAGAACAACGAATTAAGAGAGACGCTGATCGCGCGTATCCGTATAGGGTCAACCAGTGCTGAATCGAGTGCGTTGACCTTCAGTGACTTTGAGCTATTGACGTCAGTTGCGCAGGCGAAAGCTGCGGCCGATCAGTCGGGCAATGAGCATGCGCTGTTACGCTTGGCGCGCAGAGTGTTTCGCCTGGATCAGGTGGAAGGCTGGGCCCAGTATTTGCTGGATGAGCGGTTGGCTTACCGCTTTTTGGACGGCATGGGGGCTCAGGACGTTGTGCAATTGCAGGACCTGCGTCTGGTATTGCGCATCGCGCTGGCCAAGCCCTTGGAGTTAACGGCGCAACCCCGTGCCGAGGCGTTTGAGAGCTTGCCGTCTGTCCCGGCATTAGGGCTGGAGAACATACGCCGGGCAGTGTTGCGCGATGAAGCCTCGGGCAGCCAATTGCTGGACTTTATCGCCAGCCGGGATTTCTGGGTGACGTTCTTGAAAAGCAAATACCGCGACCGGTTTACCCAAGTGCGCGATACGTACACCAGCCAGTGCGATCAATTGGAGTTTGGCGCGCGGCTGCTCTCCGATGACCTCTACCAAAGCAGCCTGGAACTGATCAGGTCAGCCCATAACGCGGCACAAAGAGAGTTGCTCAAAGAACTGACCCGCCAGGAGATGGCAGACCACCCGTTTTAACCAGTAATACGAGGCTCGAACCCAAGGCGCGCACTGACCCGCGCTTTTGGTTTTTTACCTGCCCGTCCATATATAGATAGCCCTTGAGCGTCGCTGCCACTGGATAACCTGATGACTCATTTCATTCATCCAGGTAATCCCGATGCCCGATTCTCCAACACCCCAGCCTTCTGGTAATCCGCCTGTCGTTGTCAAAGGCAAGCACGATGAATTCATCAAAAAATCTATTCCAGACCACCTGATTACCCTCTCACCCGCTCGACGCAAGGCGCTCAAAGGTGCCAATCCCGAGGCGGTGCAGTGGTACTCCAAGGTGACTGCCGAACAGCGAGTCGAGCTGCAAAAATTGATCGTGGCCCGGATCAAGGCGCAGGGCAAACTCGACAAAACCATGGGCAAGATCCTGCCCCTCACAGATTTTGCCAGGCCGCTGCTTGAAGCCGCGTTGAAAGACATCGGTCATACGATGGACGTCAACGAGGTGCATCTACGGCTTTACAGCACTGTTGAGAATGACGATTTCGGCGTTTCCGAAGCCTTTAACGTCCGCACGCTGTCATTGCTGCAGGCCGCGCTGCACAACTTTGAAGAGGTCGAAACCGGCGACGGGCATTTCACTGATGAATCCGGCTTCATCGCCCGCCCCGATGAGCGGGGGCATTTTAAGCCGTATGTCACGCTCCTCACGATCCAGGCGTTTGTCCAGCTGTGCCGATCCCTGGATCTGGGCACGTTGTACCAGACCTACTTGAAGACTTTTCTCGATTCAAAAAGCGAGATTTATCAGTCCCTGCTGCAATCACACTTTATTGATCACCATAAATCGGTGCTGATGGCAGATGCCTATGTGGCCATGCTCAAGGGCGATATCACCGTTGAGCATTACAAGATGCTGTTGGTGGTCATATCGGGACCTCAGCCGGCGAGAATCGAAGGGAAGCAGGTCTGGTACCGATCTGTCCTTTTGTGGGATATGACCCTCAGGGGCTGCGTGGTGTTTGAGCCGCGGATCAAATACTTTCCTGCGTCATGGATCATCGTCTGGATCCCCGGCGACCCGCATCACCCGCTCAAGTACTACCCGTCACATGACGCGTTTCAAGCCGATTTGACGAAAAAACTGACGCCCGAACGCCTGACAGTGCCCAGAAGCTCAGAGCTGACGCCCTATCAACAGTTTCTGAGCCAGTTTATCGACCAGAGCAAGCATCCGGAGTATTACAACCGCCTGACCGAGCCGTTCACCCACGCACCGCCGCCGCCCGTGGTGCTGCCTGGTGGCACGGTGACAGATGAAGACGGGCGCTGGAGCATTAGGGCCAACTCACCGATTGACTTGCCCGCTTTCACGTCACGGGTACTGTCTGCTGCACCGGCGGTTTACGTCGGCGTGGTACCGCTGAACCCCCGTGATGAGTGGTTCCAGCCGGATCTGTGGCAATACTTATTGGAGGTCATGATCAAGAAAAGCCTCGCGGATGGGCGAAGCTTGGCCATTTCCACTGAAGATGCGGATACCGCCTACCTGCTCCGGCGCACGTCGCACTACTTCAATTTGTTTACGCTGGTGCTCAATACGGTGTCATTCGTCGTGCCGGAGCTGGGGCTGGTCATGCTGTCGGTCATGGCCGTTCAACTGTTGCACGAGACCATAGAGGGCATCGTTGATTGGTCTGCGGGGGATGTACGGTCCGCCTGGGCGCACTTCTCGGATGTCATTGAAAACCTCGCTATTGCTGCTGCGGGAGCTGTGGTTGCCCATTTCAAGGTGAATCCGGTCATTCAGAAACTTAAAACCATCACGTTGCTCAACGGCAAGACGCGCCTGTGGAAACCCGAGCTTGCCCCCTATGAGCGGTCACAAGGTGTCCCGCCGAGTTCGCGGGCCAATGAGGCAGGTCTGCACGTGGTCGGGGAGCAAGAGGTCTTGCCCCACGAAGGCAAACACTATGAACTCAACACGGACCCCGTCACCGGTGAGTACCGGACTCAGCACCCCACGCGCAGCGACGCGTATCAGCCGGTGTTCCGGCACAACGGCGAGGGTGTCTGGGTGCATGAAACCGAGCAGCCCCTGACCTGGAGTGACGAGACCCTCAGGCAGCGCCTGGGCACTGTGACAGAGGGGTGCAGCGATGCGGAATTCAGGCAGGCGTTGCGCATTAGCGATGTGTCCTTTGATGATCTGCGGCGTATGTACGTCGACAACGAGCCCATTCCCGCCGCGCTCAAAGACACGCTCAAACGCTATGCCGCGTATTCGAAGGCCCGCGGTGTCGGCCCGTCTATCTTGGTCGGGCGCCTGCCCCGTGAGACGTGCACTTATGCCGTGACCTTTGCCCTTGAATTGCCACGCTGGCCCCGGAACGTCGCGTTTGAGGTGTATGAGGCCGCGAGCCCGCTTACGACCGCCAAACGGTTTGGCAATGCTCAGGCCACCGGAGCAGACGTCATAAAAATCAGCGACGTTGAGCTGATGAGCGGTAAGTTGCCCGAGCGCGTGGTCGACCGCTTCTCGCGCTCTGAACTTGAGCAGTTGCTGGGCGAATCGGTGCCTTTTGAGGCGCAGGAGCGTGTTCAGCTGGTAAGAGAAAAACTGGCCACGCACGCCTCAGATAACGCCGGGCGTTTGTTTGAGAGCATCTTCAATGATGTTATCCCTGTGAATGACCCCGATGCCGCAGCGCTGAGGTTGATTCAGCGGGCTTATCCGCGGTTGACCACGTCGCGCATTCGCGGCTTGCTGGCTGACGCGTCACCGGCTGAAAAGGCGGTGTTACAGCAAGGCAAAATCCCGATGAAGCTTGGACTCAACGCCTTACACGTCCAGCGCGCGATGCGCATTGAGCAGGCGTATCTGGGGCTTTACCTGGATGAGATGGTCACTGCCGACACTGAGATTTTGGTGATGAACTCCTTGGAGGCACTGCCCGGCTGGAAGGATGACTTGCGCCTTGAGGTGCGTGATGGCAGCCGCGACGGCACGCTGCGAAGCCAGTATGGCGCCGAAAACGCCAGCCAGCGAAAAGTGTTGGTCAGGGATGCCGATGGTCGTTACGAGACATTCGACTCACAGGGGCAGTCTTTGCACGGGCAGGATGATTTTATTGCCAGCTTGCAGTACGCGTTGCCGGATGCGCACCGCACCTCAATTGGTTTGCCGCATACCGGTCAGGGCGAGGCGCTAAAAGTGTTATTGCGCGAACATGCCATTACACGATCGCGCTTGCGCCAATTGCTGAAAATACCGCCCGACGAGTTACCGTTTTTCAAGTCGCCAGTTCGGCTGTCGCCCAAGCGTTCAGGCTACCCGTTGAGTGGTCGGGGTGTTGGCGAGGCAGCGGCCCACCTCAAGCTTCAGGCGCTTAAAGAGCGCTTCCGGGCGCTGTACCCGGAGAAGACCGTGCAGCACCGCTGGGACCCGGCCAGCCCTGACATTTACACCGACTTCCTGGAGTTCCAACGCCTGCATGGGGAGGCCGTCGAAGAGAAACTCAGCCTGCTTGAGCAGGAGTTCCAGCAGATGGATGCCAGCCTGAATCAATGGATCCGTTCGCCGATCAACGATCAGCCACTACCGCCACGGTTGACACGGGAACAGGGTCAGGTGATTCAACTCCGTCAGCACATCCGCAAGACACTCACCGCTGTCTGGCAGAAGGCCACTCATTTGACGGTACGTGAAGCCGGCCGCGAGTTGGGGTTCAGCATCAATTTTGAAGACGTGCCAGGGCTGGGTGAGGTACTCGGCACGCTGCCACCGCTGGAGGCCAACTTTGATCATGTCCGGGATATCAATCTCAATGGGATCGGTGTGACCGATTCGATCGATGGTTTTCTGTCAAATTTTGAGCGCATACGCTCGTTGCAAGCTGATAAAAATCGGCTGACGCGTCTACCTGAGGCGTTGGGCTCCATGCGTAACCTGGCGTTTCTGGTCCTGACTGAAGGCACTGTACAACTGACAGAGAGCAGCATCGCCGCCTTGAAGGAATTGACCCTGCTGGAACGTTTGGGGCTTTCGCTTAACCCGTTAGGGTTAGCTCCGGACATCAGCCGCATGCCTGCCCTGGAGGTTCTCGAGCTTTCTCAATGCGAGCAGCGCAACTGGCCGACCGGGTTGTTTGATCAGCCAAGGCCCGAGGCATTCAGCTTGAACCTTACCGCCAATGAACTGACCAGCATTCCCGATGTTGAGCCGGGTTCTGATCAGGCCAGAACATTGGCCAGAACCCGGTTGAGCCGCCATCGAGTTTCAGATGCCGTGCTGGAAAAATACAACGCCTACAAAACCTCTGTCGGCATAGACCCCGAACGCATCAACCCACCTTCAGGCGTGCAGGGGCGACGCCAATGGACCCGCGGGCCGGGTGTCAAAGACAAGGCTGAGAAGCAGGCGCTTTGGGACCGTTTAGAACAGGCGCACGGCTCGGAACCGTTTTTCAATGAGCTGGCCCGGCAAGGGGATGACCTGCGCAACAGGCCTGATGACTTTAAGCGCAACATGGAAACCCGGGTCTGGCAGATGCTCGAAGTCATGGATGAAAGTGTGGCCGTGCGCGAAAAGCTGTTCACCATGGCCAATGCGCCTATTACCTGTACAGACGCCGGGCTGCAGGTGTTTAACGCCATGGGGGTCGAAGTGTTGTTGTATGAGGCGTTGCGCCTGGAACCCATCGATCTGGCCCTGAGCAAGCTCGAACTGTTTAATCTGGCGCGTGGTCGGGCTCGTCTGGATCAACTGAACCGGATTGCCCGGGCGCGAGTGCGTGAGCTAGTGGCGCAAGGTCGCTCATTTCCAAAATACGATGCGCAAGACCTTGTTATTCCCCAGTTTGATGCTCAAGGCAATCGGTTGAAAACGATTGACGAGGTGGAGATCCATCTCGCCTACACCACCTTGCTGGCCAAGCGTCTGGACCTGCCTTGGCAGTTGGAAATGTTCTTCGCCGAGCCCGACGTGACTCCAGCCATGCTTGACGCTGCGTACAGCCAAGTGCTGGCGCTGGAAGAAGGGGAGGGGCTGCGTAATCAGATAATTAAAATCCCGTTCTGGCGCGAGTTTATCGAGCGTACCAACAGCGCCCTATTCGCGGCGCTGGATGAAAAGGCTTTGGCTCTGTTTGAATACCAGAGTGATCAGAAGAGCCTGGGGCTTACTGACCCATTGCCGGCGCTGGCACAGCGTGCGTTGCAAAAATCCATCGATGCTGCGGCCCGTCATTTGGGCATTGCACCCGCAGATGTTGTCTATGGTCGCGCCATGACCGACCTTGAATACGACGCCATGACCCAGTCATTACTGGACGAGAAAGACGCGTTAATGAAGTCACTGACCGATCAGGTCGCAGGCCGTAAAGCCACCTGAGCCTTGCAGCCGGGGGTGTTCAGGCCTTCGGCAGCACCACGGTAAATGTCGTGCCCTTGTCTAGCGTCGAGGTCACGGTAATTTCGCCGTGGTGCGCGTCGACCACTTCTTTAACGATAAACAAACCCAGCCCCAGGCTGGTGGTCGCGCCGGGTAATGTGGCGTCTTCGCTTGGGCTGCGCACCAGCGGGTCAAATAAAGAGCCCAGTGCATCTTTAGCAATCGGAATGCCCAGGTTGTGTACGCACAGCCTGACGGTGTCACTGCTCCCCACGACACTCAAGTTGATTTCGCCCTGCCTGGCACCATGTTGCAGGGCGTTACCAATCAGATTTTGTAACAGCTGCCCGATGCGGCTCGGGTCCCACAAGCCTTCAACGTCGCCCTCTACGTGCAGGGTCGGTGTGCAATTGGGCTGACCTGCGCTGGCTTCTTCAAGGGCTCTCTGGCAAGCGTCAGCCAAGTTCATCAAGCGCCTTTCAATGGGCATTCCGCTGCCCAGCCGGCTGCGCACAAACTGCAACAAGTCACTGATCATCGTCCCCATGTAGTGGGTGCCATTTTTGATCGCGGCCACGTAAGTCAGCGCCTGGTCATCCAGTTTGGCTTTGCGTTGGAGCATTTCGGTGGAAAAGCTGACTGCCTGTAAGGGGGCGCGCAGATCGTGGCCCAAAATGGCCAGGAAGATGTCCCGCGAGCGATTGACCTGCTCGGCATAGGCCGCCGTGGACTCTGCCAACGCTTCATCAATCGCTTCGTTAAAGCGAATCATGTCGTGAAGGTGGTTCTGGTCGGGGCTCTCGACGCTTTTTACCCACAGGCGAATGACGCAGGCTCGCAGGTGGCGAAACTCTGAGGTCATCTGCACCAGGTCAAACCCGACGGCGTGGCGCAATTCACCGTGGCTGGCAGAAGCGTGGTCCAGGCTTGGGGTTTTTGCCGGGCCTTCGCCCTCAGCCTTGGCCTGTTGTTCGCTGGCGGTTTGTGCCGTGACCATGTCGCGTGAAGCCGCCAGCAAAATGGCTTTGGCGTGGTCGCGCAGGGCTGCGCTGTCCATCGTTTCGGCGGCCGGGGTAATGGTGGCGGCGAACTGCTCCCATTCATCCACGATACGATCAACATTTTCCACGATGAACTGGGATAGGCGCATGGCCGCACACCTTGCTGCAAGAGCGGTAGTCATAAAAAGGTGACGCATAGTACGCCTTCATACAACGTCCTTCATCCAGCTTGGTCCCGAGCGGCAAAAAATCAAGCCCCCGACGGCATCACTGAGGGCTGCACGCGAGGGTCCGATCGCGTGCAGCTTTGCTCAGTGCAGCCGGTTGTCAAAACAAAAAGTACCGCTGCGCCATCGGTAGCACGTCGGCGGGCTCGCACCACAACAACACGCCGTCAGCCTTGACCTGATAGGTCTGCGGGTCGACGTCGATGTGGGGCAGGTAGCCGTTGTGGATCAGGTCGGTTTTTTGCACATCGCGACAGCCTTTGACCACGCCAATCTGCTTTTTCAGCCCGAGTTTTTCCGGGACCCCGGCGTCGGCCGCCGCCTGACTGATAAAGGTCAGGCTGGTGGCATGCCGCGAGCCGCCGTAGCTGGCGAACATGGGGCGGTAATGAACCGGCTGCGGGGTGGGGATCGAGCCGTTGGCGTCGCCCATCAGGCTTGAGGCAATGGCCCCACCTTTAAGAATCAACGTGGGTTTGACCCCGAAAAACGCCGGGCGCCACAGCACCAGATCGGCCCATTTGCCCACTTCAATCGAGCCCACCTCATGGCTGATGCCGTGGGTGATGGCCGGGTTGATGGTGTACTTGGCGATGTAGCGTTTGGCGCGGAAGTTGTCGTTGCCGGGCGTATCTTCCGGCAACGGGCCGCGTTGTTTCTTCATCTTGTCGGCGGTTTGCCAGGTGCGCGTAATCACCTCGCCCACCCGGCCCATGGCCTGGCTGTCAGAGCTGATCATCGAGAACGCGCCAAGGTCGTGAAGAATGTCTTCAGCGGCAATGGTCTCGCGGCGGATACGGCTTTCAGCGAAGGCCACGTCTTCGGCAATGCTCGGGTCCAGGTGATGGCAGACCATCAGCATGTCGAGGTGCTCGTCGATGGTGTTGCGGGTAAACGGCCGGGTCGGGTTGGTCGAACTGGGCAGCACGTTGGTGAAGCCGCAGGCCTTGATGATGTCCGGGGCGTGGCCGCCGCCTGCACCTTCGGTGTGGTAGGTGTGGATGGTGCGGCCCTTGAAGGCGGCCAGGGTGGTTTCGACAAAGCCGGACTCGTTCAGCGTGTCGCTGTGAATCGCCACCTGCACGTCGTACAGGTCGGCCACGCTCAGGCAATTATCGATGGAGGCGGGCGTGGTGCCCCAGTCTTCGTGCAGCTTGAGGCCGATGGCCCCAGCTTCGACCTGTTCGATCAACGGCTGCGGCAGGCTGGCGTTGCCCTTGCCGGTAAAACCCATGTTCATCGGGAACGAATCGGCGGCTTGCAGCATGCGCGCCATGTGCCACGGGCCGGAGGTGCAGGTGGTGGCGTTGGAACCGGTAGCGGGGCCGGTGCCGCCGCCGATCATGGTGGTCACGCCGCTGTTCAGCGCTTCATCAATTTGCTGGGGGCAGATGAAGTGAATGTGCGTGTCGATGCCGCCTGCGGTGAGAATCATGCCTTCACCGGCAATAACTTCGGTGCTGGCGCCGATGGCGATGGTCACGTTGGGCTGGATGTCCGGGTTGCCGGCTTTGCCGATGCTGTGGATACGGCCGTCTTTAAGGCCCACATCGGCTTTGACGATGCCCCAGTGATCGATGATCAGCGCGTTGGTGATCAGCGTGTCGACTACCTCGGCGGCGAGCAACTGGCTCTGGCCCATGCCGTCACGAATCACCTTGCCGCCGCCGAACTTTACTTCTTCACCGTAGGTGGTGAAATCCTGCTCGACCTCGATCCACAACTCGGTGTCGGCCAAGCGAACCTTGTCACCCACAGTAGGACCGAACATGTCGGCATAAGCCTGGCGGGATATTTTCATTGCACGTTCCTAAGACAGTTAGACCGAACCTGTAGGAGCGAGCTTGCCTCGCGATCTTTTGGAAGATCAAAAGATCGCGAGGCAAGCTCGCTCCTACGCAGGGGAAGAGCGGTTAATCCAGATTGCCCATGACTCGCCCGGCAAAGCCGAACACGCGACGCAGCCCGGCCAGTTCCACCAGTTCCACTTCGCGGGTTTGCCCGGGCTCAAAGCGCACCGCTGTGCCCGCGGGGATGTTGAGGCGCATGCCACGGCTGTCGCCGCGATCAAACATCAGCGCGTCGTTGGTCTCGAAAAAGTGATAGTGCGAGCCCACCTGAATCGGCCGGTCGCCACGGTTGGACACGCTGAGGGTGTGGGTGCGGCGACCGACGTTGAGTTCGATCTCGCCCGCTTCAATCCGGTATTCGCCTGGAATCATTGCGGCTCACTCAAGGTTTTGTAGTAGATGGCTGTCGGCGCGTAGGTGCCGTTAGGGTTTTGGCAATAGTTGGGCAGTTCGCCGACACGGGTGTAGCCCAGCGCGCTGTAGAAGTTTTCGGCGGGTGAACCGGCCTCGGTATCCAGGTGCAGCAGGCCGCGTTTTTGCGCACGTGCGCCTTGCTCCAGGGCATGGATCAGCACTTGGCCCAGACCACGGCGGCGCGCCTCGTTCAGCACCAGCAGCTTTTGCACTTCGGCGCGGTTGAGGCCGTTGGCCCGTTGGCACAGCGCCAATTGCACGCTGGCCAGCACGCGCTGATCCTCGACCAGCACCCATAGCAGCAGGTTGCCCTGTGCCAGTTGCGTGTGCACATCGTCGAAGTAACGATTGGCCTGAGCCAGGTCAAAGTCGCCCATAAAGCCGACCGAAGCCCCGTGCTTTACGGCGTCGACCAGCAGCTCGATCAAGCCTTCGCGGTACTGCGCGAACGTGGCCGCGGTGACTTGAATCGGTTGTTCGGTGGTCATTGCCCACGCTCCTGTGGTGGTAGTGCGCCGGGGTTGAGCATCAGTTGCATAAAGGTCAGGTCGAGCCAGTTGCCGAATTTTATCCCGACCTGCGGCATGCGCCCGCTGGTGACGAAACCCAGTTGTTTATGCACATGAATCGAGGCCGCATTGCCGCCTTCGATGGCCGCCACCATCACGTGCTTGCCGCAGCCTCGGGCGCGTTCAATCAGTGCGGCGAGCAGCTTGGGACCCAGTTTTTTGCCGCGCTGGTCGGGGTGCACGTACACCGAATGCTCGACGGTGTGGCGAAAGCCTTCAAAGGGCCGCCAGTCACCAAAGGAGGCATAGCCCAAGGCAATATCGGCATCGTCGACGATCACCAAAATCGGATACCCCTGGGCCTGGCGGGCGTTGAACCACTGCTGGCGGTTGTCGAGGTCGACGGTTTGCTCGTTCCAGATCGCCAGTGTGTTGAGCACGGCATCGTTGTAAATGTCGAGAATGGCAGGCAAGTCGTCCGCGACGGCATCACGAATAACGTAAGACATGGCGCAGCCTCAGGCGATGGGTTGGTGGACGGTGACCAGCTTGGTGCCGTCAGGGAAGGTGGCTTCGACCTGAATGTCCGGGATCATTTCCGGGATGCCTTCCATCACCTGTTCACGCGACAGCAAGGTAGTGCCGTAGTGCATCAGTTCGGCTACGGTACGGCCATCGCGTGCGCCTTCGAGCAGGGCTGCAGAGATATAGGCGATGGTTTCCGGGTAATTGAGTTTCACACCCCGGGCCAGTCGACGCTCAGCCAACAGGCCGGCGGTGAAGATCAGCATCTTGTCTTTTTCGCGTGGAGTCAGGTCCATGGTGGAGTCCGTGTTCGGCAGTTAAAAATGGTGTGGGTTGCTTAAAGTCAAAAGCCCCTCTCCCTAGCCCTCTCCCGGAGGGAGAGGGGACTAAAGGCAAAAGCGGGGTGAGGGCTCTTCAAGTGCTCCAAATTCGGGGTGCAAGCGCCTCGCGGCCCAGCAATGCCGGGCGCAGCAAACGCCATAACTCAATCAGCCAGCCCCGCGCCTGCAAGGCTTCAGTGGCCAGGCAGCGGGCCACCAGCAACCCCGGCAGTTGGGTCAAATCCCCGCGTACCGGGTTCGGCAGGCTGCGGCAGGTTTCCAGCAGTTCAGCGCTGATCTCACCCGTCACCAACAACGTGGCAAATACCGGGTTGCCGTCCAGGCCAATAGGGGAGTCCAGCAGCCCGTCATCACCGACGATGCGCTGGCGCTCATGCCAGAGCAATTGACCGTCGCGTCGAATATCCAGGTGGGACTGAAAATGCCCGCGCTCAAACCGCTCGCCACTGGCCATGCGGCCCAGCGCCACCATGTCCCAGTAAAACAGCCGGGCATCGCCCTCAAGCTCAATGCGTGTGCTGATGTCGGCCTGGGCCGCGCTGAACACGATGGTTTCTTGTGGCAGCCATTCGAGGGTCGCGCCTGCGGCCACGTTGAGTTCGACGCTCTGGAAGGCCGGGCCCGCGGCGCGGTACCACTTGGCTGCGCCGGGGCTGGTGAGTTGCGCCCAGGCATCGGGCCCGACGCTGGCGCGGATGTCCAGCCGGTCGCCGCCCGCAATCCCGCCGGGCGGGTGGACGATGATGTGCTGGCACACGTCGGGGCCTTCGGCGTACAGGTGCTTTTGCACCCGCAGCGGACCGAGGTGGCGGCGCAGGGTCGGGCGCGTAGTGTCGCCAAAACGCCCATAGCCCAGCTCCAGCTCAGCGTGCCAGCTGGGGGTGAACAGCGCGATGTTGGCAGGCAAATTCATATGTAGGACTTTTTACCCGGAAAGAGTGACAGATTAAATCGTCACCAGCCCGCGCACACCTTCTGTTTGCATATTTTCACCCCGGCCTTGCTGAACGATTTCGCCCCGCGACATCACCAGGTACTGATCGGCCAGTTCCTCGGCAAAATCGTAGAACTGCTCTACCAGCAAAATCGCCATGTCGCCGCGTGCTGCAAGCATTTTGATCACTGCGCCGATCTCCTTGATCACCGAGGGCTGAATGCCTTCGGTGGGCTCGTCGAGGATCAGCAGCCGTGGCCGGCTGGCCAGCGCACGGCCAATCGCCAGTTGTTGCTGCTGACCACCGGACAAGTCGCCGCCACGCCGGTGCTTCATTTGCAGCAACACCGGGAACAGTTCGTAGATAAACGCGGGCACTTCACGGGCTTCGGAGCCGGGAAAGCGCGACAGGCCCATCAGCAGGTTTTCTTCAACGGTGAGGCGCCCGAAAATCTCGCGGCCCTGGGGTACGTAGGCAATACCGGCATGTACCCGTTGGTGGGGTTTGAGCGTGGTGATGGTCTTGCCTTCCCACTGCACGTTGCCTTCCTTGACGGGCAACAAGCCCATCAGGCACTTGAGTAACGTGGTTTTACCCACGCCATTGCGACCCAGCAGGCAGGTGACTTCACCCACTTTGACCTCAAACGACAGGCCGCGCAGGATGTGGCTGCCGCCGTAGTACTGGTGCAGCTTTTCGACTTGAAGCATGTTCAGATTCCTTCATTCCTTTGTAGGAGCGAGCTTGTCTCGCGATCTTTTGATCTTCTAAAAGATCGCGAGACAAGCTCGCTCCTACAGGGGGATTTGATCTAACGACCCAGATAAACCTCAATCACCCGTTCATCCGCCTGCACCTGCTCCAGCGAGCCTTCGGCCAGCACGCTGCCCTGGTGCAAGACGGTGACGTGGTCGGCAATGGCGCCGACAAAGCCCATGTCGTGCTCTACCACCATCAGCGAGTGTTTGCCCGCAAGGCTTTTGAACAGTTCGGCGGTGAACTCGGTTTCGGCGTCGGTCATGCCCGCCACCGGCTCGTCCAGCAGCAACAGCTGTGGGTCTTGCATCAGCAGCATGCCGATCTCCAGGAACTGCTTCTGGCCGTGGGACAGCAACCCGGCCTGACGCTGCGCCGAGCTGCTCAAACGAATGGTCTCGAGCACTTCAGCAATGCGGTCTTTTTGCTCGCCGCTGAGGGTGGCGCGCAGGCTGGCCCACACCGACTTGTCGGTTTTCTGCGCCAGTTCGAGGTTTTCGAACACGCTCAAGGCTTCAAACACGGTGGGCTTCTGGAACTTGCGGCCAATCCCGGCCTGGGCGATCTGCACTTCGCTCATTTGCCGCAGGTCCAGGGTTTCACCAAACCAGGCCTGGCCTTCGGTGGGCCGGGTCTTGCCGGTGATGACGTCCATCATCGTGGTTTTACCGGCACCGTTCGGGCCGATGATGCAGCGCAACTCACCCACGCCGATGTACAGGTTGAGGTTGTTCAGGGCCTTGAAACCATCGAAGCTGACGCTGATGTCTTCGAGGGTCAGGATAGTGCCGTGGCGGGTGTTCAGGCCCTTGCCGGCGGCTTGGCCCAAGCCAATGGCGTCGCGGCCGCTGCCTGAGTCCTTGCTGGGGTCGAGTACAGGTTCGAGCATGACGTTCCTCATTGTTCACCCCGTTTCTTCAACAGGCCGATGATGCCTTTGGGCAGGTACAGCGTGACGACGATAAACAGCGCGCCGAGGAAGAACAGCCAGTACTCAGGGAAGGCCACGGTGAACCAGCTCTTCATGCCGTTGACCACGCCCGCGCCGAGCAGCGGCCCGATCAGGGTGCCGCGCCCGCCCAAGGCAACCCACACGGCGGCTTCGATGGAGTTGGTCGGCGACATTTCACCGGGGTTGATGATGCCTACTTGCGGCACATACAACGCTCCGGCCAGGCCGCACAGCACCGCGCTCAGTACCCAGACAAACAACTTGAAACCGCGCGGGTCGTAGCCGCAGAACATCAGGCGGTTTTCGGCGTCACGCAGCGCGGTCAGCACCCGGCCAAATTTACTGCGGGCCAGGCGCCAGCCGACAAACAGGCTGGCCACCAGCAACAGCACCGTGGCGAAAAACAGCACCGCACGTGTGCCGGGCTCAGTGATGCCAAAGCCCAAAATGCTGCGAAAGTTGGTGAAGCCGTTGTTGCCGCCAAAGCCGGTTTCGTTGCGGAAAAACAACAGCATCCCGGCAAAGGTCAACGCTTGGGTCATGATCGAGAAGTACACGCCTTTGATCCGCGAGCGGAAGGCGAAAAAGCCGAACACCAATGCCAGCAAACCGGGCGCTAGCACCACCAGGCACATCGCCCACCAGAAGTGCTCGGTACCGACCCAGTACCACGGCAATTGCGTCCACGACAAAAAGGTCATGAAGTCTGGCAGCGCGTCGCCCGAGGCCTGGCGCATCAGGTACATGCCCATGGCATAGCCGCCCAGGGCAAAGAACAAGCCATGGCCCAGCGACAGCAGCCCGGCATAACCCCAGACCAGATCCAGCGCCAGGGCAACGATGGCATAGCAGAGGATCTTGCCCACCAGCGTGAGGGTGTAGGCCGACACCTGGAACGGGCTGTCGGCGGGCAATAGCGAGAGCAGCGGCATGGCCAGCAGCCCCAGCAGGATCAGGCCGCCAACCAGTGCGGTCACGGTAGGCCCGGCTTTTTGTGTGGCGGTAAGCATCAGAGGCTGATTCATCAGTCGATCACCCGTCCTTTGAGCGCGAAGAGACCTTGCGGGCGCTTCTGGATAAACAAAATGATCAGCCCCAGGATCAGGATTTTGCCGAGCACGGCGCCGATCTGTGGTTCAAGAATCTTGTTCGCGATGCCCAGCCCGAAGGCCGCGTACACGGTACCCGCCAGTTGACCGACGCCGCCCAGCACCACCACCAGAAACGAGTCGATGATGTAGCCCTGGCCGAGGTCCGGGCCGACGTTGCCGATCTGGCTCAAGGCCACGCCACCGAGCCCGGCAATGCCCGAGCCCAGGCCAAAGGCGAGCATGTCCACGCGCCCGGTCGGTACGCCGCAGCAGGCGGCCATGTTGCGGTTCTGGGTGACGGCGCGCACGTTGAGGCCCAGGCGGGTTTTGTTCAGCAGCAGCCAAGTCAGGAAGACCACAGCCAAGGCGAAAACAATGATCACCAAGCGGTTGTACGGCAGCACCAGATTGGGCAGCACTTGAATCCCGCCCGAGAGCCAGGCCGGGTTGGCCACTTCGACGTTTTGTGCACCGAACAGCACACGCACCAGCTGGATCAGGATCAGGCTGATGCCCCACGTCGCCAGCAGGGTTTCCAGCGGGCGGCCATAAAGGTGACGAATGATGGTGCGCTCCAGCACCATGCCGATGGCGGCGGTGACAAAAAACGCTACCGGCAGGGCCAGCAACGGGTAGAACTCGATGGCGCCGGGGGCGAAGCGTTGAAACAGTAACTGCACGCAATAGGTCGAGTAGGCGCCGAGCATCAGCATCTCGCCATGGGCCATGTTGATCACCCCCAGCAAGCCAAAGGTGATGGCCAGGCCGAGGGCCGCGAGCAGCAGAATCGAGCCCAGCGACAAGCCGCTGAAGGCTTGGCCGAGCAGGTCGCCGATGAGCAGTTTGCGTTTGACCTGGGCCAGGCTGGTTTCGGCGGCGGTACGCACCGTGGCGTTGGTTTCGACGTCCGGTTGCAGCAGATTTTCAAGGCGGGTGCGGGCCAGCGGTTCGCCGGTTTCACCGAGCAAACGCACGGCGCTCAAGCGCACGGCGGGGTCAGGATCAACCAGTTGCAGATTGGCCAGCGCGAGGCTCAAGGCCGCGTGCACATCGTGGTCGGTTTCTTCTGCCAGTTGCTGGTCGAGGAATTTAAGCTGCGCCGGTTTGGCGGATTTTTGCAATTGCTGGGCGGCGCTCAGCCGCAGTTTCGGGTCGGCGGCCAGCAGTTGGTGGCTGGCCAGGGCGGTTTCAACCAGCCCGCGCAGACGGTTGTTCAGGCGCAAGGTTTTGACGTTGCCGTCGACGGTGACTTGCCCCTGTTGCAGGCTGTTGATCAGTTCAACACGGGCTGGGGTGGGCTGTGCAGCCCAGCTTTCGAGGAGTTGGGCCTGCACCGAATTATTGGCCGCCGCGAAGTCGCTGGCGTCATCGGCATAAGCGCCCAGTGGCAGCAGCACCAAGAGTGCGCAGATAAAACGAAAAAGGGCAGTGGGCATAGTTTTAGCCTTGCGCAAATAGAAACAACTCAACATCCCTGTGGGAGCGGGCTTGCTCGCGATTCATTCAATGCGGTTTTGGCAAGAAACCGCGTCGATACATTCGCGAGCAAGCCCGCTCCCACAGCGGCACAACGATGCTGCCGGGGGTTAGTTACTTTTCACCGGGGCGTCCGGTTTTTTGTCGTTGCCAGGAATGAACGGGCTCCATGGCTGGGCGCGGATGGGTTCTGGGGTTTGCCATACCACGTTGAACTGGCCGTCATCCTGGATCTCGCCGATCATCACCGGCTTGTGCAGGTGGTGGTTGGTTTTGTCCATGGTCAGGGTGTAGCCCGACGGCGCGGCGAAGGTCTGGCCGGCCATGGCCTCGCGGACTTTATCGACATCGGTGGACTTGGCTTTTTCTGCCGCCTGCGCCCACATATGAATGCCCACGTAGGTGGCTTCCATCGGGTCGTTGGTCACGGCTTTATCAGCGCCCGGCAAGTTGTGGGCCTTGGCGTAGGCTTTCCAGTCGTCGACAAACTTCTTGTTGACCGGGTTATCCACCGACTCGAAGTAGTTCCAGGCGGCGAGGTTGCCCACCAGCGGCTTGGTGTCGATGCCGCGCAGTTCTTCTTCGCCCACCGAGAAGGCAATTACTGGCACGTCGGTGGCTTTCAGGCCCTGGTTGGCCAACTCTTTATAGAACGGCACGTTGGAGTCGCCGTTCACGGTCGAGATCACCGCAGTCTTGCCACCTGCCGAGAACTTTTTGATGTTGGACACGATGGTCTGGTAATCGCTGTGACCAAACGGCGTGTAGACCTCCTGGATGTCCTTGTCGGCTACGCCTTTGGAATGCAGGAACGCACGCAAGATTTTGTTGGTGGTGCGCGGGTACACGTAGTCGGTGCCCAGCAACACGAAGCGCTTGGCGCTGCCGCCGTCTTCGCTCATCAAATACTCAACCGCCGGGATGGCTTGCTGGTTAGGCGCTGCACCGGTGTAGAACACGTTGGGCGACATCTCTTCGCCCTCGTATTGCACCGGGTAGAAGAGCAGGCCGTTGAGTTCTTCAAACACCGGCAGTACCGATTTACGGGACACCGAGGTCCAGCAACCGAACACTACCGCGACTTTGTCCTGGGTCAGCAACTGGCGGGCCTTTTCGGCAAACAGCGGCCAGTTGGAAGCCGGGTCGACCACCACCGGTTCGAGCATCTTGCCGTTCACCCCGCCCTTGGCGTTGATCTCGTCGATGGTCATCAAGGCCATGTCTTTGAGCGAGGTTTCAGAGATCGCCATGGTCCCGGACAACGAATGCAGAATCCCCACCTTGATGGTCTCGGCGGCTTGCACCGTCCAGGTCAGACCCATGGCGGCAATGGATGCCGAGAGGGTGAACGCTTTGATCAAGCTACGACGCTTCATGGGCCGATCTCCAGATGTCTGATTTTTCTAATGGTCTATACGGACGCTGGAGAGGTCTTTTGCAAGGGCTGTGCCGAAGTGGTGCGAGGGCTCTGTAATGGGGCTTGTGGACAATGTTGTGAGTTCAGGCGCACCAGTTCGGAGCCTGAAGTCGGCTTTGGTGCGCAGCGTGCGCAGTGCTGGTGCAGGAGGAGGGAAGCGTTATCGCTTGCGCATCAAACCGATAAAGAACAGCCCGCCGATGGCTGCCGTGGCCACGCCGATGGGCAAGTCTTCGGGGGCGATCAGGGTGCGGGCGGCGACATCGACCCAGACCAGGAACACGCTGCCCAGCAGCGCTGACACCGGCAGTAATCGCCGGTGTTCGGCGCCCACCAGACGCCGGGCGATGTGCGGGATCATCAGGCCGACAAAACCGATGGAACCGCTGATGGCCACCAGCACGCCGGTCATCAGTGAGGCGATCAAGAACACCTTGAGCCGCACATTGCGCGCATTCAGGCCGAGGGTCACGGCGGTTTGCTCCCCGGCCATCAAGGCGTTCAGCGGGCGGGCCATGCCCAGCAGCAAAAACAGCCCCAGCAGCACCACGGCGCTGGGCACGGCCAGCAGTTCCCAGCGGGCCAGCCCGAGGCCGCCGAGCATCCAGAACAGTACGGCAGAACTGGCGCGGTGGTCACCCAAAAACAGCAAGGTGTTGGCCACTGCCATCATCACGAACGACACGGCCACGCCGCACAGCAGCAGGCGGTCGCTGTCCAGACGCCCCTGGCGGCTGGCGATGGCCAGTACCAGCAACATGCTCAGCAATGCGCCGATAAAGGCGGCAATGGGCAAGGTCAGCAGGCCGACGATTTCGCCCACGTGCAGCACCACAATCACCGCGCCCAACGTCGCGCCGCTGGTGACCCCGAGCAAGTGCGGATCAGCCAGCGGGTTGCGGGTCACGGCTTGTAACACCGCACCGATCAACGCCAGACCTGCACCTACCAAGGCGCCGAGCAGCATGCGCGGCACGCGGATCAGCCACACGATGTGCTCCTGGCCAGCGCTCCAGCTCACCTCGCCGAGGCCAAACAGCTTGTTAAGCAAAATGTGCCACACCACGTCGACCGGCACCCGCGCCGGGCCAAAACCCAGCGACACCACGCATGACACCAGCAGCAGTGCGCCAAGGCTGATCAGTAACAGGGCGTAGCGGCTAGACATCATTGTGGATGAAACCCTTTGGCCAGGGTTTCGATGGCCAGCACGTTGTCGATGCCCGGCGTAGCTTGCACGTAGGGGATGACGATAAAGCGTTTGTGCTTGATGGCGTCCACCGATTGCAGGGCCGGGTTGGTTTCGAGAAAGCGCTGCTTTTGCTCGGCGGTGACTTCGCTGTAGTCGACGATGACGATGACCTCGGGGTTGCGCTCGACCACGGTTTCCCAGTTAACGCGGGTCCAGCTGGCGTCGATGTCGCTGAGAATGTCATCGCCACCCGCGGCTTCGATCAGCGCGTGGGGGATGCCCAGTTTGCCCGAAGTCATGGCGCGGTCTTCGCCGCTGTCATACAGAAACACCCGGGGTTTTGACGCCGGAAGGGACTTTTGCACGTCGGCGATTTTTGCCTGCATCTGTGCGATCAATGCGTTGGCGCGGTCTTGCACGTCGAAGATTTTGCCGAGGTTGCGCAGGTCGTTGTAGGTGTCTTCCATGCTGGCGGGAGGGCGCTTCATTACAAACGCACACGACTCGGTCAACTCATACACGTTGATGCCCAGCGGGGTGAGGGTGTGCGGCGTAAGGTCGCCACCCACGCGCATGCCGTAATCCCACCCGGCGAAGAAGAAATCAACGTTGGCATTGAGCAGGGTTTCAACCGACGGGTACTTGCTGGCCAGCTCGGGCAGGCCGTCGAGAATGGCCTTCATTTCGGGCGTTACCGACTTCCAGCCACTGATGCCGCTGTACCCGGCCATGCGCGGCTTGAGGCCCAGAGCGAGCATCATTTGGGTCATGTTGATGTCGTGGCTGACCGCATGCTTGGGCGCTTGGGTGAAGGTCACGTCACGGTTGCAGCTTTTAATCGTCAGCGGGTAGGTCGTGGCATCGGCCTGAGCCAGTTGCGCGCCGAATAAAACAGCCAGGCACAGGGCGAGACGGATCAGCTTCATGGTTGGGTTATCCAGGTAATGCGCGGGTAGCCGGACAGTGGGTGGTCGTCGACCAGCGCGTCCACGCCGAAAACGTTGCGTAATAATTCAACGGTCAACACCTCGCGCGGCGTGCCGCTGGCGATGATCTTGCCGTGGTTGATCACGTACAGCCGATCACAAAAAGCCGCTGCCAGATTAAGGTCGTGGATGCTGGCCAGGGTGCCGATGTTCAGGCGCTTGACCCGTTGCAGCAGCTCCAGCTGATAGCGCGGATCGAGGTGGTTGGTCGGCTCGTCGAGGATCAGCAGGTCGGGTTGTTGGGTCAGGGCGCGGGCCAGGATCACACGCTGTTTTTCGCCGCCCGAGAGGGTGGCGAAGGCGTGGTCTTCAAAGCCTTGCAGGCCGACGGATTCGAGGGCGTCTCTGGCCAGTTCGCGGTCGGCCTGGGTGTCGCCGTCAAACAGGCCTTTGTGCGGGGTACGGCCCATGGCGACCACTTCATCAACGGTCAGGCCAAAGGCGTCAGGGAATTCTTGCAGCACCACGGCGATGCGTTGGGCGCACCAGCGGGGTGACTGTTGCCACAGGTTGTGCGGACCGAGATGAACCTCGCCCGCTTCGGGCTTGCTGAAGCGATAAGCACAGCGCAACAGGCTGGTTTTACCGCTGCCGTTGGGCCCGATCAACCCCACAAACTCACCGGCCGCCACGTGCAGGTTGGCATCACGCAGCTTGAACTGGTGATGACAATGGCCGTGGCCCAGGGGCGTCCAGGCGAGTTTGGTGAGGGTGAGCGTGCTCATGAACATTCCAATGAGTGAACTCTGTAGGAGCGAGCTTGCTCGCGATCTTTTGATCTTTAAAAGATCGCGAGCAAGCTCGCTCCTACAGGGGGTTAGATGTGCTTAGAAGGTGTAATCCGCCGTAACGAAGACCGAACGCGGTTCACCCATGATCCATTGTTGGCCGTCATTGTATTGGCTTAAGGCGTATTGGCGGTTGAACAAATTGTTTACGCGCAGCCCCAGGGTGGTTTTTGGCAGGGCTTTCCAGCTCACGGTGGCATCCACCACGGTGTAGCTTGGCAGCACGGCGGTGTTGGCCACATCTGCGTATCGCGCGTCTACATAGCGCACACCGGCGCCCGCGTTCACGTCGTCGGTCACGGCTTTGCTCAACCACAGGTTGGCGGTACGGCGCGGTACTTCGGCGGGGCGGTTGCCTTTGAACGACACGCCGCCCTGATCGAATTTGTCGTATTGCGCACGGACGATGGCGGCGTTGGCCTGGAACTGCCAGCGGTGTGGCAGTTGCAGATCAAGGCTGGCTTCCAGGCCTTTTGAGGATTGTTCGCCCACTTGCAGCGTGCGGGTGAAGTCGGCCGGGTCGGTGGTCAGCAAATCCTTTTTGACGATGTGATACGCCGCCAGTGTCCACTCGCCGCGCTGGTCCCAGAACAGTTGCTTGAAGCCGACTTCGGTCTGGCGCGCATGGGCCAGGCCAAAGTTTTGCTGGTTCTGGCTCAGGCTAATCAAACCGCCGACGCCATCGACGCTGGTGGCTTGTTGTGCGTAAACCGAGGTGTCCGGGGTCAGTTCGTACACCAGCCCGACTTTCCAGCTGTTGGCCGAGAGGCTGCGGTCCGAGCGGGTGGTGAGGTTGTCCACCGAGAAATCATCGCGGTCCAGGTGCACCATGTCGCGGCGCACGCCGGTCACCAGCGACAGCTGATCGGTCAGCTCGGTGCGGTTTTCGGCGAACAGCGAAAACTGCTGCGTGGTGGTGGTGAACTGGTCGCGGTAAGGCGAAGCACTTTGCCATTGGCCACGGTCCGGGTGGTACAGGTCGATCGGCTGGCCGTCTGCGTCCACGTCGTGATACGGCGAGTTGCTGTGCAAATTGAAGTGGATACGGTTGTAGTCCATGCCCACCAGGGTTTTGCTCTTGAGGCCGAACAGGTCATGGCTGAGCGCGAAGGTCTGGCGGTCGCCGACCTGCTCCTGCTCATGCTTGATGCTGAAATAGCCGCCGCGCAGCAGGGTTTGGCTGGCCTCGTCCCAGGCGTGGTTTTCAGCGTTCTGCCAACGGCGCTGGGCTTTGAGGTAATACAGCTCGTTGGTGGCGGTCAGGTTGTCGTTGATCCGCCATTCGCTGTTCAGGCGCGTCCACTGGTCGTTGTAGTGCAGCTTTGCGTCACTGACGTTGTAGTTCTTGTCGCGCAGGCCCTTGTGATAACGGCCATTGATCAACGGCACGCCGAAATCGTTTTGCGGCTCCTGGTCGCCGTAGTCGTGGCTCAGGGTGAACGCCAGATCATCCGTGGCCTGCCAGCGCAGGGCCGCGCTGATAAAGGTGTTTTCAGAGTCGCCGTGGTCGATCCAGCCATTGCTCTGGGTGTGGTTGATGTTCAACCGGTAGCTCAGGGTGTCGGTCAGCGAGCCGCCGCTGTCCAGTGCCTGCTGTTGGCGATCGTAGGAGCCGTAGCCGACGCGGATGTGGTTTTCGATCTCGCCGCTGAACGGTTTTTTCGGGATCACGTTGATCACCGCGCCGGTCGCGCCTTCGCCATACAACACCGACGCCGGGCCGCGCAGCACGTCGATGCGCTCAACTGACCAGTCATCTACCGGGAAGGTCACGGTGCCCGCGCCGCTGTACATGCGAGTGCCGTCGTACAGCTGCATGACCGAGCCTTCGCCGACAAAACCGCGCGCCGAGTACGCCGAACCGCCATTGCCCGGCGAGCCGGTGAAGCTGATGCCGGTGGTGCGGGTCACTGCGTCCTGCACGCTGCTGTCGCCACGGGCGCGGATCTGCGCGCCGGTCAGGCTTTCGACGCTGGCCGGGGTTTCGAGGCTGCTGAGGTTCAGGCGCGAACCGGCGGTGGTGGCGGTCTTGAGGTCGACGCTCTCGGCATCGATTTGCGGGGCGGTGATGGTGGCGGCAGGCAGCATCAGGGACGGCGCGGTGTCATCCGCGTGGGCGCTGTTAACCACCAGCAGGCAAAGGCTGGAAAGCAGGTACTTGTTCATTAGGGCAGTGAGTCGCTTTTTTCTGGAGGTGTGCCCGCTGCCTCCTGGCGGCGGGTGATCGAGCTTGAATTGTTTTGTTACACAGTAACAACAATTTCTCGCGTGATACTGGCGTGCCAGTATCCACATATCTCTGGATCGCGCATCTCGGATGTTTCATGCCCGCTATGAGGCACGCTCATGTTGAGGTTTTGAGCGCACGAGCAGGAGTAAGCGGTCCAGCAACCAGACGCCAATCAACGAGGCACCGACCAAGGGGAACGCCACCGCCAGGGCGAGGATGATCACCACCCCGGTTTTCCAGGTCGGCAGGTCATGGCGCAGCGGCGGTACGCCCAGACCGCCTTTGGGGCGGCGTTTCCACCAGATCACCAGGCCGCTGGTCGAACTCAGCAGGATCATCAGGCAGATCAGCAGAATCGCGATCTGGTTCAGCGAACCGAACAATTTGCCTTCGTGCAGCATCACGCCCATTTCCGTGGCGCGGGCGACGTTGCTGTAATGCTGCCAACGCACATCGGCCAGGACCTCGCCGGTGTATTGATCGACATGCAGGGTGGCGTCGTTGCGCGGGTCGTCAGCGAACACCGCAATGGTAAACACGCCTTGCGCCGTGGTGGGCAAGGTGATGCTGTAGCCGGGTTCGACCTTGCGCGTGCTGGCGGTGTCGACCACCTCTTGCAAGGTGATGCCGGGCGCCGCCGGGCCAGACGTGTGAGCGCCGTGGGCCATGTGCTCGGCGTGCGCGCCGGACACCGGCATCGGTGTGTTTTCCATGGCCCAGGGCACGGTCTGGCGGGCGGCGCTGTTCAGGGTGCGGGCTTCAACGTCTGATTGGGGCACGTTGTTCCACATAGCGGCGGGGAACTGGTTCCACAGGTCGGCGTATTGCTTGCCCCAAAAACCGGTCCAGGTCATACCGCTGATCAGCATGAACAACAGCAAGGCTGCGCCCCAGAACCCGGTGACGGCATGCAGGTCGCGCCACAAGACCCGGCCGCGACGGCTCAAGCGCGGCCACAAGATACCCGCCGCAGATTGCCCGCGCGGCCACCACAGGTACAAGCCGGACACCACCAGCACCACGCCCCAGCCAGCGGCGAGTTCCACCAGCCGGTCGCCGAGGGTGCCGATCATCAATTCGCCGTGCAGGGCACGGGCCACGGCTTGCAGGTTGAGCTTGGCGTCTTGCTCGCCCAGCACTTCGCCGCTGTACGGGTTGATAAACACATTGAGCTGGCGCCCGGCATTACTGAGCACAAATTGCGCGCTGCGCTCCGGGTTGATCGGCGGCAGGTACTGGCTGATATGACCCTGTGGATAAGTGGCTTGCACGCGCTGCAACTGGTCGTCGGCACTGAGTCGGTGGTGGCCGGGGCTGACGTTGATCAGGTGGTCGTAGAGCAATGGGTCGAGCTGGGGTTTGAACAGGTAAATAATCCCGGTCAGGGCCAGCAGAATCATGAACGGCGCGACAAACAGCCCGGCATAGAAATGCCAGCGCCAGGCCAGGTTGTAAAACGATGGTGTGGGTTGGCTCATCAGGAGCGGCTCCGCAAAGAATTCATCAGGTGTAGGAGCGAGCTTGCCTCGCGATCTTTTGATTTTTAAAAGATCGCGAGACGAGCTCGCTCCTACAGGGGAAGGTGCTGTTAGAAGCTCACATCAACCTTGGTCCAGAGTGTGCGGCCTGGTTCGTTGATCGCGGTCGGGTCGTTTGACGGGTAGCCAAACCCGGCGTTGCCCGCCATGTTCAGGTGCTCGCTGTAGGTTTTATCCAGCAGGTTGTCGACCCCGGCGCTGACCTTGAGGTTTTTGTTGATGCGGTACGCACCGTTCAACGAGAACACGCCAAAGCCGGCGCTCTTGCCGTAGTCCTTGCCGACCACGTTGCCCGCGTTGCGGTCGATGCGGTCCTGGCGTGCAACCACACGCCACAGGGCGCCAGCGCTCCAGTCGTCTTCGCTGTAGGTCAGGCCGAGGCGGGTGTCCAGCGGCGGCATCTGCGGCAGGGCTTTACCGTCCGTGGTGTTTTTGCCCCAGGCGTAGGCCAGGGTCGCGTCGGCCTTCCAGTGCTCGGTCAGTTGATACGCGGCGCCCAATTCGCCGCCCATGATGCGGGCGTTGATGTTTTGCGCCTGGGAGCTGGTTTGTGTGTAGTCAAACAAGATGTAGTCGTGAATCACCCCGGCATAGGCCGACACCCAAGCTTCGAGGTCCTGGGTTTTGTATTGCAGGCCAACGTCGAGCTGGGTGGTTTTCTCAGGCTTGATGGCGTCGAAGGCGTTCACTGAACCGGCCGGGCCGGAGTTGGGCGAAAACAGTTCCCAGTAGTCCGGGAAGCGCTGCACATGGCCCAAGCCTGCGTACACCGTGGTCGGGCTGTTGGCCATGTCATGTTCATAACGTACGAAGCCGCTGGGCAGCGTGTCGGCGCGGGTTTTGTCCTGGGTCGGGTTGGGTTTGCTCATCATCCCCGAGCCCAGCCGGGCCCGGAAATCCTTGGCCGAGGCGCGGTCCAGACGGGCGCCGGTGATCACGCGATCACGCTCGGCGGCGTACCAGGTCAACTCGGCAAAGGCGCCGTAGTTGTGGAAGTCGGCGTCCTTGGTCCAGTTCTGCGCCTTGTAGGTGTCGATGCCCATGCCGGAGCGAGTGCGGTGTTCGTTGGTTTGCGCGTCGATGCCGCTGATCAACTGCACATCGGCCCAGCGCCAGGTGGCCTTGATGCGTGCGCCGAGGGTGCGCCGGTCAACGTTAACGCCCATGGGCCCGGCCATCATGCCGGTGCCGGACGGGGTGCGCAGTGTGTAGTTGTCCATCACGTGGTCGGCGTAGTTGTAGTAGACCTGCGCTTCGAGCGTGTCGAGCACGTCGCCGATGTTGGACTTTTCAAAGCGCAGACCGAGGCTTTCACGCTTGTACTGGCTGCCGTCCATGCCACGTCCGGCCGAGCGAGCTTCGCCATCGCCCTTGCCTGCGGTGAGTTCGAGCAGGGTGTCGGCGTCCGGGGTCCAGCCGAGGGCGACGTCGCCGTTCCACTTGTCGTAGCGCGACGGCACGGTGTGGCCGTCACCGTCTTTGTAGTCGTCGGAGTGGGCGGTGTTGCCGATGACCCGCAGGTAGCCCTGCGTGCCCCCGACGGCGGCATCGAGGGTCTTGTCGAAACGCCCGTTTGAGCCTGCCAGCACGCTGGCGTTGATGCGCGACCCCAGCTCGCCAAAATGCTCGGGCTCGCGCTCAAACAGCACCGTACCTGCTGACGAACCCGGCCCCCACTGCACGCTTTGCGGGCCTTTGATGACGGTGAGTTTGTCGTAGGTTTCGGGGGCGATATACGAGGTTGGCGTGTCCATGCGGCCGGGGCAGGCGCCGATCATCTGGCCGCCATTGGTGAGGATGTTGAGTCGCGACCCGAACATGCCGCGCAAGATCGGCTCGCCGTTGGTGCCGCCATTGCGGATCAGGGCAAAGCCCGGGATGGTCTTTAAATAATCCCCGCCATCGCTGGCGGGCACTGGCTGGCGCGGATCTTTGGGGTTGGTGACGATGGTCAGCGGCGAGCTGGGGGCGATGGCGGTAATCACCAGCGGGCTGATTTCATTGGTGTGTGCGGCGTGCTCGTCAAGTGTCTCGGCGGCCAGGGCGGCGGGTGCCAGCAACGCGCAGCACAGTGTGCTCAGGGCAAACGGCAGCACTGTGTGGGCGTGAGGCAAACGGGAGGCAGCAGTAAAGCGGGACATAGGCATTCCAGTATTCAAGCGAAAACAACACGGCCGACGCCCTGCGGCTGTCTAAAGCAGCGCCTGCAGGTCGGCCAGGTAGAGGATGTTGTGAACGTGCTTAAACGAATGCCGGAGGCGCCCGAGCGCGGGCGCCGGGGAAGATCGGTTGTTGCGCATGCCCCAACCGTGTGGGCTGTGCCAGATAACTTTTGGGGCGCAGCGAGTCGAACAGGGTGATGTCAGCGGTGTGCGGCAGGGCCGGGCAACTGAACAGCAGCGTGCAGTAGCCGCATTTTTCCCACAGTGCATGGTGCTCGGCAGACGGCGCGTGATGCCCGGCGTGTTCGCCGTGCGCCGACATGTCCATGCCCATCTCCATGGACATTGGCATCGACATGGAGCCGTGATGATTCATCGGCACCGCTTGGGAAATCAGCGGGCCGATAAAAATCATCAGCATGGCAAACAGGCTCAGCCAACTGCCGCGAACTTGCGACATGGAGTGCCTGGCGCGAGGGGCGCGCATGGGGCTCAAAAACCGGGGTCGTTAGTGAGCGTGCATGTGTTCCATGTTGTCTTCAGGGGGCTGTTTTTGCACCGAGACTTCAACCGGTATGTCACCGGCTTTCTCGAAATGCAGGGTCAGCGGGAAGCGTTTGCCGTCTTGCAGCAGGCTGCGGTCTTTAATGTCGACCAGCATTACGTGGTACGCCATCGGCCCGAAGGTCACCGTGCCACCGGGGGCAACGACGACGTCCGTCACCGGCTGCATACGCATCAGGTCGCCCTGCATCACGTGCTGGTGCAGTTCGGCGCCCCCGGCAATCGGGGTGTCGGCGCTGAGCAGGCGGTCGGCGGTGCTGCCGGTGTTATGGATCACAAAGTACGCGGCCACGGTGGGTGCATTGGGTGGCAGCTCTTGCGACCACGGGTGGGTTATTTTCAGATCACCGCTTTTGTATTCGTGGGCGTTGGCAAAACAGGCAGGCAACAACAAAGCCGCCGCAATAACGGCGTGCTTGAACAGTGACAGGTTCAACATGGTCATTCTCCGAAATGATTCAGGCGCAAAAAGGTTGCGAGGGCGAATCAGACCAGAGGGGAAGCGCGGGGGTTAAGGCTCGGCCATTGCTGGCGCGGGGTGGGCCGTTTGAGGTGATCGGGGACTTGGCTATGGCCACGTTCAATCGCGGCGAAATACAGCGTGGGGATATGCGCGGGCAGCGCCACCAGCGGTGCCGAGCCTGAGCAGCACCAGCAATGCTGCATGTTTGAGTGATCGTCTTTCTGGCTGTCGGCGGTGTCGAACTTGCCCAGCGACACGGCCACCATCTTGGTGCCCGTCGAGGTGCAGAAACTGCTCCACATCACCTGCTCGGCCGGCTCGCTGCCAGTGGATGCCATGGCCCCGCCCATCGACATGGCGAGCATGTTGAACAGCACTGCGAAGCAGGCGATCCAGGCAAATGCAAACCGTTGTCGGGACATGACACATTCCATGAGTGAAGCGATCAAGGCGGCTATTTAGCCTGAATGGCCTGCGTAAGTAAAAAGGCCGTGTGTGTGGCGAAATGTCGCGTTAATTAATGTGCTGGTACTGCGTGCACTTCTATTTCAACGCCAAGGTTACTGCGCATGACCGAAAATATGGCGGCCAGATTGTCCATGCTTGGGTTACCGCTGACTGAAAGCATGCGGTGCAAGCTCTTGCTTGGTTTGGCTGTTTCTTTGGCCAGGCTTTCAAATCCGACCGTGGCATTCACCAGGTCGCGAAGAATGACTCGGGCCATTTCGGGTTCGCCATTCAAAAAAAGCGTTGCGGCCTCGTCGAGCAGTGCTTGAGCAAAAGCAGGTTCGCGTTCGGCTCGCTCAGCAATCGTTTGTTTGAAGCTTTTTGTGAGAGCCATAGGAATTACCTCGTGTCTTGTGTCGCTTGTTTACGGCTTTTGTATTCGTTAATCAGTTTTTTAGCCTGCTTGATATCTTTCGTTTGACTGGATTTATGGCCGCCACCGAACAAGATGATCAAACGCTTACCTTCTTGTAACAAATAGATTCTATATCCAGGGCCCCAATCTATACGGTATTCCCCCAAACCTTCAAACCACTTGATGTTTGAGGTGTTGCCCATTTCCATTCGCATGATGGCGGTAGCCACTTTTGCAGCAGCCTGTGCGTCCAATGACGAAAACCAGCGCTCGAAAGGGCTGGTTTGGTCTGGTGAGCAATATTCTTCAACGGTGATCGTCATGGTTAGAAAGGTAACCAATAAGTTACCTTTAGGCAATGAGAAAGATCCGCCAGCTACAGTCGATGTAAAGCCTCTAGCAACTGCGTAGCCGTCCCAAACTCGCGATCAACCTGTGGCAGCACCGGCCGCTTGAGAATCAACACCGGTACCCCGCGTTCGCGGGCGACTTCGAGCTTGGGCTCGGTGGCGCTGCTGCCGCTGTTTTTGCTGATCAGGACGTCGATGCGCCGTTGCTCAAACAGTGCGCGTTCTTCTTCGATCCGGAAGGGGCCGCGGGCGCCGATGACGTCACAGCGCTCATTGCCGGGGTATTCGTCGAGGGCGCGTAAGGTCCAGAACTGCTGTTGCGGGATTTCGTCCAGATGTTCCAGTGGCTCGCGGCCCAGTGTGAACAGCGGGCGCTGGAAGGGTGTGAGGGCCTGAACCAGTTCGGCCCAATCCGCCACTTCGCGCCAGTCATCGCCTGCTTGTGGCGCCCACGCCGGGCGACGCAGCGCCCAGCACGGGACGCCGCTGAGGGCGGCTGCGCGGGCAGCGTTCTGGCTGATTTGCGCGGCGTAAGGGTGGGTGGCGTCCAGCAGCAGGTCGATGCCGTGCTCGCCCATGTAGTGGGCCAGCCCCTCAGCGCCGCCGTAGCCGCCCACCCGCACTTCGCAGCTCAGATCGGTAGGCACGCGGCCGACACCGGCCAGGCTGTAAACGTGTTGCGGGCCCAGGGTGCGGGCAATGGCCAGTGCTTCGGTGACGCCGCCGAGCAATAAAATACGTTTCATGCAAACTCTCCGGCATGGCCGACAACGGCGCCTTGGCGGTCAATGGCAAACACTTCTACCTGCACCGACGCCGGTACCACGCTGCGGGCGAAGTCCAGCGCGTGCTGGCACACCGCATCACCCAGAGCGATGCCTTGCGCGCTGCACATCGCCAGGGCTTGCTGGCTGGTGTTGGCCTGGCGGATGGCCTCTTGCAGCGTGGGGGCAGCGCCAACGGCAGCCGCCCATTCGGCCAGTTGCGGCAAGTCGATGCTGGAATGGCGGCTGTGCAAATCCATATGGCCTGCGGCCAGTTTGCTGATTTTTCCGAAACCGCCGCACAGGCTCAACTTATCCACAGGAACTTTGCGCAGGTGCTTGAGGACCGCGCCTACGAAGTCGCCCATTTCTATCAGCGCGATCTCCGGCAGGTTATACACGCGGCGCATGGTGTCTTCGCTGGCATTGCCGGTGCAGGCGGCGATGTGCAGGTAGCCGTTGGTCTTGGCCACGTCGATGCCCTGGTGGATCGAGGCGATGTACGCGGCACAGGAAAACGGCCGGACGATGCCGCTGGTGCCCAGAATCGACAGGCCGCCGAGAATGCCCAAGCGCGGGTTCATGGTCTTGAGGGCCAGCGATTCGCCGTCCTGAACGTTGACGGTCACTTCAAAGCCACCGTGATAGTGGTGTTCGGCGGCCAGTTGCTGCAGGTGATCGGTGATCATTTTGCGTGGCACCGGGTTGATCGCCGGTTCGCCCACGGGCAGCACCAGACCGGGGCGGGTGACCGTGCCAACGCCCTGGCCTGCGACGAATACGATGCCTGCGTCAGGCAGCAGGCGAACGCGTGAGTACAGCAGCGCGCCGTGGGTCACGTCCGGGTCGTCGCCTGCGTCCTTGAGGGTGCCGGCTTCGGCACCATCGGCCTGCGTGCGGCAGAACTCCAGGCGCATGGTTACCACTTTGCCTTTGGGCAGGGTGATTTCCACGGCGTCATGGCTGACGCCGCTGAGCAAAAGCCGGGCGGCGGCCAGGCTGGTGGCCGTGGCGCAACTGCCGGTGGTCAGGCCGCTGCGCAGGGGCGCGGGTTGTTCGGCGGTTTCGTCACGCATCAAAGGGTTTGGTCATCTCTAACAAGGTAATGGGCAGCGCTTGGCGCCATGTGTCGAAGTCGCCCAGCGGTTGGGCCTGGGCGACGTGTATGCGCGTCAACTCGCCGCCATGGCGTTCGCGCCAGCTCATCAGCAGGGTTTCGCTTTGCAGGGTGACGGCATTGGCCACCAGTCGCCCGCCGGGCTTGAGTTGCTGCCAGCAGGTGTCGAGCACGCCTTCGCGGGTGACGCCGCCGCCGATAAAAATCGCGTCCGGGCGCTCCAGGCCTTCCAGCGCTTGCGGTGCCTTGCCTCGAATTAGCTGCAGGCCCGGCACGCCCAGCGCGTCACGGTTGTGTTCGATCAGTTGCTGACGGCCGCTGTCAGCTTCGATGGCCAAGGCCCGGCAGCTCGGGTAGGTGCGCATCCATTCAATACCAATCGAGCCGCTGCCTGCGCCCACGTCCCACAACAGTTGCCCCGGCAAGGGCGCGAGGCGGGCGAGGGTGATGGCGCGCACATCGCGCTTGGTCAGTTGGCCATCGTGCTGGAAGGCGCTGTCCGGCAAGCCGCCCACGCGGGACAACGGCTGCGCGTTGGCCGAGGCGATGCATTCAATGCCGATCAGGTTCAGGGCCGCGACGGGCGTGTCGTTCCAGTCGTCAGCGCTGGCCTCGACGCGGCGTTCGGCCGGGCCGCCCAGGTGCTCCAGAACACTGATGCGGCTCGGGCC
Source organism: Pseudomonas sp. FSL R10-2189 (assembly GCF_009600325.1). Classification (NCBI taxonomy): domain Bacteria; kingdom Pseudomonadati; phylum Pseudomonadota; class Gammaproteobacteria; order Pseudomonadales; family Pseudomonadaceae; genus Pseudomonas; species Pseudomonas sp. FSL R10-2189. Next base: position 79,357 of record NZ_WIVZ01000027.1, read on the forward strand.
AAAGCCGCGTTCGCGCAACAGCGCCGCAACCGTGGCCGGGCTGCTGCCGTCATTGCTCAGCACCAGCAGACGTGCGCCGCTGTACAAGTGAGCATTGAGCGCAGCCACCGGACGGGCGACCACTGTCAA